>NZ_BSVC01000008.1 GCF_030269905.1 Pelosinus sp. IPA-1 | reverse complement strand
CCATCAATGCCCACCACCTAATCCTTTATGTCTTTTCAAATCAACACCAAAAAATTGAAATATACCATAGAACAGAATAAGAACACCTGATACCGGTATTGCGAGAGTTCTGTAGGCTATAGGCAAATCACCCATGGTAGGAATAGTTTGGCCAAAGTCGTTCATCATAAGCTTTGATCCATAAACAATCAATATTAATGCAAAGACAATTTCAGTAATCGAAATGACCTTTTCAATATAAACATCTGCTTTTTTGCTAAATGTGATGGAAGTAAAAGCAAGGTGTATTCTTTCCCGGAAGCCCATCGCAATGCCCAAAAATGAAAACCATATAAGTAAAAATATTGTGACATCTAGAGACCAAGTTGGTGTATAGCTGAACAATTTTCTCGCAAATACTTGAAAACATACAATCACGATCATTGTTAGCAACAATATCTTTGATAATTCTTCAAAAGCCTTATCGATAGATACAAGTAAATTTGATATCCACTTCACTCCGTTATTTTGAATTTGCGCGGGTTCTTTTGAATCTGCCAAAATATCATCTCCTCATATATAATTTAATACCAATTCTTACTAAACATTCCTTATTTCATCCGGTGTGAGGAAATCTTGCTGTATTGGTGTGAATACATATAATTCAGCAAATTTAATATGTTTCGATAAGTGTAAAGATTTTGTTTTTTCTCTTTATACTTACATACGAATTAAAAGCTAATATAGCTTATTAGATCACAAGTAAGAAAACAGGATATATACTCTCTGTAATATAAACCCAGAAGCGTATTTGAGCCGATGCTCCTGGGTTTATCTACTATATACATCTTATATAATGATATGGAATTCTTTAATTCTTTAAATGTTTTTTTAAGGTAGCTTTTACGGCACCTGCTCCAGTAATCATTTCTTTAAAATAACCCTCAATCTTTTCACCTAAACCAATTTGATAAAGATTTACACCAAAAAGTTCTTCATTTGTGAGTATTGGCTGTAAAGAATCTCTTACAGATTCTACATCCCCTAGCTTTATGCCGGAGATATAGTTCTTTAAAGTAGATAACATTGGATCAGGACTTAAGCTCATTTCCTTACCTTGGTCATCAAGCCCCATTAAATACCTGCACCATCCAGCAATTACAAGAGGAATAAAAGTAAGACTTGCTGGATCTAAATCAGCTCTTTCAGAATAAGCCTTGATTGTCTCTCCGAAACGTATTCCTACCTTTTGCGATGTATCGGATGCAATTCGTTGTGGAGTATCAGGAATATAAGGATTAGGGAATCTTACTTCAATCACTTCTTTGATAAAAGCTTTTGGATCCAGGATTTGTGGATTTACAACTACCGGCATACCTTCTTCGTAACCGATCTTTTCTACTAATTTTTTTAGATTTGGATCTTTCATTTCATCGGCAATCAACGTATACCCTAACAAACAACCAAAAACTGCAAGAGAAGTATGCAACGGATTCAAACAAGTACACACTTTCATCTTCTCAACTCTATCTACGGTCTCTCTATCAGTAAAGATTACGCCTACCTTTTCTAGGGGCATACGACCATTAGGAAATTTATCTTCTATTACTAAATACTGAGGTTTCTCTGCATTCACAAAAGGAGCGATAAATGTGTTTTTTGTCGTACAAAGAATCTCTGTACTGCCAAAGCCATTTTGATTCAATGTATTTTTAACGCTTTCGGCAGGTCTAGGTGTAATTTTATCAATCATACTCCAGGGAAAGGAGACTTTTTCAGGAGTATTTATATATTTCAAGAATCCCTCTTCAACCAAACCTAACTCAGCCCATTTTCTACAAATTGTTTCTACGGCACTAAAAAGTTTATCGCCATTATGGGAACAGTTATCCATGCTGACAAAAGCAATTGGTAGTTCTCCGTGTTGATAGCGGGTGTAAGCCAATGATGCAACTTTAGCCATCACACTTTTGGGTTTTTCTGGCCCCTTATTCATATCTTCCTGTACATCGGCAGAAAAATTTCCTGCCGCGTTCTTTAAGCTATAGCCTTTTTCTGTAATTGTAAAACTTGCTAATTGTAGTGAAGGCTTAGAAAAGATAGTTTGTATTCTCTGCCAGTCATTTTCTCTGGCAGGATCTCCAATTAGACTTTCACCGATACTGCCGATAATTTTTTTATCTAAGCTACCATCTGTATTCATAATGGCTAATAAACCTAAATTGTCATAAGGAGTATATATTTTTTCGATAATTTCCTCATCATAAGTTTCCACTACAACAATTCCTGTATCTACTGATCCCGTATTGAGTAGTGATTGTTGCAGCATAGCAATAAATCCTCTAAAGATATTTCCAGCCCCAAAGTGTACCCATGTAGGATTTTCTTTGGTCAAAGCTGACATTTTCTCATAATTAAATTTAAGATTTTCTATACCTGCATGCTCCCATAATCTGGAATTCTTAATATTTTCTTTATTTAGGATTAACATGAAAAAGCTCCTTTCCGATCTAATTACTTACTTTCGCTTCTCACAATAGCATCCCACAGACCACATAAATAATTGGCACCTAAGGCCCTATCATATAGGCCGTATCCTGGTCTACCTTTCTCATCCCAAATCATCCGGCCATGGTCAGGGCGAATCGGTCCGGTAAAGCCAATATCATAAAATGCTTTCATAATTTCATACATGTCAAGAGAACCTTCGTCTGCTTTGTGAGCTGTTTCATTAAAGATTCCAGGCTCATGAACCTGCACGTTACGCACATGTCCAAAGGCAACTCGATCACCAAAGTAACGAATAATTTCAGGGATATTATTTTCTAAATTGGCACCCAATGATCCACTACATATTGTTAATCCATTGCTAGTGCTATCCACCATATCCACAATTCGTTTTAGATTTTTCTTAGAGGTTACAATTCTTGGAAGACCGAATACGGAAAAAGGAGGATCATCTGGATGGATTGCCATTTTGATGCCATATTCTTCTGCTGCAGGGATTACAGCTTTCAAGAAATATTCTAAATGGCTAAATAGTTTTTCTTCGTCAATATCTTTATATAAATCAAAAAGATGCTTCAATTCTTTTAAGCGCCACGCTTCCCAACCTGGAAGTTCAAATCCATTTGAGTTCGCCTGCATTTCTTCTACTAATTTTTGCGGATCTTTGCCTTGAATCAATCGAACATCAAAATTTAAAGCAGTTGAACCATCTGGAAGTACTTTCGCTAAATCGGTTCGTGTCCAGTCGAATACAGGCATAAAGTTGTAGCAGACAACTTTTACTCCCGCTTGTCCAAGATGCTTCAATGATGTGATGTAGTTTTCAATATATAGATCTCTAGATGGCAGTCCCAGCTTAATATCTTCATGAATATTAACACTTTCAATCGTCTCAAGTAGTAGTCCCTGCTCTTCGACTTCCTGTTTCAATGCCAGAATCTTGTCCATTGGCCAAACTTCACCAACAGGCACATCAAATAAAGCCCCTACAATTCCTTTCATGCCGGGAATTTGACGTATATTTTGTAAGGATATGGAATCATTCTCTTTACCGTACCAACGAAATGACATAATCATTTTGTATTCGGCCTCCTTTAAAATTAAAATAGCCAAACCGATTTCATTAACAGTAAGTGCAATGGATTTATTTCTAACGACTTTGTTAATGACATCTGCTTGTTAATCCGATTCTACCATACTACCATATTAGTGTAAATACCATTTACTAGTATTGTCTAATAAAATCTGTATTTTAAAGTATTTACTAGATAATACTGATAAATCAGAAATTAACTTAGTCATTTCTGCATATTGGGCTAGATATAAATATAGCTACCTAAAATCTTTTAGGTAGCTATATTGCACAATTTATACAATTATAAAATATGAGTTATTGCGCCAAACTTTATCGCATCGTCGCCTGAGTTTGTTTAAAATAATCAACATAATCTCGATATAAATCCTGAATATCAAATTTCACTTTATTCAAGTGGCGGTCAATCGTCCGCATTCCCAAATCTACATTTTTTTCTTTAATCGCTAGAACAAGTTCCTGGTGCTGTGTTAAGACAGGCAATACATTATAACCACCAGCCATATTTAACATTCTGACTCGATTATAATGTGTATTCATTTGTTGGATCATAGACCAAATACGTGCCTTTTTACAGCCCACAAAAATTGTTTTATGCATTGCTTCATCAAGCTCATAAAACTTTAGATAATTTTTTTCTTTAATGCATAATTCCTGGAGGGCAATATTTGATTGAAGCTCAAAAAGCTTGTCACTAGGAAATTCTACACAAGCGATCTCGATTACTGCTTTTTCGATTGTTTCGCGTAAAAACTTAGATTCCTCAACATTCTCAATATCAATCAAAGATACATAGGTTCCCTTTTGTGGCAAGATATCCAGCAAATATTCTTGGGATAATTGAATAAATGCTTCACGAACAGGAGTACGACTTACCCCGAGTAATAGGGCTATATCTTTCTCTGACAAAGCACTACCTGGTATTAGCTTTAATTCCATTATATTAAATTTTAAAAATCGATATACATATTCCCGAGTAGATTCTTGCGGATTTCTTTCGATTACACTTACGTCCATACTCCCTATCATTTCCCCTTCATGTCATACTAATATGTTAGTATAACAATTTTTTTTCAATATTTCTAGCAGGAAGCACAAAGATGACTCGTTTTATTACTCTATCTACTCTTGACTAGGAAATAATACGACATAACAGCCGCTGTTTCCGATACGGCTATGGTAATTCCCATTGGGATAGCAGTATGGCTTCCACCCACTCCCACAAGAGGTGCCATAAATCCGCCAAAAACAAAGGATAATAGACCAATCAAAGCCGATGCACTACCTGCTGATTTGGCTTGATCCTGCATTGCTAAGGAAAAAGTACTTGTGCCCACAACCCCTACGCTAGAAACGGCAAAAAATAAAGGAATTAAGAGGGTGTAAAGCCCACCACCAAGTAAAACTCCAGCCAGTAGAGAAATTCCGCCCACAAAGGCAATTGCAAGGCCTGCGACGAGAAGTTTTGTCTCATGAATTCTTCCTGCTAACCTACCGGTAATTTGTCCTGCAATAATGATTCCTAGACCATTTATACCAAAAAGTAAGCTAAACATTTGAGGAGAAACATTAAAAACATTCTGGAGTACAAAAGGTGACCCAGAAATATAGGCAAACATAGCAGCCATAACAAATCCTTGGGTAAGTGCATAGCCCATAAAAGTTCGATTTTTAAATAATTTCATAAAAGTGCATAACGTATTTTGAACACCACTCTTAGAGCGAAGAGGAATCGGTAACGTTTCCTTTAAGCCCCAAACAACGCCCATAAGCATAAGGATACCGACTCCCGATAATACAGCAAAAATGCCCCGCCACGTGGTAATTTCTAAAACCTGCCCACCCACAATGGGAGCCATAATGGGAACAACGCCATTAACTAACATTAATAAAGAAAAAAACCGTGTCATTTCAGAACCTGAATAAAGATCCCTTACAATAGCTCGAGAGATAACGATACCTGCTGATCCAGCTAACCCTTGAATGAATCGTAAGATTACAAACGTTACTATATTCGGAGAAAACACACATAATAACGAAGAAATAGCATAAGCGACAAGTCCAATCAGTAGTGGCCTTCTTCGTCCAGAAACATCGCTAATTGGCCCGGCAAATAGCTGTCCCGATGCAATCCCCAGTAAACAAGCTGTTAGACTGAGTTGGGTCAAAGACGTACTCGCTTTAAGATCGCTTGCTAAGTTCGGCAGAGCGGGCAAGTACATATCAATGGATAAGGGGCCAAAAGATGCAAGGGCGCCAAGCAAAAAGGCCATCCACAGTACAGATTGCCGTGGTACCTCTTCCGAGATAATTGTCGCTTTTTCTAAAGTATCTTTCATTTATTAAATCAATCCTTCTATCTATTGGAGTCTTCTAGCAAAATATAATAACAAAAGCACTATTCTTATAAAAAAATAGTGCTTTACTATATATATCTAGCAAATCCAAATTTATCTATTAGTGTATTTTATATCGTAAGCTTTGGTTCGTCAAGCTAGCTCAATTCTAAGACTGCTTTGATTTTGTGTAAATATCAAAAGCTACTGCCAATAACAATACTAAACCTTTGATTGTTTGCTGCATATCAATGGTCACTCCAATTAAGGACATACCATTGTTCATAACTCCCATAACAAGACCACCAATGATGGCTCCCATGACAACGCCAATCCCACCTGCAGTCGAAGCACCACCAATGAAGCAAGCGGCAATTGCATCGAGTTCAAAACCTGTACCTGCTTTTGGCGTTGCCGCATTAAGGCGAGCCGCAAATACTAAGCCAGAAAGGGCAGCCATGACTCCCATATTAACAAAAACCCAAAACACGATTCGTTCTGTTTTTACACCTGATAGCTTTGCTGCTTTTTCATTACCACCAAGAGCATAAATATGACGACCTACCACTGTTTTAGTCGTAATAAAGGTGTAAAAAACAATTAATATAAATAACAAGATGAG
The DNA here is from genome assembly GCF_030269905.1 of Pelosinus sp. IPA-1. Lineage (NCBI taxonomy): Bacteria > Bacillati > Bacillota > Negativicutes > Selenomonadales > Sporomusaceae > Pelosinus > Pelosinus sp. IPA-1. The sequence goes on along the minus strand of NZ_BSVC01000008.1, from coordinate 281,318 downwards.
TACATTTGGAATGCCTTTATAGGCGGCAAGTAAATACATAAACCAATTAATGGCACCCCCAACAAACACGATTTTCGCAGCAAGAAATTCCATAGGAATGACATCAAAATTATACTCTTGCTTGGCCTTTCTATGGCTTATTTCAAAGTATATATAAATTAATGTTAAAATAACGCCAACCACAAGGGTTGTAATATGAATTGTTGTTCCGCCAAAAAGATCTGGTACAAACCCATTGCTCATTTTTTGAAAAACTTCTGGGTAAGGTCCTTTAGATTGCCCCTCTAAGGCTGTCATTGTCAACCCTCGAAAAATTAACATCCCTGCTAATGTGACAATAAAGGCTGGGATTTTAAAATAGGATATCCAATACCCCTGCCATGCTCCGGCAACCGCTCCGATTAACAAAGAAACAAGAATTCCAGGCACAACTCCAATTTTATTATCGACCATTAGGATTGCTGACATGGCGCCAACGAATGCTGCTATAGATCCTACTGATAAGTCAATTTGAAAGGCTACGATAACCAGTAGCATTCCAATGGCAAGTACAAGTATATAGCTATTTTGCTGAATAAGATTCGTTACGTTTAATGGTTTTAACAAAACTCCATTACTCGCTATTTCGAAAAATATCATAATGGATACGAGTGCAATGACCATACCATATTCTCTAATGTTATTTTTAAACATCTGTTTCAATGTTTCCATGACAATCCCTCCTCTATTTATCAATTACATATTTCATAATTTTTTCTTGGGAAGCTTCACTCCGGGAAAGTTCTCCCGTAATACTACCTTCGCTCATAACATAGATTCGATCACACATTCCTAAAACTTCAGGAAGTTCAGAAGAAATCAGCAAGATTCCCTTCCCTTCGCTAACTAACTGATTAATAATGTTGTAGATTTCGAACTTAGCTCCTACGTCAATCCCTCTTGTTGGTTCATCCAGAATTAGAATATCAGGATTAGTAAAAATCCACTTACTTAAAACAACTTTTTGTTGATTTCCACCACTTAGATTTACAGTCTTCTGCAAAATACTAGAACATTTAATGTTCATTTTCTGACGGCTTTTTTCTGCCACGACGATTTCTTGATTCTCATCCAGTATATGCTTCTTCGCGAGTTTATCTAAATTTGCTAAGGAAATATTGGCCTTTATATCGTCATTTAGAATTAAACCATACTGTTTTCGATCTTCTGTGACATAAGCCACCCCTTGTTCAATAGCGCTGCTTACATTCGGTAATTGTATTTCTTTTCCGTTTTTATATAAATGTCCGCTTATCTTTTGACCATAGGATTTACCAAATATACTCATGGCTAACTCTGTTCTTCCAGCTCCCATGAGCCCGGCAATTCCTACTACCTCACCTTGTCGAATCGAAATATTTACATTATCAATCATTTTTCGTTCACCATGTAGGGGATGGTATACGTTCCAATTCTTTACCTCGAAAATAACGTCACCAATCACTGTCTCCCTTTTGGGAAAACGGTCTGTTAATTCTCTGCCTACCATACCTTTGATGATCCGATCTTCCGTAATGTGATCTTCTTGAACCTGTAAGGTCTCTATGGTGGTTCCATCTCGCAAAATAGTAATCGAATCTGCAATCTTTGAAATTTCGTTCAGCTTGTGGGAAATAATAATCGAGGAGATTCCTTGCTTCTTAAAATCTAACAGTAGGTTTAATAAGTTCTCACTATCATCTTCATTTAAAGAAGCCGTTGGTTCATCTAAAATTAAAAGCTGTACCTTTTTTGATAATGCTTTTGCAATCTCAACTAATTGCTGTTTGCCAACACCTATGTTGGTTATCAACGTATTAGGTAATTCTTTGAGTCCTACTTTCACCAATAGTTCTTTTGTATTAACAGTTGTAGCATGCCAGTCAATAAGACCATTTTTCCCTTGTTCATTACCAAGAAAAATATTTTCTTCTATGGATAAGTAAGGAATCAAAGCAAGTTCCTGGTGGATAATAACAATTCCTAACTTTTCACTTTCTTTGATATTTTTAAATTCACATAACTGTCCATTATAATGAATTTCTCCTGTATAAGACCCATGAGGATATACTCCACTTAAAACTTTCATTAAAGTGGACTTCCCTGCTCCATTCTCACCAACAAGTGCATGAATTTCGCCCTTTTTCACTTCTAGATTTACATTGTTAAGAGCTTTAACCCCTGGAAAGGTCTTCGTAATATTCTTCATTGCCAAAATAATATCTTCCATATATCCTCAGCTCCTTCCCTGTCTTCCCTCTTTCGAATATCCTATATACTAATGTAGTGATGACCTCTCAGTCATCACTACATTATCTGATCCATTATATGATAAGAAATTGATCCCTATTATTTAAGTTTATCTTCAGTATAATATCCGCTCTCAACTAGTATTTTCGCATAGTTAGATTTATCTACAGAAACAGGAACTAAGAGATAAGAAGGTACTATTTTTACACCATTATTGTAGGTCTTATCATCATTTGTTTCTGCTTTTTTGCCATTTAATAATGCATCTACCATATCAACAGTTACTTTAGCAAGGTCTCTAGTATCTTTGAATACTGTTTGTGCTTGTTCACCCTTGATAATTGATTTAATCGAAGGTATTTCAGCATCCTGTCCAGTAACAATCGGCATTGGTTGACTTGGTGTGCCATAACCAACCGCTTTTAAAGAAGAAAGGATACCAATACTAATACCATCATAAGGAGATAATACTGCATCTACTTTAGCACCAGAATAATTTTTACTTAATAAATTATCCATTCTCGCTTGAGCAGTAGCACCATCCCACCTTAATGTAGCGCATACACCCATGTCCATTTGTCCACTTTTTACTACTAGCTTCTTTGAATCGATATAAGGTTTCAGAACTGACATAGCGCCATCAAAAAACATGAATGCATTATTGTCATCAGGTGATCCACCAAAAAGTTCAATATTAAAAGGTCCTTTACCTTCTTTTAAGCCTAGGCTTTTTTCAATGTAGGAAGCTTGTAAAACCCCTACTTTAAAATTATCAAAGGTTGCATAGTAATCTACATTCGGAGTCTTCTTAATTAAGCGGTCATAGGCTATGACGGGAATGTTTTTATCTTTTGCTTTTTGCAGTACATTTGTTAAAGATTCACCATCAATGGATGCAACAACTAAAACATTAGCACCCTTTGTAATCATGTTTTCTATTTGGGCAAGTTGATTTTCTACATTGTCTTCTCCATATTGCAAATCAGTTTCATAGCCCTTAGCTTGTAGTTGTTTTACAATATTTTCACCATCTGCAATCCATCTAGCTGAAGACTTTGTAGGCATTGCGATACCTACTTTCTTTTTGGCATTAGCGGTCGAATTTGTACTTGAATTCGTGCTTGATCCACACGCCGCCAACAAAAGCACCATAGCACACATGAGTAATAGAGCAATCACCTTTTTCATTGAAAAATCCTCCTCCTCTTTTATCTCTGTAATCAGGATCCTACAATTTTTCTTTTACCCCTATCACCTACTTCTGGCATGTAGCCATATATAAAATTTTTTCTTATATCGGCAATTATCTGTCTTTTCTAAAAATACAGATAATTTAAGACGTAGGATTTATATCTCGAGCCCTTAGTTACATTGAAATTTTATTTATCTATAGATTCTACAGGGCAGGCTTAAAATCCTTCTACAATATTTAAAAATTAATTAATTTTTAAATTAACTATTTCTTACTTTTACTTTCGCTTTATTTTTCCATGGATGGCAACGATGATAACATGGCAAACTAAAAATAAAACTTTAAAGGAGGATGATTATATGGAAAGAAAATTATCAAAACGCAAAATGCTGCGCCGCAAGTATAAGCATTATGCTGCAGCGTTAGCAGGAGCCGCCATTATGACAGGCGTTGCGATCCCTGGTATCCCCGTTGCAAAAACTTTTGCTGCTGAAAATCCTACAACACCTCCTACTACAACAGAACAAACAACACTAGTTACTAGTAATGATCAAAGAGTAGTTACAGCAGATAGCGATTACCCTTTACAGCTCAGAGATAACTATGGCTGGCATAAGCACGATCGCAGTTGGCCTGGTTCAGATGATAACCAAGCTTTATATAAAGATGGAAAAATCTATTATAGGAATGATAACAATCGTTATAACGATTGGGACGATTATGCCTACTATAGCAACAGTGCTGTATCTGTTACAAAATCCCTTGCTTCCAGTTATGGATTTGATCAGTACAACGATTCCTTTAGACTTCTTTTTCAATCGAATAATCAAGCCACTGTTCAAGTAATAAAAAATGAAACTGGACAGCGATTCAAAGTAGATCTAGAAAGGGATGGAGATGGCGACTGGACAATCGTCGCTATACGAGGAATTGGTGATGCTTACCATCCAGCAACTTACCACTCTGTAGGAAGAAGCTAAATCAGCATAAGAAAAGACTTGGCTTAGGGCAGTCCTCAGACGCAGGCAGAAGCCTTAGTCGTTCTTACTTGGAATCAAGGAAGTGTTATACTTTCTGATTCCGTAAAAAAATCTCTTGTAGATTATTCTACAAGAGATTTTTTCATACTTTAGACTAATATTATTTATTCATATCGTAATGCATCAATAGGATCTAGTAATGCAGCCTTACGAGCAGGATAAATTCCGAAAAACAATCCAATCATAACAGAAATAGTAAATGCGCCAAAGATAGCAATGTAAGAAATTACTGTATTCCAACCTGCTACCAGAGAAACGATACGAGCTCCTACTACGCCAAGAAAAATACCTAATAATCCTCCGGTGACACCAATCACTACGGCTTCTATGATAAATTGCAGCAAGATATTTTTATAAGTTGCGCCCAGGGCTTTACGTATGCCTATTTCACGAGTCCGCTCTGTTACAGAAACTAACATGATATTCATAATACCAATACCACCAACTAGCAATGAAATTGCTGCAACACTTCCCAAAAATAAGGTAAGGGTCCCAGTTGTCTCTTTCATGGTGGTCATAAGTGATGTTAAATTACGAACTGTAAAATCATCTGTAGTATTTTGAGCTAAGTGATGACGCGATCTGAGTAATGTAGCAACGTCTTCTTGCACTTTATCCATAATTTCATCATTCTCAACCTGTATATTAATATTGTGTACATAGGATATACCCATAAGACGCTCTTGCGCTGTGGTTAAAGGTACAATGATCACATCATCCTGATCAGAGCCCATAGATGACTGCCCCTTACTGCCTAGTACACCGATTACGCGAAAAGGGGCCTGACCGATGCGTATCGTCTGCCCTACAGGACTAACCCCTCCAAATAAATTGGTGGCTACTGTCTCACCAATTACAGCAACTCGTGCCCGTGTATCTTCGTCACTTGTACTAAAAAACGTCCCGGATGCAACCTCAAAATTGCGTATCGCTAAAAATTCGGGAGTAGTACCCTGGACACTGGTTTTCCAGTTTTGATTTCCATAAATAATTTGGAATTGTTGACTAACAGCAGGTGCTACAGCATTTACTCCACTTACTTGTTGACTAATGGCTTTCCCATCTTGCTTTGTTAACGTGATATTCGATCCAGCCGCCAAACGCACTCCCCCTGAAGGTGAATTCGATCCTGGCGTAACGATAAGAAGATTGCTCCCTAAGCCTGCAATGGAATTTTGCACCTTTTGCTGCACTCCGAGCCCAAGGGATACCATGGCAACAACAGCACCTACACCAATGATAATTCCGAGCATAGTAAGGATGGCGCGAAGCTTATTGGCTTTCAGCCCTTCAAAAGCAATTAAAACGCTTTCCCAGAACATACTCTCGCCTCCTCCCCCTTTTCATCACGAACAATTTTGCCATCCCGGACATGAAGGATCCGGCGTGTGAATGCAGCAATTTCAGGTTCATGGGTAACTAAGATAATCGTTCGCCCTTGGCTGTTAAGATTACAAAAAATCTCCATAATTTCATTACCCGATTTTGTGTCTAAATTACCCGTAGGTTCATCAGCCATAATAATTGCTGGATTATTAACTAGAGACCTGGCAATTGCCACCCGTTGTCTTTGACCGCCCGACAATTCATTCGGTCGGTGATCTTTACGTTCTTCTAGACCAACCATAGCAAGTGCTTGAGTCGCCGTTTCCATTCGTACCTTTTTATCCACACCAGCATAAACCATAGGTAGCTCAACATTTTGCAAAGCCGACATTCGAGGCAAAAGATTGAAGTTTTGAAATACAAAACCAATCTTCTTGTTGCGGGTGGCTGCCAGTTCGTCACCGTTAAGTTTTGCAACTTCTTGCCCGTCGATTCGATAAGACCCACTACTAGGAATATCAAGACATCCTAAGATGTTCATTAATGTTGATTTTCCTGATCCTGACGGGCCCATAATAGCCGTCAATTCTCCATGAGCAATTTTTAAATTAACCCCCGCCAATGCATGTACTATCGTATCTCCCATAGAATAGACTTTTGTGACATTTTCTAAATGAATTGTCATATTATTCTCCTCACTTTATATTGGAGGTGGTGGCCCTTGATTTTGTTGAGTAGTGGTCGTTGTACGTGCTTTAGCTACTGGTAATACAATGACATCACCTTCATTTAATCCACTGCGTATTTCTACCTTTTCATCATCACTCAAGCCAATACTGACTGGCGTGTTCTGTTGTGCACCATTTACTACTAATTGTACGTATTTTTGTCCCTTTTCTTCCTTAACAGCGGCTAAGGGGGCAACCAATACATTCTTGCTCTCTCCAGCTTTTATTGTTACTCTCGCAGTCATCGTTGGGTATAACAGATTTTCTGCAGAGTCCACGTCGACATAGACTGGGTAATATACAACGTTAGACGAGGTAGTTGCGCTCCGCGAAATACGTGTTACTTTTCCCGTAAAGGTTTGCGTAGTATAAGAATCCACAGTGAAAGAAACCTCTTGCCCCATCTTCACGCGACCAATATCCGATTCATCCACTAAAACCTTAATTTGCATTTTTGACATATCCGCGATAGTCATGATGACCTGGGGAGTAGAAATCCCTTGAGCTACGGTCTGCCCCGCAGGTGTAGGTGTCCCAATTACCATGCCGTCAATTGGTGCTGTAATCACATAATATCCTAACTGGGATGCATTGCTATTATATGTAGATTGGGCTACTAGGTAATTGGTACGATCCGTGTCTAGTTGCTGCAATGCCTCCGCACCAATAGCTGCTAATTTTTTACTACGCTCATAAGTAGCTGCATAATTTTCCATTTGGGCTTGATATTGAGCAATTTGTGCTTTGATCGTAGTGTCATCCAGCACAACCAATACCTGCCCCTTTTTGACCATATCATTTTCTTTTACTCTTACTTCACTAATCAGTCCTGTTACCCGAGAGCTAATATCGACTGAATTCACTGCGGAAATAGTTCCCGTTGCAGAAATAGCTTCTATTACATTCCCCCGCCCGATGGTCACCCTAGTTCCTGTAACGACAGGAGTGCTGCTTTTTTTGTAGTATAATGCACCACCACCCCCTAGACATGCTAAAAGGACAACAAATATAATTGATTTTTTATATTGCTTTATTTTCTGCCAAATCATAATATCACCGCTTTCTTACTTTCATCCTTATTTTACCTACTAATTACCTGATTTTAATTATGAAGGATAATTGTTACAGTTTTGTTACAAAACCTTATAGATATAGCTATTCATTGACATCTTACTTGATAGTCTTTATTCTAAAATAGAACTAATTAAGCCCCATAGTAAATAAGGAGGTTGACCTCTTGCAAAAAACAATTTTAATTGTTGATGATGAAGTACGTATTAGAAAATTGATAGCTGATTTTTTAGTGCGCGAAGGATACAGCACATTGGAAGCTGATAATGGACGTGTCGCACTAGAATTTTTGGCACAGGAACATATCGATTTAGTTATTTTAGATGTTATGATGCCAGAACATGATGGCTGGACGGTGTGTAGAGAAGTTAGGAAAAAAAGTAATATTCCTATCATCATGCTTACAGCGAAAGGGGAAGAAGTGGATCAGCTGTTTGCCTTTGAAATTGGCGCCGACGAATATGTCACAAAGCCTTTTAGCCCTAAGGTTCTAACAGCGCGAGTCAACGCTTTGTTTCGACGTATAGAAGGAGAAAAAGCCACTGAGTATAACGGATTGCAAATCAATACAACGGCTCGCCAAGTATCCATTGATGATCAATCTTTAGATCTAAGTCCAAAAGAATATGACCTGATAGCCTATTTAACAGAAAACAGCGGCAAGGCCTTAAGTCGCCAGCAAATTTTAAATCAGGTATGGAGCTATGATTATTTTGGTGACCTACGCACTGTAGATACTCACATTAACAGACTTAGAACAAAATTAGGAGAGAAAAGCACTCTTGTGCAGACCATAAGAGGTTACGGATACCGATTTGAGGTTGAAAAATGACTTTATCCATTCGTAAAAAACTCTTTATCATCTTAAGTGGTCTTATATTGTTTTTCGTACTCATGTCGTTAGGCTTAACCCGTATAGGTTTAGAAAAATTTTATCTTTGGCAAAAGAAAGATGTTCTGATAACAAATAGTACGGACTTAGATAATCTATACCAAGGCAATCCCCAAGAAATATCCTTTGAACTCGAAAGGGTCAGCAATACACTTGGTGCAGGAATTCTTATCTTTACAAAGGAAGGCTATATCAAATATAGCTCCTTTGGTCCTATCATAAATCAAGAGCTTCATAAGCACTTTTCCGATCCCCCTAACCCAGATAAAGCCCCCCCTCGTTTTCCTCACCAGCCACCCCCTCTCATTAAAGATCGAGAAGTTATCGACAACCGAACGATACTGGAAATTGAACAAGATCCAGACTTAAAAATCGATTTTCTGGTGATCAGACGCCAAATGCTCAAAGAAGATTTATTACTCATAAAGCAGCCCCTTTCCTTGGTATCAGAAAGCGTTGCTGTAGCTGCCCAGTTTATTATATTTACAGGCATATTATCCATACTAGCAGGCTGTATATGGGCTTTTTTCTTTGCCAAGCGTTTTACCCACCCTATACTAGAACTTAATCGCATCGCACAAAGCATGTCCCAGCTTGACTTCTCACAGAAATGCACCATCAATCGTACTGACGAAATTGGTGAACTTGGTAAAAATATTAATCACTTATCTAACCAACTGGATACCGCTATATCAGAACTCAGTAAAAAAAATCAACAACTGCTAGCAGATGTTGAAAAAGAAAGAAAGCTGGATACGATGCGTAAAAATTTTGTTTCCAATGTATCTCATGAACTAAAAACCCCCCTCTCCCTCATTCTCGGATATGCCGAAGGATTGAAGGAAAATATCGCACAAGATGAAGCTAGTAAAAACTATTATTGTTCTGTTATTATGGATGAGGCCGAAAGAATGGATGCCTTAGTAAAAGATTTGCTGAATCTATCACAAATTGAATCTGGTTTTTTTAAGCTTACTAAAACTGATTTCAACCTTTCTCTATTATTACAAGACATGGTCCAAAAATACCTTACTATTTTAACAGAAAAAGAAATTACACTGGAGATCAATCTAGAGAATAACTACTTGGTAAACGGTGATGAATTACGTATTGAACAAGTTTTCTTAAACCTGTTTACTAATGCCATTGACCACACAACAAACCAGAAAGTTATCAAAATAGTTGTAAAAGGCACTGAAAACGGTTATAGGATCTTTGTTTATAATTCGGGGCAACCAATACCAGAGGAAAGCTTAGAAAAAATCTGGACAAGCTTCTATAAAGTAGACAAAGCCCGGACTAGAGAACACGGCAGATATGGCTTAGGTCTATCTATCGTGCGGGCCATTCAAGAACAACATGGCAATGACTATGGTGTGGAAAATCGCCCAGATGGAGTCGAGTTTTGGTTCGATCTTACTAAAGCGAAAAATATATAGAAAAATTACAATTTCATGTAATAAAATTGTAACATTTCTCCCTCATAATAAGAATCAAAGAAGATTACCAAAAGGGGAGAATGAAATGAAACAACAAGTAGCAAAAAAAGTCGTTAGCGGATTAATTATGGGATGCCTTACACTATCTTTTGGGGCATTGGCCCTAGCCCATAGCGGGGAACAGGGTCCTATGCCAGGCCCAGGTATGATGCAAGAAGATCGCCCCCATCCCGAAGATAGGCAACAACACATAAACAAGGCTCTAGATAAACTAGCCACTGATGGTACGATTACGCAAGACCAAGTAAACAAGCTTAAAATTTTCTTTAGAGAAAAAGACACTGAGCGAAGGGCTGACCTGGAAAAAATGAAAGATATGAGCCCCGAAGACCGAGATACCTACCTTAAAGAAAAGTTCAAAAATCACCCTGATTCTATCAACGACATAAAGACAGCCGCTGAACTTTCAGAAGAACAAGCTAAAGCGGTTGCTGAAGCACTGCGTCCTCCCCATGTTCCGAATCCAGATGGTCCACGTTGCCCTATGATGCCAAATCCTTAATTATAAAATTTAGAACACTTTCTTATCTTATCTCAATAAAAAATCCTGCCGGAATTCTCATCAGAAATCTGGCAGGATTTTTATTGTTTAAGGATACTCTTTCAGGGTAAGGAGAATCATCTATTTTGTCAGTTTAAAGCTATCACACTCTGTTTGGGTGTGATATTCAGCATGATCGCCACTAACCTTTATGTTACCTAAAGTACATAAATGATTACTATTAAAACTACAATTCTCAACAGTACATTTCAAGCAATCACAAGAGCCTGAACTCAATGTATTATTTGTTAATTCTGCATAATGAAGTTTATTTAAAAAGGAACCACAACAGGTGTCGTAGTCTTTCAACGCAGAACTACCAACGATATCAACACAGTTGGCGTAACAGACGCCTGTTTTATTATGAGAACAATTTGTTACTTCACAGCTAATTTTTACCATATCAATATCTCCTTTATTTAAAGTATCTATCGAGTAAGCCCTTAAAAGCACACCCATGTCTAGCTTCATCTTTACACATCTCATGTACTGTATCATGGATCGCATCAAGATTCTTTTCTTTGGCCAATACGGCTAGCTTCTTTTTGCCTTCACAAGCTCCATATTCAGCTTCCACTCTTGCACTTAAATTCGCTTTTGTATCCGCTACGACTACCTCACCTAAAAGTTCAGCAAACTTAGCAGCATGCTCAGCTTCCTCATAAGCAATTCTTTTATATGCTTCTGCTACTTCAGGATATCCTTGGCGGTCTGCTTGACGGGACATAGCCAAATACATGCCAACTTCCGTGCATTCTCCAAGAAAGTTAGCCCGCAGGCCATCCATCAGTTCAGGAGGGATATTTCGTGCAATCCCGATTCTGTGTTCATCTGCCCAAGCTAAATCTCCGGTCATTTCCTTGAATTGATCTTTATTTGCTTTACAAACTGGACATTTGTCAGGTGGTTCTTCCCCTTCATGAACATACCCACAAATGATACAAACATATTTTTTCATTCCTGTTCCTCCCGACTCGTATAGAATGTAGATTACATGTTACCACTATAGTATTAGTTTTTACTATTTATACCATACTAAATTTGTCTATTTTTTTATCCAAAAGAAAAATAACTTTATTACCTTAAGGGTATAAGAAGTTGATTATAAAAATAGAATTAGAATAGGGTAAGTTTTATAGGTAGCCTAGAAATCTAACAATCTATTAAGGAAGGAATCTAAATGTGGTATATTTTATTTTTTAGGATTTTTCTTGTTTTTGGGTTTCTCTTAGCCGTATGGAAGTGGGGTGATTGGAAAAACCGAGAAAATTATTATTCAACAGTCTTATTTATTATGGTTATCAACCTAGGTGCTAGCTTTTTAACATACCATCATATACTTTGGAATTATCAGCCAGATGCTCTTGTAAAAACACAAACAACAGTCGAATTGATCAATAGTTATGTTATATTACCATCGGCAACATTTATCTATCTATCAAATTTTCCTTTTAATCGTAAAGGTAGATCCAATGGTTATATCGCCTTATGGATTTTACTCTTTAGCAGCCTAGAATTGATCGACAATGTAATAGGTGGTATGTCTTATAAAAATAACTGGTCATGGTTCTGTTCCTCTATTCTGGATTTTGCCATGTTTCCAATTATCAGGCTGCATTATGAAAGTCCATTGCGAGCATGGATAATTTGCTTATTAATTACAATTATTGTTTTAATAGTATTTGACTTTTCCTCGGCAGAAATGAAATAGGGCCATACTTTTTACTAATTCTAGCCCCTATCATAAGACAGGGGCTAGAATTTTTAGTATCACAAATAGTCGATTAAACAAACCCTGCAAATGAACTAATAAAACGAGCAACACTGCTCTACGCTAAATATTTTTTTAAGAGTCCTAGTTCCAATTAAAAATGCTTGAGCATAGTAAGATAATAGTAATCGCAGTGGCACCTGTTTTTTTTATAATAAGCTGATTACATTGTCAAAAGGATGTGTTAATTTGGCTTTGAAAGTAGATTTCCGGAATACCCTAGAAACTTTTATTTTTTCAAATCTCCCCGTCTTAATGAATATAACCAATGCTATGCATGTTGTTGTTTCTAATACAGTAACACCAACAACTCCTACTACTCCAACCATTCCAGTTTCCACTCCAATTGATACTACAGTAACCCCTATACCTACCATCGTAATTACACCTGATGTTTTAAAAGCCATTCAAGCTTATACATTAAATAACTTTCCCAATATAGGACTCCCCCAGGATATTCAAGAAATTGCAAAAGAATTTTTAGCCAATCTCCCACCGCTTGTACCTGTTACTCAAAATACTGCTACAACTATTACTACTGCCACATCTACGAATCCTACCATTACTGCTCAACTACAAAACATCTAATCACTACCCATGAATAAAGCAATAAAAAACACAGGCAAAAAGCCTGTGTTTTGATCATTAATGAATCTTTTATTTTACATAATTAGTTAGTTTGCCAATCTTCTCAACCTCTACTGTTACCACATCCCCTGACTTCATTGGGCAACTTCCAGAAGGTGAACCGAGAGCTAACACATCACCTGGTTCCAGGGTCATAACCTTTGAAATCCAGCTAATTAAAAAGGGTATACTTAAGGACATTTGATTTGTATTTCCATCCTGCACGACTTTTCCATTTAAGGTTGTAACAATCCGCAAATTGGTAGGGTCGATAGCTGTTACCACGCATGGTCCGATCGGACCAAAGGTATCAAAACCTTTGCCTCTTGTAAACTGTGGATCTGTCTTTGTAAGATCTCGAGCAGTAACATCATTAAATACGGTATAACCAAAAACATAGCTTAGTGCATCTTCTTCTTTAATATTTTTACCACTTTTACCGATGACTACTGCCAATTCACCTTCAAGTTCTACTCTATTCGTCATATCAAGTGGTGGCAAACAGATAGTTTCTTGATCAGCAATGAGTGCTGATTGGGGTTTCAAGAACAGGAAAGGCTCTTTTAAATTGGCTGTACCACCAGTTTCTTTTGCATGTCCAGCATAGGTCCAACCAAAATTTACAACCTTTGATGGTTCTACCGGAATTAAAATAGTCACATCAGAAAGTAAAACCTCTGTACCATCATAGGTAACTATACCAGACGCAATTTCGGCAAAATTACTGACAAGCTGAAAGATTGTATCTCCCTCGACCACACCATAAAATATATTTTTTTCTTTGTCCTGATAACGTACTATCTTCTGGGAACCACTCAATAAAACACCTACATTTTCGGAAGTGGTATTTAAGGCATAACGCCCTTCTAATGTTGACTCAATTTCATTATATGCTACTTCTTTTCCCATAATAATTTTTCTCCTTACCCATGTCTTATATTATAACTCCGATGAGCTTTTCTGTACCTTTAGTATAGATCTATCTTCTGGATAAGGAAAATATCGAATAATCATGGTATGATAACTATAAGTTATTGGGTAAAAAATAACGGCTAAAGGTACATTTCAAAAATCATTATAGTTTATAAAATAAATCCCATATTTCTAATGCTTTAATAGTTTATTTATGTATAGCCATGCTATAATAACTATAAGCTATCATATGGAGTGGATAAAGACATGGATATAAGAGAATTAGAATATTTCGTTACTGTATCTGAATTACAAAATTTCACAATTGCTGCCAATAGACTACACGTATCCCAACCCGCCATTTCCAAATCTATCCATAGATTAGAGGAAGAGTTAGGTTTTCAACTACTCAATCGAACCCAAAAAAAAGTTCTTCTTACAGAAGAAGGTGCCGTGTTTCTTGACTTAGCGAAAGACATTCTTGCCAGAATAATTGCTGCGCAAAACACGATGACAGAATATAAAAACTTAACTAGAGGGACCTTCCGAATTGCTGTCCCGCCTTTGTTAGGGGCTTATGTTTTCCCTGAGTTATTTGCGGCTTTCAAAAAGAATTATCCTTCCCTTGACATGGCTGTTATTGAGGATGGTTCCTCCACAGCTGTTGATCTAGTTAAGCGTGAAGAAGTGCATGTTGGCCTAGTCATTTTACCACCAACTTTAACAGACCTGGATTCACACCTAATTACCTCCCAGGAAATTGTAGTTTGCCTCCCCACAGACCACCCTCTTAGCCAGGAGCCCTTTTTAACCTTTGAACAATTAAAAAATGAACCTATCATCCTTTATAATGAGGGGTTTGTACTACGGAGCATCATTTTGAAGGAATATGCTAAACACAATATAACACCTCAAGTAGCCTTATCCACCAACCAGTTCCAAACTATAAAAGCCCTAGTTGCCAAAGGAGTAGGGATTTCCTTTTTACCGAAAAATTCAATTAAGGTAGTAAATCATGTAACCAAAATCCCCCTTCACCCTCACCTCTTTTTAGATATGGGGCTCATTTGGAAACCTGATAAAATCCTGCCACTAGCCTGTAAGGCCTTTATTGATTTTGTTAATCAATTTGATCCAAATGAAAACGCTAAATAATAAAGCACAATTAGAACAGAAATGCAGCTAACCTTCTTGTGGATTAGCTGCATTTTCATCTTATTGTAAGTGCAGTATTCTTACTAATTACGCCCCAACCACGACTAAATCCATTCTGCCAAAACCAGTCTCGATCACTATTGCATAATTGGATTTCCCCTTAAAAGCAGCACCTTTTGTAACCGTTTGTGGCTGTAGATCAAGATCCAATCCCATATTAGAAAGATTAATACAAAATAGGCCATTAGTAACATTCAAAAACTCCCCTATACTATCAAAAGCAAGCTCATTCATTTCACAAATTTCTTCACCGCTATAGCGACGTGCTAATGTAAGCAATACACTATCTTCAGCAGTAAAACTACTATGTAGTATAACATCTCCTGTCATACTTTGCGAAACAAACCATCGATTTTGATCCTGTTCCTGAGCTATTGATATAAGAAAAGGACTCGTGTCCAAAAAACGAACCATAGCCCGAAGAAAAAGTGAAATATAATCATAATACAATTCTACATTTTCGTCTTCTTGTGAGAAGTTTAATTGAGTACGAATACGGTCTTTAAGAATTGATACATCAGACTGCTGGCCTAAATTGCTTTCTTTCTTGTAACCGTCTAAAACGTGCTCGAGTTGTTCTAAAGTCATAAAGCCTTTATCAACTACTGTCTGACCAAAATTAAGATGACTATTTTCTTGGGTATCTAAAAGAATCATAAGTTGCTCTTCTGAGAGATAGCCTTCATCTAAGGCTATCTCACCAAATCGTTTGTCAACAGTATGCTGTAACCTGTAAATCTCCTCTACTTGTGTAGCATTTAAAAATCCTTGATTAATGGCCAATACACCTAACTTTACTTGTACTGTCCTTCTACTTTCAAGAGCTTCCTGTACTTGGGTCGTGGTAAGCAGCCCTTGGTTTAATATATATTGAGCAAAAAATTGACTAAACATTTAGCGCTCCTTTCGAATGATGTCATTTACTGCTTTCACGATTTGATTGCTATTGTATGGTTTTTGAATAAAATCGATTGCACCTAGCTTCAGAGCCTCTAGCAATTTAGTGGCAGTACCTGTCGAAGAGAGCATAATAACCCTTGCCTTACTATCTATTTCTTTAATTTTTTTCAAAGCATCTAAACCGCTAACTTTTGGCATAACAATATCCATAAATACTCCATCAGGACAAAATTTTACATACGCTTCAATCACTTCTTGTCCATCTTTCGCTTCAAAAACTTGGCAACTTAGTTTTTCTAATTCTGCTCTTAATTTTTTTCGCAATAATAATGAATCATCACTAATCAAAATTTTCAGTGGTTTAAGCACAAAAATCCTCTCCTTACAAGTAAATTGACTCCCTATGTGCTGCACTTTTTTACATTGCTAAGTTATGTAGAACGGACCTTTTACCTCCTACATCAAATTTTTTAACATGCTCTATTAAACAGGCCAAAACACGAGTATCTAATTGCCCGGACATCTGAAACATCATTATTTCTATTGCTTCTTGTGGTGAAACGCTCTTTTTGTAGTAACGATTACTAATAAGAGCGTCATATACGTCAGCTACAGCAATAATTCTAGCTAACATAGTGACCTCTGTGTCGCTACACCCATAAGGGTATCCTGAACCATCCATTCTTTCATGATGTTGAAGAACTGCATTTAAAACTGCATCAGGTACAATCTCTGTTTGCGCCAGCAATTGATAACTATAGCTTGCATGTATTTTAGCAATATTGAACTCTTCCCAATTTGGCTTATCAGGTTTGCTTAACACTTCAGATTTGAATCGAGATTTACCAATATCATGCAGTAATCCAGCCAAAGCAAGGTTCAAAATATCACTGTCACCATAGCCGAGCCATTGCCCGAGATAACCAGAAAGTAGAGCAACATCTAATGCGTGCCTATACAGATAATCTCCAGATGAGGTATCTGCATGTAATTGTATAAAAGAATCCTTTTGGGACAGCCTTGGGTAGATTTTCGTATTAACCAAGTTAAGAATCGTATCTAAAGGTATAACCCCATGATACCTAGCACGCAAAAAAATTCGTTTCAATTCTATTTCTATCTCAGAATGCACCTCTGTAGTGACTTGTCCATGTTTTTCTATGGTTGTACTATTTTCCAAGGTTATAACAATATCCGAAACCATTTTCTCAATTTCAGCTATGTTAAAATCAGCAGTTGCGACCTCTAGCACATCGGCACCTTCTACTGCCCATCTTTTTAAGCAAGATAGTAAATACTCATTTACCACCGTTCCTTGCCCAAAAACCATCTTTGCATCTGGACTGACAAATACCTGATTAAGAGTCATTCCTATCTTGATATCTGACAAAGGTAAATAACTCAAAGAAATCCCCCCTTCTAATAAAAAGCCTATTATGTATGATAACTGACAGAATTTTGTCTTTATGATTCTCTAGGAGAAAAATTATATTTTCAATCCTAAGATAACACAAATAACGAAGCTAACTATTATTTTCATGTTAACATTTGGTTATTTCTTTTCAGCCAGCAGTTCTAATTTTAAAAAGTATATTATCCTTCAAGTAGAAAAAAATGTCCTAGAAGAGTAGCATCTCTTCTAGGACATTCTTTCAATATGAAGTAATAATATTTCCTCATAATTTGTTGTTCTTACTTAATATAGGTGATAACCTCAGGAGTCAAACTTAATTTCTTGGGTCCTTCCTCTGTCATAACATAGCTATTCTCCGTTCCAATGGCTCCTTCAGGAAACACTAATTTTGGTTCCAGCGCAAAAGTCATACCAGGCAAGATCGGATTCTTAAGTCCTTTAGCAAATATAGGCCATTCATCAAGTTCTAAGCCAATACCATGACCAACAAACTTAACCTGATCTTCCTTGTAGCCCATGAAGTAGTCTTTATAGCCCATTTCTTCTGCTATTTTTACAGCTAATAGATAAGGCTCTTCAGCAGGTGTTCCCGGCTTGATTCCCTTAAGTATTTCATCCTGAATCAGTAACATATCTTCAAACGCCTTTGTCATATGAGGAGTAAGTTCCCCTACACAGAAAATTCGTGCTTGGTCACCTGTATAACCTTGTACCACGCAAGTATAATCGATATAAACAATCTCATCTCTTTCTATCTTCTTCCATCCAGCCCCTTGGGGGAAGGATAAAGATACACCTTTACCCCCTACAGGTCCATCAAAGAAACTAGGATAAGAGCCATTGCTGCCACTACACACGTTTCCGTAAAAGAAATCTTGATTAAAGGCTCTCATTTTGCAGGAACCAGAATACCCACCTTTACGTAGCTCCGCTTCAAACAAAGCAGCTAATTCAATTTCTGGAATTCCTGCCTGTAAAAATGTAGGGACTGCGGAAAAAGCCTGATCCGCAACTTGTAAGGCATTGCGCAAAAGTTCTACTTCATAGGGTGACTTGATCATACGTATTTCTTTTATCGCAGGGGAAATATCGCTAAATCCGGCACTAGGAAATACTTTTCTATACATTTGGTAAATATTAAATGGTAAAACATCCAATTCTAGTCCTATTTTTTTCAAATTTGTACAATGAAAGCTTGCCAGAATTGCGGGGATTTCCATAGGGTGCTTAATGGGAATAATATTTTTGAGTGAAGACTCCTCTTGAGCACGTCGTAAGCTTTTTTTCACCATTAACACAGGATCGCCAGTAGCAGGGATATATAAATAGGAATTTTGTACTGTACCAGCAAAGTAGAACATATCACTATTTAATACAATGATTCCTCCGTCAAGCTCCTGACCTCTTAGTTTTTCCTGAAAGCTATAAATCCTTTTTTCGATTTCTGATTTTGGTGTAACATCCATAAATACTCTTCCTTTCTCATCATAAAATCAACTATTACTGCTATTACTACTCTATTTACAAGTTTTATTATTTCTTCGCGTATACCTTTATAGATTCCTTTACATAAAAAAACAATCTCTGCTATAGAATTTTTTAACTCATTCTCACAGCAGAGACTATTTTCTATTTGTACACCTCTACTTATTTTGTCTAAATGTAATTGCTATATTCACATTAATACCGTCAACTATAGAAAAAGGTGCCCTATATTATAACGTAGGGCACCTTTTCGACTATTTTGCTTTTTATTGATAATAATTTAATCTTAACTAAAGAAAAGAATGAGATGATAGTAAAAGAAGAATTTTATTTATATATGAGGAGGAAAATGATTATGCTGGTATTGGGAAGAAAACCTGGCGAATACGTTATGATCGGAAAAGATATTATGGTCAAAGTCGTCAGAAGTGACGAGGGCGATTTAAGACTGGCAATCGATGCCCCTAAATATATAAATATTATCCGCGGCGAGATCTACGAAGATAGTTTCAAATACATTCAAGAAGAAAAACTTGTGAATATTTAACTTACGCCAAATCCTACAACATAAGGTAAGACTTTATTTTAATTTTACCGAGGAGGTACTATTTTGCAATCAAAAATCATCCCTTTTCCTACACAAGTCGAAAACCCTTGTGAGGAAATAGAAAGACATATACGAATGTATCTAGCCGAGATAACAGCAGATAAAGATTTTATAAATTATGTAAGTAACCGAATGAGAGATTATATCGAAAATTATGCCTGTAAATCATTTGAGCCTACTTTTAATTTGGTAGTTCCCCCTAATCTGTCCCGAGAACAGGCTGACGCTCTCTTGTTATCTCTTGACAAGGGTGTTAAAGAAACCGCTGAAGAAGTGCAGGACATGGTAGGAAAAATTATCATGGAAAGACTCCAGCTCGAGATTGAGATATATGCAAGCCAGCAAGACATAAAATATCGACTATGTTGAAAGTAGAAAAAGTTACCTGTAAATAACAGGTAACTTTTTTACTTTTTTAAAAACTTAATTCGCAACTTTCGTTATATTGCTTTTCGGCAAATAATAGCCAACGCCCCTTACCGTCTTCAAATTGGATATGTTAATTTTTTTGCGTAAGTAATGAATATATATATTGATTGTACTTTCTTCCGCCTCGGAATTGTAGCCCCATACTTTTTCTATAATGCGTTGTTTGGTAACCACTTGGCCTTGATTGCGTATTAATAGTTCTAACAGTTGTGATTCTTTTAATGTTAACTGAATTACCCTATCTTTTTTAGTCACTTGGGCACGTTGAGGATCGAATCTAATATCGTCAAGAATTAAAATGGTATCCACTATTTCTTTGTTTTTGCGACGGGCTAGAGCTTGTAGCCTTGCTACTAATTCTACGGTGAAGAATGGTTTAACCAAATAATCATCAGCACCAGCATTTAAACCTTCCGCCCGATCGTCTGGGGTATCCTTTGCTGTCAAAAAGAGCACGGGAGTACTATGTCCTAGTCTCCGAAATTCTTTCAGCAGCGATACACCATCTAAATAGGGCAACATGCGATCCAAAATAATAATATCATAGATTCCAGTGCAGGCCATTTCAATGCCTGTTTCACCATCCATAGCAATATCGACTACGAAGCCATTCTTTTTTAATAAATAGGATAGTGCTTCAACTAATTTACTCTCGTCATCTACTAGTAATAGTTTCATTCAAAACACCCTTTGAAACCACAGCCTTGTGAAAAATTATCCATCCTTGGACATTTCTGTATTTATATAATGACATATCATTATTTAAATTTTATTTAGTTTTAGTATTAATTTATTTACTAATTTAACTTATCTTAAATTTTTAGACCGTAAATAATTCCTTTTGACTATATATAAGCAAATATATAGTTTAGAAAAACACCACTGCCAGTGGCTTCCTTCATCATGCTTTTCATTTACTTCTGTTATACTTTTTTCCCGCCCATTATTATAAACTATCAAAATTGGAATTCTCTTTCTAAAAAATACTATTATTTTTAGAAAATCGACAGAAACTTATTATTTTACCTATTTACTAAATACAATCTTAATATTTCTCTTCGAAAATAATAATAGATAAACGCGAAAGGAGGCGTTTACCCATAGCCGGTAATAGGGAACAAGTCATTTCAGTAAATGACTTGCATTAGAAAGAAGCTCATTGCAGCAAAATTCTAATGCAAAATGGTACACGGAAGTTAAATTTTGTTCAAAATCAAGGAGGAATAAATTATGTCAATGGTAATTAGTACAAACATGTCCGCATTGAACACAACTAACCAATTAAACAAAAACACTACGCTCATGAATTCATCCCTGCAAAAGCTGTCATCCGGGTATTCTATCAACAGCGCGGCTGACAATTCAGCTGGACTGGCTATTTCCGAAAAAATGCGTAGCCAAATTCAAGGCCTTGACCAAGCGAGTAGCAACTCTCAAGATGCTACATCTTTGACCCAGACAGCAGATGGCGCCCTCGACGAAACAACTTCAATCTTAAAACGCATGCGCGAACTTGCTGTAGAAGCATCATCTGATACTTTGACCGACGATGACAGAACCTCAGTCCAAGATGAAACAAACTCACTCCGCCAGGAACTTGATCGTATTTCTAATGACACTGAATACAACACTAAGAAATTGCTCAATGGCGATAGCGGTTCTACTACATCTGTGTCTGGCACAAATTCAGCTTCAATTGATGCTTCCGCGACTGTTGCTGGAAATAATACCACAACAGGTGATTATACGGTTAGTTATACCGCAGTTGCAACACAAGCAAGTACCGGTCTTAGTACAGGAGGTACTATTGCAGCTAGTACTGATTCTGCAACTACTTATGCAGGAGATGTTTCCATTAACGGAACAACGGTAACCATTGCGTCTGGTGACACGGTAGATGGTGTTCTGCAAAAGATTAATGCCCAAACAACAACTACTGGTGTAACTGCCGCATATGATAGTACTAAAAAATGTATTACATTAACCGATAGCACCTATGGTAGCGATTCTTCAATTACTTTAAAAGCTAATAATACCACATTAACAGGTCTGTTTAATGCAACAACAGACGCTACTGCAACAAGTGTTACTACTACTGGCACAGACGCAGCAGGTACAATTAATGGAGCAGCAGCTACAGCTAACGGCAACACATTAACGGCTTTTGACCTTACTGTCACTGGTAAAGATGGCACTGTTCAAACTGGAGATACTGCTACTGTTACTGTAGATGCTACCAATGCCCTGACCTTTCAGGTTGGCGCAAACTCAAAGCAGACAATGACGCTTTCCATCGGCGATATGGACGCCAACAGCCTGGGGGTTGCAGGCTCTACTTCTACAACAGGTATTGATCTAAGCTCTGCGAAAAGTGCTACTAGTGCTATCACTACAATAGACGCGGCAATTAAGAAAGTTTCGTCCGAACGTTCTAACCTAGGTGCTGTACAAAACAGTCTAGAAAGCAATATCAATAATCTTGATACGGAAAGTGAAAACTTAACTTCTGCTGAATCCAATATTCGCGATACTGATATGGCTTCAGAAATGGCCGAATACACTAAACTAAGCGTCATTACCCAAGCGGCTACTGCAATGTTGTCTAAAGCAAATCAACAGCCGCAGAGAGTATTGACTCTGTTACAATCATAATGAAATAATAAAAAGGGTTGTCTCATTTCTTGAGGCAACCCTTTTATTATTTACTTTCTTTTTTTACTGGGAAAAAGTGTTCTCCATCAAACAATATCCCGCAAGAGATTTTTTACCCTTTCCAGCACTCCTTGCCAATCGCCGAGTTTATGCTGACGAAATAGCTGCATCGTCGGGTACCATGGACTGTCTTCGCCGTGCAGACCCCATCGCCAATCTGATCTGTACGGCAAAAGCAGCCATATCTTTTTTCCCATAGCTCCTGCCAAATGAGCAACAGCCGTATCAACAGAAATGACCAGGTCAAGATTATCTATCACTCCAGCCGTTTCTGCGAAATCGACAAGTTCTCCGGAGCAATCAAATAGGCACTGGGACCTTGGCGTTAGATCTTGAACCTCTTTCCCCACCTGCAGACTAACCCAAAATACTGTACTGTTATCAAACAACTTACTAACTAATTCAAATGGTATTGATCGGTTCTGATCATCTGCATGCTCAGGGTTTCCCGCCCAGACAATTCCAACCTTGCATCTTCCGCCAGCCAGCTCATCGATAATTTTTCGCCATTTTGCTGAAACATCCTGATCTCCATGGATATAAGGAATGCAACTAGCAAACGTTTCTTGCTCTGAATTAAATTTTGCTGGCAGACTAAATAGTGAACAAGCAAAATCAAATTGTTCTGGATCGATATTCCTGCCACTGCTACAGACAGATAAATCATTTTGCATATTAATCAGCAATCGTTCCAATGGTTTTTGAATCCATATTGTCGTTTTTGTCGCAGCTTGAGCAACTTGCTTTGCATATCTAATAAATTGAATCATATCACCAAGGCCCTGCTCATAAAATAGCAGCACCTTGCGCCCCGCCAAAGCTTCTCCTTGCCAAATAGGGATATCCATACAGAATTTTTCTTGCCAATTAAACCGCGAATCGTATAGTTTCCAGCCTTTATTATATTGCCCGCGCAGTAAATATAGAGTTGCCAGTGAAAAACGTGTTTTTTCAGAGTCCGGCCGTAGCGCCAAGGCTCGAAGATAGGAAACCTCCGCTTCATCAAAGCGATTGGTCCATTTAAGACAATTTCCCAAATTATGAAATGCATCAAAGTAATCTGGCTCTTTCTCAATCGCCTGACGATAACACTCTTCCGCTTCATCTAGGAAGTTTTTATGTTTTAAAACCACCCCTAAATGGTTATAGGCCTCTGGAATTTCGGGATCTAATTCAATAACCTTACCAAAACACGCTTGGGCGTTATCCCAGTCACCTATCAGTATTAAGACCTCGCCTAAGCGTTGATAGGCCTCCGGCAAACTTGGATCCAGTTTTATCGCTTGGCAAAAAAACAAAGCTGCTTGCCGCCATTCATGATTTGCTATCAACGTAAGCCCTTCAACTATACACTCTTCTACCGTCATCTCCTACACCTCTAATTTATAACGTAAAAATCCCTGCCTACTACTTCAAGACAGAGATTTTCATTGCTATATATGACTAACCAACAAAAGAATCCTTACTTCCCTACTACTTTGCCATTCCGCACTTGCTTCATGGCTTGGAGCCATACGTCGCGAAATCCCAACAACAATCTTTTTGCTTCTTTTAATGGCGCCGTATTTTTTTTTATATTGCCCTGAATCAAGCAATGTAATATATATTCATCAACCTGTAACCATGTCTTGGATATTTCCTGTTTCATATCCATTGTCACCATAAATTCACGAACGATATTTTGCGCTCGCATATTCGAGATATGTGCCTTCTCAGGATTCTTCTTTTCAATAGCCAGAATGCTTTCTGTAACAAAGCGAATGGCTCCGTTGTACAGCATTAGCGTCAACTCTTCGGATGGTGCGGTCATGACTTGTTGTCTCTTATATGCATTGGCAGCATTCACGACCATTCCCCCTTTGAACCTCGTTTACATTTTTCTGCATGATAACACCTCAATATGTTTCCAAGTATTGCTCAGCCTTTTCTATTGATGTGGCGTCCCGACATCATTATAACCCAAGGATTGATATACTGACTTTTTACCTGTCTCTGCGCCTTGCTATTTCTTAATTCGGCGGCAATACGAGCCCGCTCAATGACAGCTTCCTGGATGATTTGGCGGCTGCGATCCATTATTTCTTGTTCTTTATGGGTAATATCCTGAATTATCGACTTTAACTTCCCCATACGTTTCCAGGTTTGATCGCTGGATAACTCTTCATTTATAGCAATGAGTTTCCAGATTAGCACGTCTCGTTCTGCGAGGGTGCGTTTTAGACCGTTCATCTCTCGTCGGTGAATAAAACGGCACTGAGCTTCGGTATTGACAGCAATTTTTTCGATAATTTGTATTTTTTTATTTAAGCAGCAACTGGCCTTTTCCCACTGCCCCATACGATCCACTCCTTGAAAATATTTGTATTACCTAAATAACTCAACTACTACTAGTCATTGATGACAAGGATGAAAGTTGTGAATTCATTTTATTAATATATGTTTCTAGCGTAGTGTATTTGTCATAAAGCGTATCTTCATAATCATCTATTCGGGTTTGCTCGGTATCGATTTCAGTTGTATACTTAGCAATTAATTTGCTCAGATTATCGGTGGTAGTGGTGAAGTCAGCACTACCAGCTATTTCTATTAATGAACCCTTATTGCCAGCCGTATCCGTGACAGTTGAAATATTCTTCTGCAGGATATCGTAAAAGCGGTAGGCAATGCCTTCCTGCTTATACCTGGTATTCAATGCACTTGATGACAGATTCCGCACCGTCGAATTATTGGGATAAGAGGAAGACTGCTGGGTAAAAAGAGTCATAACCGATTCCGGGTCACTGGCAATGGCTGCCTTCAGTGTGTCTTCATCAATCTCTAGCGTCCCCTTCTCGTCATAGGTTCCGCTGCTTATGCCGATGTCGGAAAGACTGGATGTCTGTCCAGAAACTGAATCAATCACAGCTGTCCGTAAGCTGCTTAAAAAGGTTGTTAACGTCGAGTCACTTTCCAGTAACCCTACTTTTGCTTTGGTTTCCCAAGCGGTAATTTGATCATCTGTCATGCTCGATTTTTGATCATCCGTGAGTGGCGGGTAGTCTGAATCAGCATTTGCATCAATAGCAGTATTGATAGTATCAAGCAACGTATTATAAGCATCCACGAAATTGCTGATTAGGTCGTAAACACCACTAGTATTTTGCGTTACACTTACCGTAGCATTGTTAGACGTCGTCGTCGTTCCATCGTCGGCGGTAGTGGTAGTATCCGTCTTTGCATTAGCTGTATACGTCACTCCATTAAGGGTAATGGTGTTGGAGCTACGAGTCAAGGCTTGACCATCAATCGTTACCTTGGCATCTACACCAGCAGTGGCATTCGTCAACAGCAATGTAGCAAAGTTGCTCGTACTCGAGTCGGTATCGGTCACTGCCACTGTATCGCCCGCGCCTGTATCGTCAGCCGTCATCTTCAGCTCACCAGTAATCGAGTCATAGCTCATCGTGACTCCCAGGTCTGCCTTGTTGATTGTGGACATCATACTAGCGAGAGTCGTGGTACTGGAAAATTCTTCTTTCGTACCGTTGATTATCAATGAGACTCCAGCAGTACCAAATGTCGCTGCCCCTATCGATGACTTTAACTGATCGGCAATTGTTGCTAACGTATCAGATGTGTCTAAGCGGTTAGAGAGTATTGCACCTGTGCCGAAGCCTAGATCAGATAATCCTGCATTATCTGCTATGCCATCACTATTGGTATCGGTGGCGCTAACGGTAATCGCCTGTACACCACTATCTGCGGCTGTGAACTGTAGACATGTGGTGGTACCTGAGGTGATTGTACCGACAGTAACTTTACCCGAACCGACTGCAGTATCAATCGCCGTTTGCAGCGCAGTGATCGCGGCAGTACCGGTGGTACCATTCACATCATCAAGATCAACTGTATAATCTGTACCATCCAAGGTCATGACAAAGCTTTCACCGGTGAGGCTCGTATAATCCGCTGCCGATGAACCTTGCACATCTTTGGAAATACTAGTGCTACTTGTCAGCGTGGCCTTCGTCGCTAGTTGATTGACTGCCACAGTGTGGCTCCCCGCAGCAGCAGTGCTGGCGGCAGTCACCGTAACCGCACTGCTGCTACTACTAGCAGTGTACTGTAAAAAATTACTCGCTTTCATTATGCTAGTGGACGAGGTTGTACTAAAATATTTACTGCTAAAATCTTGAATATCAGTGATTATGTCTTGGTACGCTGTCTGTTTCCATTCAGCAGTTTGTTCCTTTTGTTGCAATTTATTTAACTTCTTTGCCTTCTCAGCAGTCGTCAGTTGTGCAACGATACTATCCACATCAATGCCCGAAGACAAGCCAGTAATCCTGGTCGTTCCATTAACCGTACTGGTTGAAATACTACTACTTGAGGACATTTACTCCGCCTCCTTCCTTTATCATTATGCAATATAATCGATCAGTGACTTGGAGGTTACCTTTGCCCCGACCGCAAGGGCCGCTTCGTAAGTATACTCAGCGCTAGTTAATTCCGTGGCTGCTGCCGCCGTATCGATATTTTCATTGTCAGTCATGAGCCCCTTATACAATGTAGATGCATCACTCAAGGTATTAACTGCACTGGCCACTCTATCCATATTGCCACCTAATGTAGCTTGAGCAGCAGTTATCTTGCTAAGATCTGTAGCAAATTCGCTCTTTAAATCGCTGACATCTAACGAATTGGTCGTAACTGTCACTGTACCTGATGAGTCCACCGCAGCTGTCTTATAGCTGGTATCACCGTTTAATGCGAGCTGTAGTTTGGCAATCGTATTGAAGAGATTGTTAATACCTTCGCCAACAACGTCTTGTCCCTCCGTATTAACGGTAACTGAACTGCTAAAACCAATATTATAATTAATTTTCTGATCTCCATTCGTAGCAACATCAGCTAACGTCGCATAAGTAGTTTTAGCAGTAGCAGCAGCATCCGTTAACGTAGTCGTGCCACCATATGTAGTAACAGCAGCTGTTAACGTCTGATAAGCTGTTAGAGCAGTAGCCGTTGTGGTTGCTAACGTAGTATCAGTAGTATCCGCTGCTGAAGCCGAGGATGCCGTATCATAAGCAGTTTTAGCAATAGCAGTAGCATCTGTTAATGTAGTCGTACCACCATACGTAGTAACAGCAGCTGCTAACGTCTGATAAGCTGTCTTATCAGCAGCCACCGCATCCGTTAGATTCGTCGTCCCCCCATATGTAGCGACAGCCGCCTCTAGCGCATCCGAAGTTTTCTTAGCATTTGTCGCCTTCGCCGCTAACGTAAGGTCAGTGGGAGCAGCAGCAGCTGCTGCAGTAGCTACTGTAGAAGCCTTCAGAGCCGTGGCAGACGCAGTCGTTAACGTATTATAGGCATCACCATCGTTAGCTGTATAGAATGTTTTGATATCATCATCTGATATATCCGCTGATACCACACCACCAAGGCTCAAGTAACCTCCTTTATAAGTCACGGTATCACCAACATCCGTAGACACCGCCGCATAAGGTGCCGTACCCGTGCTGTACCCACCAAAAACATAACTGCCACAATAATTGGTATTCATATAAGAAATAACCTCATCCTGCAAGGTTTGAACTTGCGTCTTCATGGATGTCAGATCAGCAGCACTCAAAGTGTCAGTTATCTTGCCCGCTAATGTCCCCAACGTTGTGACACTGTCAACCAAGCCGCTTAATGCATCATCCGTAGCCGTCTGCCAACCATCGGCGGCATCCGTATTATCTTGGTATTGTGCTATCTGGGATACATAGCTACGGTACGTAACCGCCCGCGTCGCCACCAATGGATCATCAGAAGCCGCCTGAATTTTTTGATTGGACGACACCGCCGCATTCGCAGCCGCCAGTCGATTTTCAGCCTTACTAATATTCCGCAGATTATTTGCCGCTACCATACCATTGGTTATGCGCACAAAAAGCCCTCCCTGTTAGTCAGTGTTTACCATATTGATGGTCGTACTATATATTTCACTCCAGGTGCTAGCCATTGAAGCCGACGCAGCATACGCTGCTTGATAGGTCGTCAAATTAGTCGTCTCCTCGTTGCTTGAAACCCCGGACACAGAAGACCGGCTGGTGTTGATATAGGTTGTGCTAGTATTCTTGCGATCATATTCGGTTTGCGCCGAGGCACTGGCGCCGGCGACAGTGGCGACGATCACATTGTATAAGCCCGAAACTGTAGAATTACCAGAAATATTAACATCTGTACATATACTAATCAGATCAGTAAGATTTTTAACGTTGCTGTCCCCACCAGTGCTTGATGCTGTTGGAATCTTATCCGTATCATCTATAATATCCTTTGATACACTGATATTAGCCGCTGTAATATTACTGTATACTGCGTCTATATCAGTGCCACTTGCCATCAGGTCCGCCGATGATAAGTTATCATAAGAAAAGAAACGGGTACCCGTCGTAGCATCATCGTCAATACCCACCCCATCAGCACTACCACTATAGGTGGTACTGCCAGAAGTAACGCCCTCATTGAAGGCTTTGGCAAATGTCCGTGCAAAATCATCTAATTGACTGATATAGTATGGTATCCCTTTGCTATCTGCGGTGCTACCATCCCGAACTTGAAGATAGCCATTTAGTGCGCCAGAATCACCTGTATCAAAATCTTTACCAGAATCTGTCCAGCGAATGCCCGACATGCCATTCTGAGTGCTTGTGGCATCGGTAATGGTATAGCATTCTAATTCGTTAGCTTTATCACCGCTCACCAGGGTGGCCCCAGCAACAGCAATCGTAAGATCGCCATTATTTTCTTGGATTACGTTGATACCAACTAGCCCTGAAAGATCATCGACCACTAACCCCCGCTGATCCTCTAACTCATTAGTAGAAGCACCTGATGCACTCGCCACGGAAATCTGCTTGTTTAATGTAGCAATCTGCGTCGCATAAGAATTGATCTGTCCCACTGTTGTTTTCACATCGCTGTCGATATCACTGCGTTGAGTCGTCAGAGTGGTAGAAGCGGTATTAATTGTATCGCAGAGAGTTTGCGCATCTGACAACACCGTAGCTCTAACTGATGTATCTGTCGTGCTGCTAGCCAGCGTCGATAATTCTGAGGTAAACGTGTTAAGATCTGTAGTAATATTACTCGTAGTCGTACTACCGAAAACATTTTCTACTTGTTGCAGACAAGTGGACGTGGCTTCCGCTTGACTTGATGCACTATTTTGCTGCCAATACTTTTGATCAAGACGGAAACTTCGCACCCTATCTACCGAAGTAACCTCTACCCCCTCACCAACTAAACTGCTACTGTAAACTGCAGCTGGACCAACGGATGTCTGGGTCACCACCTGCCTTGAATAACCAGTTGTATCTATATTACTCATATTATTCGTGGTCGTCGCCAGTCCGATCTGAGCAGCATTTAAACCACGACTGGTAATACTAAGCCCCAAAAAAGTTGAAGCCATTTTCACTCACCCCTTAATTTAGCCTAGATCCTTAATCAAATTCCGCAAGCAAATCACCAAGCAAGCTATCAATCGTACTCATAACCCTAGCGCTGGCAGCGTAGGCATTTTGAAACTTGATCATGTTCGACATTTCCTCATCAATGGAAATGCCTGAAACAGACTGTCTCTGGTTGTCTAATTGTTCAACTAAAGCTGCTTGGGTTGTATAATTACTCGTCGCCGTATCACCTGCAGTACCTATCCACTTAGTCACCGCCGTATAGAATTGAGTAACATTAAGCGCTGTTGATTCGCTATTCTTATAGCAAGTAGTATCGGTAGCAAGAGCCTTTATTGCACTGGCGATGGTATTGTCACCATCTGCACCGCTGGAAGAAGTAACTACCTTGTTAGAATCTTTAACTAGCTCAGGGTTAACCTGTATATTACTGATACTCAATGGCTGACTGGAATCAACGGTAGTAAAAAAGTCAACACCAGTATTGCCATTGAGGTCAACACCTGAGGTACTCAAGGAATTAACCTTGGTTGCAATTGTAGTAATCAAGTCATTTAGAGCTTGCCTCATAGTAGTGATCGAACTAGTTGCAGTAGTGGTAAAATTATAAGGAATATCGCTCGCGTCGATAGTTTCATAGCCAGTTTGATCTGTATCTTCCATATATGCCGCTATGCTCCCACTTTTAATCGTGACTTCATCATCGGAATCGGTCCATTTTACCTTCAACGGATCAGTAGTTGTCCCGCTACCAGCGACAACTAATGTATTGACCGTAGTGCCATTCACCAGTGACGACCCATTGAGAGTTACTTTTAGCGTTCCATTAGAACCAGTCGTCACACTGATGTCGGCCAAGGCAGACATCTGATCAAGCAACACGTCGCGCTGATCCCGCAGGCAGCTTGCCTCGCCGCCACCTACCTCTGCCTGAGTAATTTGCGTATTCAAGTCCGCAACTTGCCCGGCAAGGTCATTAAGGCTGTCCACACCATCTTGAACTCCAGTCACAGCATCTGCCTGCAATTGCTGCAATTGATCGTCAATATCGCTCAACATTGTGACCAAGTCACTAGCGGCGGTCGTAACCGCCACACGGGTACTAGTGGTACTCGAATCCGTAGACAAATTTCCCCATGCATTAAAAAAGGTATTTACTGCCTCCTGCACACCAGAAGTCGTGGTAGTCGTATCGGTGGTAGAGTTAGTATCATATTCACTTAATATTTTATCTATATATTCCAAGTTTCCGCTTTTCACTGAGTCATAAGTGGCGCTGGCATTCTGGGAACGGTAAGTGCTGTCAAGAAATATATCACGGGATCGTGTGATGGATGCTACGCTAACACCATTTCCCGTAGATGCCCCACTCGACTGGACAGTATTTTGGGCAGCGCTAGTCACTTGTACTTTTGAAGCTCCGGTGGTGTCTACATTAGCAAGATTAGTGCTTGTTGCTGTAAGGGCGGCCTGATTCACATACATTCCCGAATAAGCGACGCTATAGGTGCCGAAAGTCGACGCCATACGATCACCTCCAATTATAAATGTAAAACTCAATGGCAGATGCCGACTACAAGACTCAAAATACGCTTTCAGTCGGATATAACATCAAGTTCGTTATTAATTTTTCATACTGAGGAGAGCCTGTAACATATCATCAGCAGTAGAAACAACCTTAGTGTTAGCCTGATAGGCTCGTTGAGCGATCATCATTGCACTGAATTGCGCCGACAAATCCACGTTAGACAGCTCCAACGCGTAGGATGTCATCGTACCTGTGCCGTTTGTACCAGCGACAACAGTATTATAACCGCCAGAGCTGGAACTCGTGGTATAGAGATTGTCACCAGTTTTTGTCAACCCACTCGGATTGTCGAAAACCGCCAACGCAATTTGTGCTATTGCTTGTGTTTCTCCGTTACTATATGTACCTGTAATGATTCCATCTGATGAAATACTATAACTTTTTAATGTTCCCGACGCATATCCATCGGCATCAGCAGACAGAGTAGCGTTCGTGCTGCTCGTGGTCTTAATTTTGGAAAAGTCCAGCTTCACTGAAACTGCATCGGTGTTGGCGGACGTGGATTTCACAGCAATTGCCGGAGTCGAATCAAAAGTTAAAGTGGTACCATTTGCAACAGTGAATGTAGACGTACCAGTTGTAATTGCCGTCGGTGCCGCTAAGGAAACCGTTCCCGACGAGGTTTTAAAAGTAGCTGAGCCATCTTTAGAAGTCGTAGTAGTAGTATTGCCGTCTGCGTCTACCAACGTAATGTCGTACTGCCCAGTAGTCGTAGTCGAATCTGCCACAGTGACAGTATAACTACCTGCTGTCAGTCCTGTACCGACACTAATATTATTGTTACTATAGCCAGCAGTATTGGTAGCGGTATCAAGTGTCGCTGTAAGGGGGGTGACAGAAGTAACCATATTACCTTCTGCGTCAAAAGCAACATAGCCACTCGAAGGGCTTATGGTTGCATTTGTACCGCTGGCTTCCCAGTACCAGCTAGTGGTCGAGCCATCAGTAGCACACTTTTTCCAATTGAGCGTAACCGGGGTGGTATTACCTTGTGCGTCCACAACATCGAGTGACGTTGTTGCGTCCCAGGTCGTAATCGCTGTGCTGCCAATGTTTTGTAGTGTAGCACCTGTCACTACCTTAGATGTAGAGTCAAGGCTACCAGTAAGGTCGGCAGAAGTAGTAGCCTCAGCAGCCATAAGCTTATTACTGCCGCTGTAAAGATTAATAGGTTCGACAGTACTATTTGTATTGAAAACTTTCTTACCATCGGCATCAAGAGTATATGATGTCTCCCACCCACAAACGTCATAGCCATTTATATTTAGGTTACCTGAGTCGTCAACAGTCATATTGCCAGCTCTAGAAAACTCATATTCGCCGTCCGTACCCGTCGATACAATAAGGTAGCCTTCGCCAGTAAGAGCCACATCAGTACTATTACTAGTTGCTGAAGTGCTGCCTACCGTCATATCCGTATCCGTGCTGGCAATTTGGACGCCCAACCCAAGTTGCTGAGCATTAACGCCACCAGTCGTTGCGGTAGAAGCAGTTGCAGAACTTATCGTCTGACTCAACACATCACTGAAGGAAACCGTCTGTGATTTGTAGCCTGTGGTGTTAACGTTAGCGATATTATTAGCGATTACATCAAGGGCGGTCTGTTCACTTTTAATTCCCGATACCGCGGAACCTAATGCGACCATCATAGCCATAAGAAAAAAACCTCCAAATTATTTTTTCATCTCTCATTCGGAAATAGTGGATTCCTCCCTGATTTGGTCTGATTAAAAGCCACTATTATTTATTATTTTTATGCTACGTTGAAGACGTAGTAGTGGACGTAGTGCTGGAATCTGCCACCTTTGTAATAGCAGAAAGATCTACCGTTGTGCCACCAACGTTGACATAGGTGTTGCTACCAGAAATGGTTACCGACTGCACAGTACCTGAGCCCGTCACTGTATTGCCAGATGTGTCGGTGGTAGAATAGGTTGCTTCCTTTCCAATCATACTAAATGCGGAAGAGTTATTAAGTGAACTATTGATAGTTGATAATGCCGATAGTGAGCTGATTTGGGCCATCTGAGTTACATACTCAGTCCCGCTTACTGGATCGTCGGGATCCTGATATTTTAATTCTGTGGCCAAAAGCTGAATAAACTCGTCAAAATCCAGGCTACTAGTACTTGCTATGCTAGAGCTAGTAGTTGTCGATGTGCTGGAAGTGACAGATGATGTAGTACTCATTGATTTTTCCTCCCTTTTTGTCGAATAAACTATTCTTATTACCAGTATCGCAGGCATATATTTAGTTTTTATTAAGAAAAGTAAAATATATAAAAATGTTTACTCGAAAAATAGATAATGCAGTACTCCCTATAGAAATGGGCTGTGGTAACTCGTTTATGAGTTACCACAGCCCATGCTGTTACTTATCAACTATTCCGAAAAAACTTCTATTCTAGATATTGGCCGACATCTTTAATTTTAAAATGCATAATAGATTTCAATCCTAAAAAGAAACATTGAAAAAACTGCCCGAAGGGCTTAATTAATATAGTGAGTAAATTTAAAAATTCATATTAATAAAGGTTCTATAGGTCGCATGAAATGCGGCAATCGTTGCACCAATCAGATCGCCAATCAAATCTAGATCTGTATCTAGAAGACTAGGCTGGCTAGGTAAAGGTGGATGCGAAATAGTATCCGTTAGAAATTCTAATATTTCATAAAAGGCTCCAATACTAAGCCCCAAACTCACTACCAAAATAAATTTAAAAGACCGAGTCACAGGGTATTTTAGCAACTGAACAACTAAGATGTAAGCAAATAAGGCAAAGGAATAGGATCCAAAAACGTGCAAAATTTTATCAAAAATTACAGATGTAGCATACAAATTCAAATAATATCCGCCATAACCGTCGCATAAAAGTGAAATTACGACTATTACTCTAACATAATGATTCATAAATAATTCATATCTAACTTCTAAAAATGTATATAAGAGCCAAAGACTAGCAGTTACCAATATGCTTCGTATATAGTCAAAATGTCCTTGGCCAGCCAATCCAATGATAAGTAGAATTTGACTTACTAAAAAAAATATAGTGATTTTAAGAATTGTCAGTTTGTGATTCGTCATGAGACCTCCTGCTATTAATATATAGATGCCTTTAGGAAATACCCACCACATCAATAAAATGTGCAATAATAAAACCTTTCCATTTTTTTGTGTAATCTATGCATTATTAGTTTGCACCACAATTATAAATATATAAGTAAAAAACTTGCCTACATATAACTTCTTACATAGCATTATCACTAATTATGGCAAGAAATTTGATCTCTAAAGTACTCAATGCATACTAGCAAGGCTCTTTACTGCATATATGTAACTTGAAGGAGGTGTGTACACTATGAAGATTCAATACATCGCTAAACGTCATTTTTTTTTATTTGTAGTATCTACCCTATTATTAATAAGCACCTTATACGCCCATGATAATATGGGGCACAAACTGTCGGGAAAAATCATTGTAGTGGATGCTGGCCATGGCGGCATTGATCCCGGTGCAAATCGTCAAGGAGTCCTAGAAAAAGATATTAATTTAGCCATAGCATTACAACTTAAAAATATACTTAACGAGTCTGGTGCTAAAGTGGTACTATCTCGTCAATCGGATATTGACCTAAGCCCTGAGTGCGACAATGAAAAAGTTAGAGGGCGTTACCATCGTGATTTAACTGCTCGCGTAGAAATGGCCGAAGAATCAGATGCAGATTTATTTATAAGCCTTCATGCCAACGCAGTATCAAATGCAAGTAGGCAAGGTGCAGAGGTTTTTTATTATGCGAAGTCCGAGGCTAGCAAGGAATTATCCAATGCGATTCAAACTGAGCTGGGCAAAGTGGTAAAGGTTCCCCCAACAGCCAGCCCTGCCCGCTATTTCGTATTACGTCGCAATAAGATTCCTGCTGCACTCATCGAAGTTGGATATATTACCAATAAAGTAGAACGTTCCCTATTACAGACACCAGAACACCAAAGAAAGCTCGCAGACGCAATTGCGAAAGGCATTACTTCTTATTACCATCCTTATTTTTCATTCCTAAAGCCACAGAATAATGCTTATTAGGACCATTCACTTCTACGTAAAATACTAAAATCTCGTAAGAACGGCTGGTTGCCACACGGTATGGTTAAACATGATTCCAAATTGGTTTTTCGTTTCAGCACGAATAAAAAAGAAATTATCCAATTTGGTTGGAGGTGAAGAAATCTTAATGATAACATCATCTGGGTACCGCACAATATTATCTGGAGATAAGTTTGTATTGGCCTTACTAAAATAAACTACTTGCATCTCTCTATCCATTTGATTATCCGTACGACTAAAAGTCACAATTGATACATTATATTGATTTCTTTTTTTTGAAAATCCCGGTATATGAAAACGCATCCAAATCCTGTTGTCTTGTATACAACTAGAAATGCTTGTTATTTTCCCTCTAGGCTCCAAAGCACCAACTAAATTTACGCCCAAAGGATTGACTAAAATTGGCTCCTGATCAGACCAAGTTTCAAGATTCCGTAAATCTACATCTAGCGGCATCTGTGTTATTAAAGGAAAATGTACTTCTTCAAACAATTCATTCTTGCGAATAAAGCTATATAATAAGCTCGACATAATCGGAACTCGAATTTGACTGACATATTCTTTAATGGACTGCTCTTTCAGTGCTTCCATATCCGATTTTATTGGATATTGGAGCCAGCTACTCGGCTGTGTTTGGTATAATGGTTTTGGCGGTGACAGCAAAGCATCCGTTTTATAACCATGAGGTATTGGAAAATCCCCACGATGGATTAAGTAAGTATATAAATTAACTCCCGGTTCTAATCCACCCTTGCTAAGTTTCATAAAAGCAGCAACAACAAAGGCCCAAGTTGATGCATGATCAGGATGCTCATCTGCTGGATGTGGCGCTAGGATAAGATTAGGTTGGAACGTATGCATTATTTGTTCTAGATTATTTAAAACAGTTTCTCCAGTATAAGGAGCATTCTGCTGATAACTTGTAGTATAGGGTGAATGATCACTTCCAGTATAACGAGATTGATAAGGCTGGCTGTTATTCCAGTAATCCGACCATATTGCTCTAAGGCCACGATCAGGAAACCCGAGAAAAGCAATTTGTTTTTCTGGTACATCCAGTAAATGCAGTGCATGTAATGTTTCTTTCTGACGAGCATACCCAGAATTCACATAGTCTTCATTAGTAAGGAACAATCGGTGGAACTGTTCTTCTGTTGCAACAGTAAATCCATCACCATTTGTCATGAAAACAACCATGACTTGCCCACCCGCTTCAATGACATCATGGATAACACCAGCACAGCCAAGTGTTTCATCATCACAATGAGGGGCAACCACTAATAAACGGGTCTGTTTTTGTACTACAGGCAAAGACTGGAGTAGCACATCCGTCTCAGGTTTTTCTTGATAGTAGATATAGAGAGAACTTATAAAATATAAAATAATACTTACTCCTACTATTACATATAGTATCTTGTAAATACGCTTCAAACGATAACAACCCTTTCTAGTAAAGTTTATATTAGTCTTCGCGCCAGTGTCATATCTAATACAAAGGATAAGTGTAATGATTTTTATTATGCTACAAATTTTCCTTTTTTATCGAATGCTCACAACTGGTAGTTGTTTTTTTATTTTAGCCGTGGTTATAAGAAAAGACTTGGTTTCTGCCAAGTCCTCGGACGCAGGCAGAAGCCTTAGTCGTTCTTACTTGGAATCAAGAAAGTGTTATACTTTCTGATTCCGGAACAAAACAAAGCCTTGTTTAGATAAATCTACAATTTATCTAAACAAGGCTTATTTTGAGGTTTCTGCTATTTTTTTACATTAGGATATCATTCGTGACGCAATAAACGTGCGGAATTCAATACAACTAAGATTGCTCCTACATTATGCACAATGGCAGCGGCAACAGGTCCTAATAATCCTAAAGCGGCCAATATAATTGCAGCAAAATTAATGACATTAGCGACTACAATATTTTGCCAAATGGTACGAATGGCTTTTCGACTTTTCTGTATTGTTTCAGATATCTTATTCAAGTCATCAGATAATAAAACAATATCTGCCGCCTCAATCGCTATATCTGTTCCAGAATACCCCATAGCAATGCCGATATCTGCTTTAGCCAAGGCAGGAGCATCATTGATTCCGTCGCCGAGCATTGCCACCTTGAAACCTTCTCGTTGATAGGTTTCAACATATTTTACTTTGTCATCAGGTAATAAGTCCCCATGTATGATGGGAATATTCACTTCCGCTCCTACTGCATTTCCCACTGCTGTCGAATCACCAGTCAACAGCACTACTTTCTTAATTTGTTCACGCTGTAATGCCTCGATTGCTTCTTTAGCTCCTTCACGTATAGGATCTTGAATGGTAATGATCCCTACAACATCACCATTCACTGCAATAAAAACGACTGTCGCTCCCGCCCCTTGATTTTTAATGCAGTATTCTTCTTGTTCCCTTGTTAGCATAATATCTTGATTTTTTATTAGCCATTGGTTACCTAACAAGAAAATTTCATCATCTTTTTTTGCTACTATACCTTGCCCAATGACAGGTTCCCAAATCATCGGTTCAATAAATGAAACTCCTTCTTGTTCTGCCTCTTGTATAATTGCTTTTGCTAAATGATGCTCAGAACGTTTTTCAATGCCGGCTGCAATCGCTAGTAATTGATTTCTTTGCCATCCATTGTAACAGCGAATGTCTTTCAAAAAAGGCTTGCCCAAGGTGATCGTGCCTGTTTTATCAAATACAACCGTATCTAAGGAGCCTACCCTCTCTAATATTTCGCCTCCCTTGATCAAAATACCACGGCGAGCAGCAGCTCCAATAGCGGCCGCTACAGCGGTAGGAGTACTTAGCAGCATAGCACAAGGGCAAAAAACAATTAAAATAGTGACTCCTCTTACAATATCCCCTGTCACTAGATAAACCAACACTGCAATCGCAAGACTTAATGGTACAAACCAATTTGCCCAGGTATCAATAATTCGAGCACTAGGCGCCTTACTTGCTTGCGCCTCTTTAACCATTTTAATAATATGACCTAACGCTGTATCTTGACCAACCTTCGTTGCAACAATTTCAATACTCCCCATTGCCACGATCGTTCCACCAAAAACATTCACACCACTATGACATTCAACTGGAATTGATTCTCCAGTTATTGTTGCTTGATCAACCGTCGCATGACCAGCTGTTACCATGCCATCCACGGGAATTTTTTCTCCTGGCTTTACTAATAAGATGTCTCCCACTTTTACTAATTCGGCAGCAATTTCTCGTTCGCTGCCACCTTCTAAAATGCGGGCTTTTAAGGGAGCTAAGTCTGCCAGTTTTTTTAATGCAGTATTTGATTTTTCTAAGGTAATATGTTCCAACATTTCGCCTATCGTCATGATTAGTGCAACTTCAGCAGCGGCAAAATATTCCCCAATGGCAATGGAAGCAATAATCGCAATACTTACTAATAAACCCACCTTGGTATCACCACGGCGATAAATTGCGCTAACTGCTTCTTTGATAATTGGTAATCCCCCAATGATTGCTGCAAGTAAAGCTGTATTAACCCCTAGAATATTGGGCAGCCACTCTAGCCAATAGCCAAGTAACAAAATCGATGTAGCAGCGATTCTTATAACGTCCTGTGTATGACTTCCTTCCCCATGTTCCATGCAGTTAGATTCATTTTCTATTTTATCTGCGCTAATTGCTTCTTTTTTCATTAGCAACTTTTCCTCGCTCCTCATGTCTAGAACGCCTCCTCATTAATTTTCTTAAGGATTTTGATCAATTGCTCATTTTCTTCACTGGAAAGAGCGGCGAGTATTTGCTCTGTTAAATTGAAATGATATTGATGGTGTTCAGAAAAAGCATGCAAACCTTTTTCTGTTAACGTTATAAGGTGGACACGCCGATCTTCCTTGACAGACTCCCGCTTGGCATACTCTTTTTTTTCTAATCGATCAACGGTAACGGTTGTCGTCCCTGTCGTTACACCTAAGTGCTGAGCA
This sequence comes from Pelosinus sp. IPA-1, assembly GCF_030269905.1. Lineage (NCBI taxonomy): Bacteria > Bacillati > Bacillota > Negativicutes > Selenomonadales > Sporomusaceae > Pelosinus > Pelosinus sp. IPA-1. Next base: position 241,591 of record NZ_BSVC01000008.1, on the reverse strand, counting down.
AGGGTTTTCATCTTCATTTGACCGTATGTACCTAATATTTCAATTGCGTGGGCCTCGGACACGGTCAAATCGCTAGTTTTTATCACCGAGTTCTCCCATGACGAAAAACCATTATAAAAAGTAAACAACTCATGTGTTAATTCGTCTAATGTATTCATATTTCCTAACTCCTTCGACTCTCTGAATATTTGATATAAATATTGTTTGATATTCAAACTAATAATAGAATATACAGTGACTTTTGTCAATTAAAATTTCCATTTTATTATTCAAAATAAAAAGAGACAGGCAAATTTGCCTATCTCTTCTACACTTGCGCTTCCGCGATCTAAGAACGCTCCTTTTATGAGGAGCTCACTTTGACTTTAATTTATATGTATTATTTAGTCTGTGCTATCGTTACCTGAATAGCTTACTAAATGGGAGAATCCCTTCGCTTCAAATTTGAAAATAGTGAATCCTTCTTCAAATTTTTCGGGACAATCTTGAATTTTCGAAACCAAAAACTCTAAACCATATTGGGAAAAGATAGTCCATAAAGAGCAAGGAAGTTCGTCTAGTTCCTTGTATGTTATTAAGAATTGCTCATTATATTGCCCTTGGAGCAGCCTATTCCTCCACAGACAGTCTTGACTAATTTCTCTCACAACATCATTTAGGTATTTTTCGTGGGATTTCTCAGCTATAGCGAATTTCATCTTTGTCATATCCTACTTTCGTTCAATTTAAAGGAAGTACCAAGTAAGGGAACTATGCACATCATCGAATCATACCACTTCCAGCGTATAATTGCCAGAAAGAATCATCTTCACTCTTATTTCTGGAACTCAGCAAGACTCATCTGAACGTTTTTCTTGAGTCATTCAAGGTAATGGTTTCTACGACGCCAACCTATTATAACTTTAACTTCATACAACTACTTGAAGCGGGGCAGCAACCATCCAATGCCGAACTTTGCATGAGATCAGCAGGTATTTCTGAACGTTCTATCTTAGAAAAGCCCCAGCGTGCCGCGAACTTTTCTACTGTCTGCGTTAAAAGATATATTTCTTGAATCCCTGCTTGACGTGCTATGGATAATGAGTGCTCAACTAAAGCAGTTGCAATTTTATGTTTGCGAAATTCTTGACGAATCGCCATGGATCGTAACATGACGTTAGTTCCAGCAAATTCAAGTCCGATTACACCTATCACCTCTTTTTGAACAGCTACCAGAAAATTGGCTAGGTTTTCTTCTACCCCAGAGCTTGTTAGCCCATTTTCAAGTAGAAGTTTATGGATGGCAGGCAAATCTGTATCTTTAGCAATGCGGATTGAATAATCACTGCCTTCATTAAAAATCTTTACAGGTTTTTTAGCGCGAATAAAGGCGCTGACTAAAGCTCCCTTTAACTCTTCTCTTTCTACTTGGGAGAGTTCAGGTAAAAAAGCTGCTCCATGCTCATCACTAAAATCATAAGTTCGAGTTCTTACGATTTCTATATTTGAAAAGCCTGCTGCAGTTAGTTTCTCTTGGTATTCTTCCTCAAGTAATGCCCCAGCAATACATCCGGCCCAAGCAGTTATACTTTTCTGCACACTTACTGGTAGTTGGCGGGTTACTACAATATCCGATATAGCAAATCTGCCGCCAGGTTTTAGCACACGATATCCTTCCTGTAATACCCGATCTTTATCAGTAGAAAGGTTAATCACACAATTGGAGATAATTACATCTATCGTATTATCCCCTAATGGAATGGCTTCAATGTGCCCTTTTAAGAACTCGGCATTTAAAATATTAGAAGAAACTTGATTTTTCTTCGCAACAGCTAACATTTCATCGGTCATATCTAGGCCATATGCCTTTCCATAAGGTCCAACCCGCTTTGCTGAGAGGAGTACGTCAAGGCCAGCCCCGCTGCCTAGATCAAGAACAACTTCTCCAGGATACAGCTCGGCAAGAGCCGTTGGATTGCCACAGCCAAAGGATGCCTTTACAATATCTTCTGACAATCCTTCCACGTCATTTTTTTCATATAGTTTTCCAGTTACCGGATTTTCAGAGGTAGAAGTTCCACAGCAATTAAGCTTATTTGTAATGGCCTGGGCATATTTTTTTCTTACATTTTCCCTAATATCCTGTGTCATAAATAAACCTCCTAATTATTTCTTTATAAAAAAAGCGTCATCAATTTACTATTTACTCTAATCATACTTTCAGTTTTTTAACAACATTTCGTATCTTTTAGAGCATCTACAAAAATTTGCAAACTCTCGATTACCTGCTCACGCTTTCCTTCAGGGACAGCATTTAAAATTTCGGAAAAATATACTTCCATCCGTTGCTCAATGTTTTTAAACAATTCTTCCCCTTTGCCAGTAAGCTTTAACTTGACGAAACGCCGATCTTCTTGATCAGCTTCCCGCAGCATGATACCATTATTCACAAGCTGATCTACGGTTCTACTTACTGTACTTTTATCTAGATTAAGTAATTCAGCCAATTCGTTGACAGATATTTGCTCTTTTCTACCGGTTTCAATCATTGCATGACATTGGGTTAATGTAATTCCACAACATATTGCCCCATCACGCTCTAAAAATCCAAGTTTGCGGATTAATAATCGGGTCATTTCTCTAAGACGTTGACTTGAATCAACAAAATTCATACAACCACCTCCTAGTATTATTTTACTATTATTAATTGCATTATGCAACTGTTTCTTCGAGAAACTATATGTATAAAAAAGGACAGTTAGACTACACCTAACTGCCCTTCTCCATCTAACAAGCCTCTTATACTAATTAAGAGAGATATGATTAACGGATAAATTTATTTTCCTCTAAGTCTTTAAAAGCTTGATTCAATTCTTCTTTTGTATTCATAACGATGGGCCCGCCCCATGCAATCGGCTCCTTAAGGGGTTTCCCTGCTAAGAATAAAAATCTTATACCAGCACTTGAAGCTTTTACCCAAAAGGTATCCCCTTCATTAAATAGTACCGCATGTTTCTCCGAAATCAACTCCTCATTATCTGGACTAAAGCAGCCTCCTCCTTGGAGAATATATACAAATAATGTGGAATCTACTTCCGTCTGGAAAGACCATTCACAATTTGCCTTTACTTCTACATCAAAGTATAAGGGTTTGACGTAATCACCTTGGATAGCACCCGATATTTCTTTATACTTTCCAGAAATTATACGTATCTTATAATCATCCTCATCAATAATAGGGATGTTCTTCTTTAGGATATCTCTATACTTAGGTGCAACCATTTTATCCTTAGAAGAAAGATTGAGCCATATCTGAGCTCCCAGCATCCGCTCACTCGATTTTGGCATTTCTTGATGAATAATCCCGGATCCTGCAGTCATCCACTGACAGTCTCCATCCAAAATACTCCCTTTATTCCCTAGACTATCTCCGTGCTCTATATCTCCATTTATAAGATAGGTAATGGTTTCTATTCCGCGGTGAGGGTGCCAAGGAAATCCTTTGATATAATCATCAGGATTGACAGAATCAAAAGCATCTAACATTAAAAATGGATCAAACTCTTTAACATCATCATGACCAAAAACTCTTACTAGCTTAACACCAGCACCATCTATTGCTTTTTCTCCTGTTACAATTCTGCGAATTGTCCGGATATTACTCATAATTAATGTACCTCCCAAACTCTATTTATCAGCTTCTACAGCAATGTCGCATCCATTAATAGTATGTTATAGTTCAGCTTATTCTAATTACACTCCAGTGAAAAAAATGCCAACCAACATTTTCTTAATAGCTGTTGGCTGACACTTTATCTATACTCTATTAAAGACTATCATGTGTTCCATCACAAAATGGAGGTGTTTTAGTATGCTTACAGGCACAGAGATAAACGGTTTCATTTTTTTCAGCAGTAAATGCTAATGGCTCAAATGAAGTGCCTTTATGTGCCCCATCACAAAATGGTTGATTAGAGCTTTTGCCACATTTACACCAATAGTAGGTTTCACCCTTCTTAACATCAACAGCAATAGGTGATTTCTGAGAAATTACTGGTTTTTCCATTCTTATCTCTCCTCTTTTAATTTCTTCTATTAATTAAGTTTATTAATAGACATCATTAATTTATCTACTGCTTAATCTATATTATTTTTTGTAGTAATCATTCATGTAAGAGGAAACATTTTTATCTATCATAATTGTACCACTTTATGGGTAAACTACAACTATATATCTGGATTAAACGAAAAAGAAACCACTATGACCCATATTTTTTCTCACTAATTAGTTTTGAATTTAATACTTGTGCCTTATTTAATATCGATTGTCGACAACCCTCACTGTTTTCTTTTCGCTTCTTGGCAGTTCCCCAATTCCAAGAGCTTGTGTATTTATAATGATACCAATCTTAGTTTTAAAATGCTTTTTGACCGCTAACTCCAAACTTGCTTTGTCATGACCTTTTTGCTTTTCAAATCGGAGCAGCATACTATCTTTTGCGTCATTTCGATCAAGTACAATTTGATATTCACTGCTTGTTCCATCGATTGTTTTTAGAACATCTTCAATTTGCCCCGGGTATATATTGACCCCTTTAATCTTAATCATATCATCTGTTCTTCCCACAATGGGAGCATGTCTAGGATATCTTAAACCACAGTTACATTCCCCTGTTATTAATCGCGTAATATCTCGAGTCCTGTATCTGATTAAAGGAGCACCTTCCTTTTTCAATGTTGTAATGACAAGTTCCCCGAATTCTCCATCCTTAACATTTTCCCCCGTATGGGAGTCAATAATCTCAAAATAAAAGTAATCATCCCAATAATGAAGTCCACTGTTACATCCACAACTTATTGATATCCCGGGGCCGTAAATCTCGGTAAGCCCATAAATATCATATAACTCTACACCCAATTCTTCTTTAATTCGCTCTCTCATTTTATCTCCCCAGCGTTCGGAACCGAGAATGGCTTTTGTCAAATGAATATTTTCCTTTAGCCCCCTTTTACGAATTTCTTCGGCTAGTAAAAGTGCATAAGACGAAGTAGCTATAATTGTAGTAGATTTTAAATCCATCATCATTTGCAATTGTTTCTCTGTATTGCCCGGGCCCATAGGAACAGCCATAGCCCCTAGCTTTTCTACGCCTGCTTGAAATCCAATACCAGCGGTCCACAATCCATAGCCAGGTGTAATTTGGACTCGATCTGTTTTAATCACGCCTGCTACTTCCATACATCTTTTCATCATATTTGCCCAGTCTTCTAGATCCTGCGCTGTATATGGAATGATTACAGGTGTTCCTGTTGTCCCTGAAGAGGAATGAATTCTAACTATTTGTTCATCAGAAACAGCTTGCAAATTGAGTGGATAAGCACCTCTTAAGTCTGCTTTTGTTGTAAATGGTATTTTCGAAATATCCTCCGATGATTGAACATCCTCTATCACAAAACTTGCTTCTTTAAACTTATTTTTATATAAAGAACTTTCTTGCTCTGCTTTTCTCAGTAATTTCTTAAATTCTAAAAACTGTACTTTGTTCATTACAAAGCCTCCTTATCATGATGATATTTTTCAAAACAATATCCCACTTCAAGTGCTGTTTTATTTTGTTCTATAAGTTTTTGTGGCAAGATTTCTTGTATGGTATGTAACATCTCCTCTTTTGAGAAAGGAAGCAATTGTTCTTTTATTGCAACTCCAAGCATTATCACATTTAATACCTTTGGTGATCCTGCTATCTGACAAAGCTTTCGTCCGTCAACAAATACCACTTGGTTTCTTATATCTCTTAAAAATTTTACGATATCTTCCACTTTATAACTTACCTCTTCTAGGGATGCTGTGACAGGTATAATTGGATTAATATTGACTAGAATCCGTCCCTTTGGTTTTAAAAATTCCATATTCCTGACCACTTCGGCTGGTTCGAAACCTATGATTAAATCAGCCATACCTTTTGGAATGGCTGAAGAACAATGCTTAGCATCCGTGCGAACATGACTTACAACACACCCGCCCCGTTGCGCCATTCCAATGGTCTCTGAAGTTCTTACAAAGCTTTGACTATTCATCGCCGTTTGTGCGATTATTTTCGATGCCAAAACAGTTCCTTGACCACCAACACCTGCTAATAAACAATCTACTTTCATTCCTTTTCACCTCCAATTGCATTTACAGGACAGATGTTTCTGCATAGCCCACATCCATAGCATAAGTGTGGCTGAATGCTAACTTTCCTTTCTTTAATACTCATTGCAGGGCATCCAATTTCCTTCAAACACTTTTTACACCCAATACAGTTTTCTTTGATATGGCTGATCGTTTTTGGTTTAATCACAGCTATACAAGGTGACTCAAAAATTACAGCAGAAACACCTTTATAATTAACTGCCTGTGTGACTGCGTCCATCGCATCCTCATAGTTTAATGGATTGGATTTTTTGATAAAACCAACGCCACATCCTCTAAGCACGTTTTCAATACTGATCTTTTCCGCTAGATTCCCCATCATTGTCTTCCCAGTGCCAGGATGTGGCTGGTGACCTGTCATTGCCGTTGTACTATTATCCAAAATAATCACGGTAATATCGGTTTCATTGTATACTGCATTAAGAATTCCAGAAATTCCAGTATGAAAGAAAGTAGAATCTCCAATAAAAGCAATCTTTTTCGAATCATCTTCTACTCTTTGTAAGCCTTGAGCTATGGTAATGCCAGCTCCCATACAAAGACAGGTATCTACCATATCGAGGGGTTTGGCATTCCCTAATGTATAGCAACCAATATCTCCTGTAAAAACAGCCCTTTGTTTCGCTTTTTTCATCGCCATCTTTACACTATAGAAGGAAGCTCTATGAGGGCAACCCGCACAAAGTACAGGAGGCCTGATGGGAATTTGTAAAAGTTCTGCTTGGTTATCTAAAGGCAATTTTTCTCCTAAGAACCGGTAAATTGCAGTCCTCACTATTTCATAGCTATACTTTCCTGCTATGGGTAAGTCGCCTGTTAATTTACCTTTTATATGGATCTTGAGCCCCATCTTGCCACACATGCGAAGTAAATTTTCTTCCACTACAGGATCTAACTCTTCTATTACTAGTACTTCATCTAGGTTCTTTAAAAATTCAAAGGCAAGCTTTTCTGGAAAAGGGTGAGGTGTTGAAATCTTCATTAACCTTACATCGTTAGGTAAGTATTCTAAAATTTCTGCTGCAGGGAGAAATGAAGCACCACACGCCACGATTCCTTTCGTTCCGGCTCCTATGATTTGGTTATATATTGATTTAGAAAAATCTTCGCTAATTTTGGTTTCATTCTCAATAATTTTTATATGATTTTGATAAGATAATTTAGGAAATATCACCCATTTAGGATCTTTTATAAATCCTTCAATCTCCTTTATTTCTATCGCTTCTTTGATTTCAACACTAGCGCAAGCATGGCAGACCTGAGTCGTTGGTCGAAAGAGTACTGGTGTACTAAACTTTTCAGAAAGCGCAAAAGCCTCTCCTATCATGTCATACGCTTCCTCAGGTGTTGAAGGATCAAATATTGGCAGGTGGGCAAAGCGTGCGAAATGTCTTGTATCTTGTTCAGTTTGGGATGATATAGGGCCAGGGTCATCTGCAACTAGAATCACCATTCCACCTTTTACTCCGATGTAGGCTAAACTCATCAACGGATCACTTGCTACATTCAACCCCACTTGTTTCATCGTTACCAAGGATCTTGCTCCCGTATACGCAGCTCCTGCAGCTACCTCTAATGCTACCTTTTCATTTACAGACCATTCTACATATATGTCTTTTTTATTATCCCTTGCAATCGCCTCCAATACTTCAGTTGAAGGTGTTCCTGGATATCCAGATACTACTTTTACCCCTGCTCGTATGGCTCCTTGTGCAATTGCCTCATTTCCCATAAGAAGTTTAATCTTCATTTATTTCCCTCCTATCTACTTGAATACACAAAAAACACCTGTCCTTATATAAGGACAGGTGTTTAACCTGCGGTACCACCTTGTTTGCCAAACATAACATTTGGCCACTTTAATCCGAATGCCATCACATTCTTCGCCCTATAACGTGAGCACACGTTGCAAGCTACTAAGTCTGAGACTTTTCACCTCACCCTCAAGGGTCCATTTATCAATCCGCATTTCTGCCAAGATTCCAGCCTCTCTCGACTCTCTGTAAGCGCGTAAATGATTTTATCTCCCTATCAACGGTTTACACTTATCAACTATAATATATACATAAATTACCACACCATTCCACCATTGTCAACACTCAGTATACACAAATATCATCTTTGTACTATATCCAATGATTAATCAGACCTAATCGCCAATTAAAGGACTCAGCCAGCAATATCTGCTGGCTGAGTCCTTTTGATTTTTCAGCGCACTATAATGTAAAATTTCTTCACACTTTTACAGTTAGTTATGTTAGAACTTAAACTTTGCAACAACTTCTTGCAACTCTACGGCCATATGTGCCAGTGCTTGACTGGAAGAAGCAATTTCTTGCATAGAAGCAGATTGTTCCTCCGTAGCTGCAGAAACAGTTTGCGTTTGCCCACTTATATCATTACTAATTTGATCAACCTTTTGGATATAAACACCGACTTCTTGGCTATCATTGACCATCTGCTGAATGGAACTAGAAATACCTTTACTTTGATCCGATACTTGGCCAATTAGCGTAGAAATCTCCGCAAATGATGTCCCAGCAACATTTACTACATTGATACCCGTACTTACCTCACGAGTTCCTTCCTCCATTGCGTTAACTGCTTTGTCAGTTTCTTCTTGAATTTCACTAATCAAAGTGGCAATCTGTTTTGCTGCTTCTTGAGACTGTTCCGCTAGTTTTCTGACTTCATCCGCTACCACAGCAAAACCCTTACCTTGTTCTCCTGCCCGAGCAGCTTCAATTGCAGCATTTAGAGCCAACAAGTTGGTTTGACCTGCTATATTGGAAATAGCATCAACAATTTGCCCGATCTCTTTTGAACGCTCACCAAGGTTAGTGATCACTCCTGAAGACTCGCCCACTTTTCTATCAATTGTACCCATTTGTTTAACAGCTGCCTCAATAGCACGCCTCCCCTTTTGCGCGGCATCGGCAGCTTGATCACTTATGTTCATAGAATTAACTGCATTGCCTGCAACCTGTTGAATGCTAGTTGCCATCTTATCCGTAGTCGTTACAGTCTCACTGATATTCTGGCGTTGCTTCTCTGTATCTTCTGCAACTTCAATAATTGTCATCGCTACTTGTGTAGCGGCTTGCGCTGATTGCTCTGCACTCGCAGTTAATTCTTCGGAAGATGCCGCGACTTGTTCTGCGGAAACCGATACTTGACGAATAATCGCCCTAAGGTTAGAAAGCATTTGGTTAAAGGCCATAGCGAGTTGTCCAATTTCATCACTCGACTGATAGCTAATATTTTCAATCGACAAGTCGCCATTGGCTATTTTACTGGCAGCTTCGGCAACCTCACCCACTGGGCGTGAAATACTGCGGGAAACTAAAAAAGCAATGATCATCGACATAATAATTACAACGATATTAACCACAACGAGGATAATCCGTGAACGTGTCGCATCCTCTGCATATTTTTCTTGCTCTTGCTTTACATAATCTTTAGTGGAGCTAACTAGCTCTTCGGTAGCGCTCATCGTAGCTTTATAAGGCTTTCCAGCTTGGGACATATAGGTAGCCACTTCATCTAGTTTATTTCCTTGTTTAGCAGCCATAGATTTTTCTGCAATTTCTTCATAAGCTGCTTTTTCTTTTTTAATAGTTATCAAAAACTGATTGGATTTCTCGGTATGAAGACTTTTTTCCAGCCAAGTTATCCGCTCATTGGCTTTTGTTTTGTAGTCATTATAAACTTTAATATCATTGGGGTCCCCGGTAAAATTAAATCGGCGCATGACAACGGCTTCATTTGCAATATCTGAAGCAGCCCCCTGCACCATTTCCATTTTTTCAATATTTACTTTACTAAACTCTTGATAAGATGACGTTATCTCACCAATTTTCCAGTATGTAAACCCACTCATCAGAATAACGAGAGTCAAAACGACGAGAAAGCCTCCTGTTATTTTCTTCCCTACGGTCAAGTTCATAAATAATCCCCCTTGTATCATATTTTTTGCAAAAGACATTATTGCTAAAGATAAAAAGTAGCTTACTATAAAGGCTCCCATCCCTAAATATAAGCTTACATCCACCAGCCGATATGTTATTATTGCTTAGACACTACGGGACTTTTGTCCTGATGTTTTAAGGATATCAATACAATTACTAAGCTATACAGCTAAATTTCGACAAAATAATATAAACTCCTTTTCAATATGTCAATATTTTGCCAAATTTTAAATTATTTCTCTGCTTATCCCATATGCCAATAGTCCTAGTTAAAGCTTACGTTAGGTACTAATTAAGTAAACGGATAGGAATTATAATAATCATAAAAATATGACAACGAAACCCAGTTCTCATAAAGAGAGCTGGGTTTCATAAATAGCAGATATGCCTTGTTGACCTTTGGAAACCATTAAACTTCCTCATTATTTATTAAGCTAGGATTTTTTATTCCACGGTTTAAAACTTTTAATCTTATCTAATAATCCTTCTGTATTACCATCAAAGGTAATGGCTCGGTCATCAACAATAACAACTGCAGGGGGTTTTTCATCAGTTACGTCATCCACTGTTATATCGTATTTTTTTAACCATGTTTTGATTCCTTCAATTCCTCCAGGCTGATAACACCTTGAAGAAACAACAACTACACGATAATGCTTACGTATTTCAGTAATGGCCTCCTTGATACCCGGTACTGGAGGGTCAGGAATTACACCAGCACCTTGCCAACGACTTGTATAGCTGTTAATAACTCCATCAAAATCAAATATTACCGTTTGTTTTTTCATCATCATACCTCCTTGTAACATCAGTATTCCCCATATAGTTTAAAAAACATTTTTACTCATAAAACATATATCTCATAGAAAGTTTTTGGAGATCATTCTTTCATAATCAATTACGCTTTCTTAAATTTTTGTCTAAAATTATCCTATTTAGAGTATTTAGCAGGTAATAGCAGATCTCCTATAGAAACCATCAGGCTAAGAGAGGTGATAACGTGTTATGTGTTTAATTTTATTCGCTTACCAGCATCATCCTAACTATCCTTTAATTGTGGCTGCCAACCGTGATGAATATTATGCTCGTCCCAGTGCACCAGCCCAATATTGGTCTGATCATCCTCATATTCTAGCTGGCAGGGATCTAAAGGAACTGGGAACTTGGATGGGTATAACTGTTCATGGACATTTTGCTGCCTTAACTAATTATCGCGACCCTCAACGTCATTCTGACGAGGCTTTGTCACGAGGCCATTTAGTTGCCGACTTTCTTCACAGTCAACAACCACCACATGAATACCTAAAAAAGATCGAAAAACAAGCTAAGCAATATAACGGCTTTAATTTACTTGTTGGTGATCTACAATCTTTATGGTATTACAGCAACCAACAAGGACAAATACAACGGGTTACGCCTGGAGTTCACGGTCTTTGCAATCATCTTCTGAACACGCCTTGGCCCAAACTTTCAAAAGGTCGCCAGCAGTTGGCACAATGCCTTACTGAAGACACTGTTTCTGAAACTGATTTATGGGATATTTTGACCAATCGTGAAAAAACACCGGATGATACTTTACCCAATACAGGTGTTAGCTTAGAATGGGAGCGTACCTTATCTTCAATATTTATTGAAGGTCCGGAATATGGGACACGCTCTTCTACCATATTACTAGTAGGACATGATGGATCGGTTAAATTTGTTGAGAGAACATATCATTCATCTCTATCCTCTTGGCAGGAAGTCTCATATCAACTTAAACTCAAACTTTAGAAAATGCTGCATAGTGCCGTTTGGCTGACGATAGGGATTTACCGAGAAGCTTATAGAAAAATGTATACCTACCTAAATAAAGAATGTGAATGCCAAAAATAAAGTGCACCCCCAAAGTTAGACAGTATGATATACTGAATTAACTTTGGGGGTGCACTTCAAAAAGGCATCCGCTTTCTTTACTTTATATCTTACTTGCTATTCTACAACTCTTCTCTAATAATTTACATCACAGGATTTTTTAGCAAAATACTCAATAATCTCACTACGACGAATGATTCCGATAAAGATCCCACTATCATCCACCACCGGAACAAAGTTCTGAGCGATAGCCAAACAAAGTAATCCTTCCATCTCTGCATTTACTCGCACTGGAGTGTTTATCATCCGTAAGGGAATTTCTTTTATCATAACCCGCTCAGTATCAGCAAAGGTTAATCCTGGTGTATTTTTCATTTTCCATAATAAATCACCTTCGGTAATTGTCCCAGCATATTTACCATGCTCATCAATGAGAGGAACAGCTGTATAACGGTGATATTCCATTTTTTCAAGGGTTTGCCGCATAGTACTATTATCCGGCAAATAAACTACTTCGCTTTTTGGAATCAAAAAAAATGCTATATTCATAGAAAATAATCCTCCAACTTTACTAATCTACTTATATTAGGTAGCCCACAGAATATTACCTAACTTCAGATCATCTTAAATTAGATGACTATAACTAATAATATTACCATGCATGGCGAAGTTTTGGCAAGTTTGACTGGGAGTTTGCTCCGCTAAATTACACGGAAAAAAGTTCCATTTACAATCATTATGCAAATGGAACTTTTATTATACTTCAGATACTTACTTAATCTCAGGCCACTTCCCAGTTAATTCAAGAATAAAACAAACCAATGCCACAGTGCGAGGAACTGCAGTTTTTAGATCAACAGACTCATGATCCGTATGTTCATCATAGTTTTCTACACCTAAGGCATCAATTGTAGGAACATATTTGGCAGCTCGATTTCCATCGGTTAATCCACCAGCTATCCATTCAACAACATCAGCATTATACTCACGTTTTACTATCTTTTTGAACATATCAACTAGTATTTGTGCCTGTGGTGTTTTTTCCATTGGACCTGTCTTGATACCGCCAGTCACAGTAACTCTAGTTCCAGGAACAACGGTTTTATTGGGAAGATCCTTTATTTCCTGATCTAGACGTTGCTGTTCTGCAACACTGAAACAGCGAACATTAATTTTAGCGAAGGCATCTTTAGGAATCGAGTTAATTTTTTGATTACTTGAGCCAATTACACCTACATTGATCGTGTTCTCTGGGATAAATTGGCCATGGTCTTGAATACCTTTTTCTTTTAGTTTCTCCATTGTAAGGCTGCCAGGATCATCCGATAAGGGACTAGCCATCTTATATAACAAACTAATTTGATTCCCAAGCTCCATAATAGCATTTGCTGAAATCTGAGAAGCGTTTCCATGGTGTCCTGCAATGCCCTCAACTTGAATTTCATAATTAGCACTACCCTTGCGTTGCGTCACAATCCCCCAATTAGGGCGAGCAGTGTCCATTATAATACACATATCAACTTGTTGAGCAAGTTCTGCAACAATCTCTTCAGCAGTCGATGACCCACCTTCTTCCTCACCATTATAATAGAGGATTATTTCTTTAAAATTATCATAATTTAAATCCTTAAGAGTTTGCATTGAATAAATCGTTTGGACAACAGTTGCTTTATCATCCCCTACGCCAGGTCCGTAAGCAAACAGATTCTCGTCCACTCTGAATGGACGTTTCTGGGCTTCTCCCTTTTCAAATACAGTATCTACATGAGCAATTAATAATAGTCGTAACGAGCCCTTGCCTGTAAAGCGTACAATTGTGTGAGTAGCTCTTGGATTGTTTCGATACTCTACGCTTGCTCCAAGCGCTTCCAATCTTGCTCCTACAATTTTTGCAACAGCATCAGTACCCTCTGCATCACCATTACCAGAATCAATATTAGTCAATTTTTCTAACTCGTTAATAAAATCAGGTAAATAATTAGCAACAATTTCTTTTACTTTTTTACTATCTATCATCATCAATCCCCCTATAGTTACTATGTATTTTGTCAAATCACTGCTCTATAGTTACCTTATTATTCTATCATGATTCGTAGTAATATTTAAGTAATATTCTGGATGAATGATTATCTACTAATCAGTAACTAGGCAATCTCCTCTGAAAACTATATACTATAAATGTTGAATTTGCAATATTTTAAAAAGAGGGATTTTTCAGAATATGTCTAATATAATATTGTGTAAGTGTCTCTTGTAGGAGAACAGTCCTGCAAGCTTGCATCCCGCTATCACTATTTTGCTTATCTTGCTACAAGAAATTATATTATTTTTTTTGGGGTAATAGAAAAACAGCAGAAAAGTCAAGCAAAGAGGAGGCATGGAGCAGTCAGACCTTATTCTTCATCAATAAAGGAGGTACATATTTGAATATTGTTCTTTCGTTAATCGTCACTTTCTGGGTAGGTTTCCTTATTGTTAAAAAGTATAAACCACAACCTGTTCTGTTTATCGCCGGATTAATTCTTATGTTTGCAGCAGTAGCCCTTGGTCTCGGGCGAATCCTACCAGTTAAAGAGAGTACGGGATTAGTTCTGTTTGATGCATTTGAATTTATCAAGCAAACTTTTAGTTCTCGTGCAGCTGGTCTAGGTCTTAATATCATGGCAGTGGGTGGCTTTGCCCGCTACATGGATCATATCGGTGCCAGTAAGGCTTTAGTTAAACTGACAATCAAACCATTATTGGCCCTTCGCTCCCCATATATTGTTATGTCCGCCGCGTGGGTAGTAGGAATGCTTTTAGGCTTATGCATCAACAGTGCCTCTGGCCTAGCAATGCTACTCATGGTTACTATGTTCCCCGTCCTCATCAGCCTTGGCGTTAGTCGCTTATCTGCTACTGCGGTTATTGCTACTACCCTTTGCTTGGACTGGAGCCCCAGTGATACAGGCACGATTCTATCTGCTGTCACTGCCGGTATTGATCCAGTAATCTATTGGACCAATTACCAAATTCCCATAGCAGCCGTAGTAATACCAGTGGTTGCAGTACTCCATTTCTTTGTACAAAAATGGTTTGACAAGCGTGAAGGCCATGTCGTCCAAGCGACTACCTTTACCGAAGCTGAAACGGATGAAAAATTGCCGCCGATGATTTACGCAATACTGCCAGCCCTGCCTTTGGCTTTAATCTTGATCTTCAGTAGCCTTTGGATTAGTTGGATTAAAATGGATATCATTAAAGCCATGTTTATTGGTGTGGCTATCGGTATGATTTTTGAATATTTCCGTTACCGGGACGGGAAAAAAGTCCTTGCAGATATTCAATCTTTTTTCGATGGCCTAGGTATGCAGATGGCCAATGTTATCACGCTAATTGTAGCTGGTGAAACCTTCGCGAAAGGTCTTACTACCATCGGCACCATCGACGCCATCATCGCTTCCGCTCAAAGCTCAGGCTTTGGAGCTATCGGCATGATTCTCGTTATGATCAGCATCATCGCCATTTCATCAGTAGTTATGGGCTCGGGCAATGCACCATTCTTTGCCTTTGCAGCATTAACTCCCACTGTTGCCGCCAAAATGTCAATTGCACCAGTGGTTATGCTACTACCCATGCACTTTGCAGCAAGTGCTGCCCGCACAATGTCACCAATTACTGCGGTTATCGTAGTTGCTTCCAGTATGGGTAACGTATCACCCTTTGATGTAGTCAAACGGACCGCCATTCCTATGGCTGGGGCCTTAATCACCCTTGTTGCCGCAAACTTCCTTTTCTTTTATAGATAGAGAAGGACTACTAAGTTTCGGTATATAAATAGCAGCCCTTCTCTCAAGCAGGGCCGCTATTTACATAAGAAAAGACTTGGCTTGTGCCAATTCCTCGGACGCAGGCAGAAGCCTTAGACGTTCTTACTTGGAATCAAGAAAATGTTCTACTTTCTGATTCGCACAAAAGCAGGCTACTCTTCCAATAGGAAGATAGCCTGCTTTTTTATTATTTACTTTCCGAGAAAGTTTCAATGGAATTTAGTACATCACCATCGAAACTAAGTTTTTTAGTACCGTAAATCCAAACTGAATCATCTTCTTCTATGCGAACTGGTTTGCCCCAACTCAGAAGAATTTCCCCTTTGGTCATGCCTTCTTCTACAATTCCCTTTTCAATTTTACTCCACAAATCACCAGACCAGCCGAGGCTAATCCTTGGATCTTCGGTAAATAATGCATCCTGCCAAGGAGGAGTCTGGGTCCAAGATTGAACTGGGATATTAGTCCAACTATATGCAATCGGTAATATCGCCTTTTCACCATTCACTGAAACAATCAACCAAATAGGTTCTTGCGACTGATTACCTGCATACACATCAACCACAGTCACAGGAGCACCAATGATAGTAGCTACAGTCACCGGCGTTTCATATGGGTCATATAGCCCAGATAACTCTCTGAACTTTGGATAAATAGTCTTTCCTAAAAATTGCTGACGTGCATTATCTAGATCGGAAGTTAACACCAGTCCTTCTAATTGCCCACGCATAGTTCGCCCAACCAACTTCTCTCCCGTATCTTTTACCGTCATATAAACCATATACTCTTGCTGATGATAGCCAGCTGCAAAAGGTACTACTTCAGTTACTTTAACTTGTTTTCCTACATGCTGCGCATAAGGAATACGAACAGAGTTATCTCCCTTCAATCCCTGAGTAGCTTGATCTACTTTAAAAATTTCGTACCCAGCAGCTTGCTTCTCAGCAGGTAAAGTTAGAAATGTGAAACTGTTCCCTACCCATTGATCAACCTTTATATTAGCTGAAGGTGCTTCATTAGATGTCGCAGCCCAAACGGAACCAGTCGTCCCAAATCCTATTAGTAAACTCAATACCAACAAAATACGTAAGCCAAAATGTTTCATTTTTTATCCCCCCATTTTATTTTTCCCTGTACCTCTACCTAAATTTTTGTATGAGGTTCACCAAGCAACTAATCAACACATGCTGCTTAAGAATAATAAAAACCCCTACGTGTACGATTCGTGTCTGTCATCTAGCAGATCTACTGTATCAATTTCGTGGCGGTCAAATATCTTGCTTCTTTATTAAATTTAGTTAATGACAATAAATTTAAAAACATCATACTACGGATAATCATTATTGTCAAATATTAGTTTAATTTTACCATTTTTCTCACAATATATGGTTTTAAATGGCTTAGGATGCATTTATACCAAGTACAATCGTCCATAAAGCAGATAATGTACAAAAAATCACTATGACTGATACTATAGGAAATCCACTATTACGAAAATCATTAATGATTTATCAGCAGAATTCACTAGACACAAGGGTAGGCAAAGCATTTGTTAACTTCCTAAAAGATATCGATTTTCAACGTACTGTCTAATCTTACTACACTTTACTTTGACAGCTCTCCTTTCACCTTTTCATGTAGAAGAAAGACAACAAAATTATCACTCAGTCTTTAAACATCAAGTAAAAAGAGCACCTACTTCTTATATAAGTAGGTGCTCTTTTTACTATAAAATAGACAATGCTGCTTCAATCTCTTTTTTTACAGCAGTTGACGTTTCCCGATTAAGACTTTCCTTCAAGGTTTGGCGAGCCTGTTTACCACCTATTTTACCTAAAGCCCATGCAGCATAACTTCGTACTAACTCTTCTTTATTTTCCATAGCAACTGCAAGATCTGGGACAAATGATGGGTCGCCTAAGTTGCCAAGTGCAATCGCTGCATTACGCTGTAAATATTTTCTCTCTTTTACATAGTTGAACATTAAGGGCTGAATTCTTGTGGCATGAAACTCATCTGTCATATTGAGCATGTTAGCAAGACTAAAATCTTTCGCTACTTTTGACAGAAAGGCATCCTCTGGTAATTTGGCTTTTATCTTTGTTTGATTGCGAGGGCACACCTCTTGGCAAATATCGCAACCATATACCTTTGTTCCCATTTTTCCCCGTATTTCAGGCTGAATATAACTACCAGCCATACCATCTTGTGTGAAAAATGTATTGAATGGGATGCAGCGGCTCGGATTCAATTTATTTGGCTCATATATAGCTTGCGTAGGACAAGCTTTCATGCAAGCCGAACATCCTTTGGGGCACCCTATTTCAACCGTAGGACTATCATATTCAAGTTCTTGATCTACCAGGAAGGATGTTAAATAGATGAAAGAACCAATCCCTTCGGCGTAAGCAAAATTATTTCTACCAAAATTCACTATACCGGCCTTTGCCGCAACCAATCTTTCTGGCAAAATAATATTCTCGCCTACCTCACAGCCAAGTTTGCGCAAAAACTCTCGCATTAATTGGGTCCGAGCACCATTAACATGCTCAGGGGGCGCATTATAAGATCTAGCTTGATAAACCCGTCCCATTATATCTGTCAATTTCTTTGGGAATTCCTTTTGTGAGTAGTCATAGACTGTTGTAATGATTGATTTTGCCGTTGGCATGACAGAACGGGGTTTAGCAGAATTCAATGGGCGGTAAGGTGATTGGATATAAAATGCATACATTTCGCTTCGATTCGTTAATTCATCGATGTACTCCTGAAAATCGTCAGCAGGAATAATTCCCACCTTACTATACCCAAGGTCTAAAGCAAATTCTTTAATTTGCGATGTAAGTGACATATTATATTCCTCCTAATTATTATTAGATAGACCTACAGGACATGATTTCATACAGTTGAAGCACATATACTGATTTCCTAGATGCGCAGCCTGGCGTAACCTGCCATATTCCTCACTCATGAGCATTTCCTTCTGCTTTTCTGGTGAAGCAGCAACAAGCTGAGCCCAAAAAGTTATATCTGTTCCAATGCCGTAAGGCAGCGAATGCTTAACGCATCTCATCACGTTTGTTCTCCCTGCTTCCTCTAGAGCATTGCCGGGACAATTCTTTACACAAAGATTGCAATGGATACAGAAATCCTTATTACTCTTTATTGACGGCTCGATTGCAAGGTTCGTAACGATACTGACAAAATTAACCCTGGTACCGAACTGAGGGTGAATGACTAGATTGTGGCGTCCAAAAGATCCCAGCCCCGCGGCAACAGCGGCATGCCGGTGCGAAAAATCAGCAATTGCCTTTCTATCTTGATGAATTTCATAAGGGGATGATAAGGGTATAGTCGCCACCTTTGCTCCCATGCGGCTCTCTAAAAATCGCGCAACGCGATAGCTGGCTGTCCTGGCAAAGGCTCCTAAGTCCAAATAGCCATTTAAAGCAGCACTCAGACTTGGACTCTCACAGTTTGATAACACTTGAAAGGCTAACACAATAATTGATTTTGCATCAGGACGAAATTTGGTAATTTCATAGGATTTGGGGCTTTTATAATCATCTACACTTGCAAACCCAACATCATCAACACCCAAATTTAGAATAAACTCTTGAATTTTTTCCTTCATCAAATATCACTCCTATATTATTTTTAAATACCTGTACCTCGAAAAATCGACTCTTATCTTAAAAAAGGGCAAAATCACAAATAATCTTAAAATGAACATTTACGTGTATATACACCCAAGTCGATAAGAAAAATGCTGGTAGACCTTTTTTTATCTCCAGCCTTGCCGAAAGAATTTTAATACTATGCAAAATTTCATTGTCCCAACGCTTCTAATCTAGCCATTAGCTTAACCAAGGTAGTTAGATCTTCTTCACCGAGATATTCCTTCAATGCAGATTGTGCCTCTTCCCACAGTCGCCAAGCTTTTATTGTAATCTCTTTTCCTGTTTCAGATAATATTACTTCTTTTACGCGGGGGTCTTTTCCAGGACGAATGACCAGTAGCCCAGCATCCACTAATGGTTTCAAATTGCGGTTCAATGTAGTACGGTCAATCCGCATCGCCTTAGCTAGCTCGCTAATTGCAATTGGTTCAAGCTGCTCCACATGTCGTAATAAGGATAATTGGGTAATTTTAAGACCACTTGGTTCTAAAATTTTATCATAAAATTGGGTTACTGCCCGAGATCCTCGCCGAATATTTAGGCAGTTACACAGGCTAGAAGGTTTGGGAACTTGTTCTGTAATAGGTTTCATAGTAATCCACAACCTTTATAAAGATAGAATAACATAGGTGCATATACACTTTTTTTTATAATAACAATATGTTTTGATTTTGTCAAGATTTACTGACGGGTGATAATACGCACAATTCGCTCGTATACTAGGTAATCCCAAATCCATTTTACAAAAACCACAGCGCGATTGCGGAAGTCAATTAAACGTAAAATATGCACAAATGACCATATAGCCCAAGCTAGGAAACCATGTATTTTAAATTTTCCCATATGAACAACTGCAGCATTACGCCCAATTGTGGCCATATTTCCTACATCGTTATAAACAAATTTTTTAAGTTTCTTACCACGAATCAAACCACAAATATTTTTAGCAGCAATTTCAGCCTGCTGCATTGCAACAGGTGCAACCATTGGCAAGGGTCTTTGATCCTGCATGCATTGTGCCGAATCACCTATAATAAACACATCAGGACGGTTAGGTATTTGCAAATAGTCATTTACAATAGCCCGCCCCATACTAGCCTGCTCCACATTTAATTTTCCCACCAGTTCATTCGCTTTTACCCCTGCTGCCCAAATTAAGGTGTATGTAGGAATAATTTCTCCGCCTTTTAGAGTCATACGTTCACCATCATACCCAGTAACCTGCACACACATTCGTACCTCTACATGCTTACCAATTAAAGTCTCCACTGTAATATCACCCAGTTCTTCTGGCATAGCTGCTAATAGTCTATCGGAAGCTTCAACCAGCATAATACGCACTTCTTTGAAATTAAGGGTATGATACTCTTTAATCATTACATGATAAATAAGTTCAGATAAAGCACCTGCTGACTCTACGCCTGTAGGACCGCCACCGACAATAACAAAGGTTAACAACGCCCGGCGTTTGTCACCGTCTTTTTCATGAGCAGCCAATTCAAACATACGTAAGACATGATTACGAATAGCAACAGCTTCATCAATGGTTTTCATACCAAAACAATGCTCTTTCAAGGATACCATACCAGAATAATTAGTCATTCCGCCTGCTGCCACGACCAAATAATCATAACAAAGAGTACCTGTATTCATAGTAACAGCTTTATTCTCAAAATCCACAGCTATCACTTCAGCCAAACGAAAATCTACATTCTTTTGTTCTCTAAAAATAGCTCTCACTGGGTATGCAATATCATCAATTGATAACCCAGCAGTGGCAACTTGATAAAGTAACGGCTGAAATAGGTGATAGTTATACTTATCGATAAGCGTAATCTTGACGCCGCTCTTTGCTAATGCCCGTGCCGTACGTATTCCACCAAAACCAGCACCAATAATTATAACGTGTGGTTTTACCGCTGTTTTATTTTCCAATACTATGCACCTCTGTTTCCCATTATTATTTAAATTTACTCGATTTGAAATAGTTTTAGACGTATACTTACTAACTACAAAAGACGAAGATTGCTCTCTTCGCCTTTTGTATTACCATGATCTAAAATCTTTAATTCTCATGCCTCTCTGCAATGCAATCTCTTCTAATTTTCTCTTGTTATCGGATAGGGCATTATTTATATTGACAATGTTTGAGATAAACTGTACATTTCTTGATCGAATACTTTCCTTTTAGTAAGTGCTTCCATAATATCTATGTCAATCAAATGATTATCCTTTATGCCGATTGCACGATTGGACTTTCCATCCATTAGCAAGCTAACTGCCTTCGCCCCCATCTTACTTGCCAAAATTCGGTCAACAGCCGTTGGAATCCCACCTCTTTGAAGATATCCTAAAACCGTAACTCTTGATTCGATACCTGTATGGTTAAGTATTTCTTTCTGTAACTCTGCAGCAGATTCTCGACCTTCTGCCAACATAATAATATTGTGAGCTTTTCCACGCTTCTTGCCTTGCAGCATTTTCTCACAAACTTTATGCACTTCATACTTTTCTTCTGGAACTAAGATACTTTCCGCTCCTCCAGCAAGACCTGCATAGAGGGCTATATCTCCACAGTGTCTGCCCATCACTTCGATAATAGTTACCTTCTCATGTGACATAGAAGTATCTCTTATTTTACTGATGGCATCTAACACGGTATTAACTGCCGTATCAAAACCAATTGTGTAGTCGGTGTATGCTAAATCATTATCAATCGTACCTGGAATTCCCATAACTTTTATATTGCTACGCCCCAGTTTATTTGCCCCCTGAAAAGAACCATCTCCGCCGATTACAATGAGTCCATCGATTTCATTCTTTTCTAATATACAAATTGCCTCATCAATACCAGCATCCGTTTTCATTCTTTCACATCGTGAGGTTTTAAGGATGGTTCCACCTCGATGAATAATATCCCCAACCGATGCTATTTGCAGTTCTTTTATCTCACCATTGAGAAGACCAGTATAGCCCCTTTCAATTCCTACGACATTTAGGTTATGAGATATGGCTGTTCTAACGATGGCCCGAATGGCTGCATTCATACCTGGAGCATCTCCTCCACTGGTTAACACTCCTATCTTCTTCACATTTCAGGCCTCCCTTCCTAACCATAACAGGTACTATTTATTTTTATTACCTATCACTTTTTGCGCTGTATGATAAATGTTATCAACAGTTAATCCATACCTTATTAATAATTCTTCAGGTTTTCCTGACTCACCAAAGGTATCATTAATACCAATCTTCACTACCTGTACAGGGCAATAAGCCGACACTACATCACAAACGGCACTACCCAAGCCACCAATAATCGAATGTTCTTCCACTGTTATAATCCGCTTTGTTTCCTTTGCTGCTTGAATAATAATTTCCTCATCAATTGGCTTAATGGTGGAAATATTGATAACTCTAGCATGGATTCCCTCTTTTTCTAACAACTCTGCAGCCTCTAGACATTTGCTCGTCATTAAACCAGTACCGATAATTGTGATATCCTGCCCTTCCTTAAGCAAATTTCCTTTGCCAAAAGTAAAAGTATGATTCTCATCAAAAATAGCAGGAACTCCAAGCCGCCCTAATCTTATATATATAGGTCCCTTCATATTTGCTGCGGCTCTAACAGCCTGTTTCGTTTCAATGTCATCAGCTGGTACTATAATTCTCATATTCGGTAATGATCTCATAATGGCTATATCTTCAATCGATTGATGAGATCCACCATCCTCTCCCACAGTAATTCCCGCATGAGTTGCTGCAACCTTAACATTTAAATTGGGATAGCAGATGGAATTACGAATGACTTCAAAAGCTCTACCGGTAGCGAAAACGGCAAATGTACTTGCAAAAGCGATTTTCCCAGTTGTAGCCAGCCCAGCTGCCATTCCCATTAGGTTTTGTTCAGCAATCCCCGCATTAATAAATCGTTTTGGGAACTTTTTAGCAAATCCCGCTGTTTTTGTTGATTTTGATAAATCTGCATCCAAAACAACAATATTTTTATTTTCTTCCCCTAATTCTATTAATATATTTCCATAAGATTCTCTTGTGGCAATACTCATTATTTTTCCTCCTCATAATCCCATTCTATAGCAATCTATATAAGCTCTGATAAAAGCAGTTTTACATTATCTGTTGTTCTTTTCCAATTCCTCGATAGCCTTAATTCTTTCCGCTTGTGATGGTGTTACCCCATGCCAGCCTACTTGGTTTTCCATAAAGGAAATGCCTTTTCCCTTACTTGTTTTTGCAATAATTACTGTTGGCTGGCCCTTACTCTGTTTTGCTGCAGCAAATGCTTTTTCCATATCACTAAAACAATGACCATTAATTTCAATTGCATTCCAGCCAAAGCTTTCCCACTTTTCTTTTAAAGGATTTACTTTCATAACTTCGTCATTAGTACCATCAATTTGTAAACCATTATTGTCAACAATAGCTACTAGATTATCTAGTTTATAGTGGCTGGCAGCCATGGCAGCTTCCCACACAATGCCCTCTTGTAGCTCCCCATCTCCTAGTAATGTATATACTCTATTTGTTGTTTTATCTATTTTAAAGCCTAGTCCGACACCAACTGCTGCAGAAAAACCTTGTCCGAGAGATCCTGTTGACATTTCAACGCCTGGTACTTTTTTCATATCAGGATGCCCTTGGAGAAAACTTCCCATTTTCCGTAAGTTTTTCAATTCATTAAGACTAAAAAATCCCTTCATCGCAAGGGTGCCATACAATACGGGAGCTGCATGTCCTTTACTTAAAATAAACCGATCACGATTCGGATTATCTTTGTCTTCACTATCAATATTCATTTCTTTAAAATACAAATAGATCAAAAGATCTGCTGCTGATAGTGAACCACCTGGATGACCTGAACCTGATTCTGTTAACATATTTATAATGTGTATTCGTAGTTGATTCGCATATATTTTCATTGATTCCATAAAAAAATGCCCCCTATATTTTCTTTTAACTAAAAGATGATTATCTTATTCTGATTCATAATCCTTAATGAACTGTATTCGTTCCGCATGCTTACCTGCATCAAACTGGGTGGTAATCCATTTCTTTGTAATTTCTATAGCCAAGCCACTGCCAATGACTCTTTCCCCCATACATAAAATATTAGAGTCATTATGTGCCCTTGTAGCTTCTGCCGAAAAAATATCGTGCACTACCGCTGCTCGGATCCCTGTTACTTTATTCGCCATAATGGACATTCCTATTCCCGTGCCACAAATTAAAATACCTTTTATATTTTCATTAACTACCCTTTCGGCTACCAATTGGGCAATAGGTCCATAATTTGTACGTTCTGTAGAAAATGTTCCTACATCTTCTACTTCTATTTCTAAGTCTTTTAATAGGGAAACAATTTTCTCTTTCAACGTAAAACCTGCATGATCACTGCCTATAATCATCTTCAGTTTTTTCTTTTCGTCCATTAAATTGTCTCCTTTCTTGAATGGTTATTTTCCCTTTCAATACGATTGCTCGAAAGAGCCTTGACTGTTATTGCCTGTAATGATTTTAATTCCATTACTCGTTCCTATTCGATTTGCTCCTGCTTTTACGATATTAACAGCGTCTTCATAGGTTTTAATGCCACCAGCAGCCTTTACACCAAAATTTTTGCCAACAGTTGCTCTTAGCAAAGCAACATCGTCCACTGTGGCACCACCACCATTAAATCCTGTAGCTGTTTTAACAAAATCAGCTTCTGCTTCCATAATTAGATTACAAGCAATCATCTTTTCTTCTCTTGTTAGTAACGCTGTTTCTATAATGACTTTAGTTATTAACCCTTGAGAAGCTTTTACAACTTCTTGTATATCATATTTGACAATACTATATTCCTGCGACTTTAAAGCTCCTAAATTGATCAGCATATCGATTTCTCTAGCACCATTTTTTATTGCATCTACGGTTTCTGCTACTTTTGTTTTTGTCGTAGCGCCGCCCAGGGAAAAACCAATAGGCACACCAACCTTAACATCATTATCTTTTAAAAACTCATTTGCATAGGAAACATAGTATGGATTTACAAATACAGTTTTAAATCCGTATTTTATAGTTTCTTTACAAAAATCCGCAATGTTTTCTCTAGTTGCAGTAGGACTTAGTAATGTATAGTCGATCAAATCAACAAGACCATCCGTTTTCATAAAAAGCCTCACTTTCGATTCTTCTACTCTGAAATCACGAACCCATCCGTCTTGCATCCTCTATAAAATGTTGTCGCCAGCAATTATGAGTAGTAGATAGAAGTAATCATTTCAGCTACTTCATCCAAGATTCCAATGTCTTCGAGAACTTGAAATAACCCAAATCTTTGGCGAATGTCTTTTGATGTAAGTAAACTTAAACGAAATGACTCTCTATCTAATTTAAGATCCCGAGGAGTAAGATGGCAGCCTGCAGTTTCCATCATTTCGTGATAGGAATCCGTTGAAGGCAACATTTGGAGTACACTTTCTTTGATCGTACCCCATTTTTGTACAATATTTTGTGCTGCCTTCTCCCTAGCAGTTTCGTCAAAATTCATATCTGCTGCCTTTAGTTGAATAATCTGAGGGGCAATATCACCAAATAATTGTTTTATATTATTCTCCCATTTTTCCCGAGTAAGAGACCGAAACTTCCCAGCTGCATATACTTTATTAATATCCACTGTAGCTAAATATTCGTACACATGAATGATAATTTCAGTGGCTATCCCTACTTGGTTGCCATGTAAAAATGTTTCTTGCCCACGCATGAGGGCTAGCATCTCCCACGTGTGAGACAATCGATGCTCTTCTCCAGAAGCTGGCCGGGAATTTCCTATCATTCCAATACACATGCCAGATAAAATTAGACCTTCGATGATACTACGGATGGCTTCTGGCGTCCTTACCATAATCCCAGCAGCACTAGAAACACATTGCCCAATAGCTTTTTCCACTAACGCCGCTGTAATTTCACAATAATATTCATCATTGATAATATTGGCTAATTTCCACTCGGCTAGCGCACTATATTTTCCCACAATATCACCAAATCCAGCATGAAGCATATGAAAGGGAGCCTCTTTCATGATAGCAATATCCGCAATTATGCAGTATGGATAAACGGCAGAATAGGTAACTTTAACGCCCTTAGTAATCAGTGGTGAAACCATCGAAGCGTATCCATCCATAGAAGGCGCAGTACATACCACGATATAGGGAATCTTTGTTTCATAGCTTAGATAACGAGCAAGATCGTTTAATGTACCAGAACCAACAACTACAATCGCTGTCATGTTCGGATTAATAGCAGCTCTTAATTGTTCCATTGCAGCTTCATCAGGGTGAAGATGATTGTTAGAAAAAATCACCTTTTCTAAAGCAAAGTCTTTAGAAAGTATGAATTCAACTTTCCGCCCCCCCACCTCATAGGTCTTACTATCTGCAATAAATAACACTGTACCACTTGGCAAGGATTGTATAGATTTCACAATATCAGAAAGGATACCGCTACCAATGCGGACACCATTGATATCAATGCTATGAGTTCTGCCACAGGAACAAGGAAAGGTTAAGCCTGCCATCTCTTCTGGGTTTTTCATTAATAATTCATTCATTTTTTATTCACCTCGTATGCTTATTTCTCTAGTCCTTACCATTTGGCTAATCTACACCTGAATTTTTTTATAAAAGAACCATCACAATATATAAAATACCAAAGCAACAATTCACAATATTCTGTTATTTTATACATTTAGTTGGCTCATTTTTTTCTAAATTAAATGTACTTTTATCACTTTAGAAGAATAGATACTGAGCTCAGAACAGACTTCCTAATAATCTAACAGCTAGGCCTAACTGTATCAGTTTACTTTAGTAACAGCTAACTTGCATTAAATCCTACTTATACTTTTGTATCATCAAACTCTTTTCAGGGATTATTCTACTTTTAAAACTACCTTAATGGCTTCCCCGCTTTTTATCGCTCTATATGCTTTATCCCATTCCGTAATATTAAATTGATGAGATATCAACGCCTTTGCATTTACACTATTATCATTCATAAACTGTAAGGATGGCTCCCAATCACTCGGCCTTTGACTCCTGCATCCAGTTATTGAAAGTTCTTTTTGGATGATTTTTTCAAAATCTGTAAGAATTTCTGCTGTTGGAAAAATCCCAACCTGAACATATTGTCCTTTTTTAGTCAAAAGATCTAAGCCAAAGTTTACAGAAGGAGGGGCACCTGTACATTCAAAAACAACGTCCGCACCATATCCTTGCGTTAATTCATTTACAGTCTCTTTTATATCTTGGTTTTGAATATCAACGGTAACATCAATCCCTAGCTCTTTTCCTTTTTCTAATCGACTTTTATCCTTCTCTAGTCCAGTAATAATTACTTTCGCCTCGTAGGTTTTTGCAATCTGTGCTACAAACAGTCCAATGGGACCAGGCCCCAGGACAACTACAACATCACCTTTTCTTATTGTACTTTTAGTCACTGCATGGTGCGCGCAAGCCAATGCCTCGGTAAGAGCACCTGATTGATAATCTACATTTTCAGGTAGTTTGTGTATACTTTCTTTACGGGCTACTACGTATTTGGTAAAGGCCCCATCTTGTTGGTTTCCTAAACCCTTACGGTCTTTGCATAAGTTATAATCCTTTGATTTGCAGTATTTGCACTGTCCACAGATATAAAAGGTAGTTTCAGAGGTAACCCGCTCACCGACTTTCACTTCCGTTACATTCTCACCAACTTCTACAACTTCACCAGCGAACTCATGACCTAATGTAACAGGAGCGCTTACCTTATATCTCCCTTCATACATATGCACATCAGAGCCGCAGATACCCGCGTACTTTACTAAAATTTTAACTTCGTCTTTTCCCATTTTCGGTTCTTCTCTTTCAATAACATGTAAGTTACCATAACCTAGTTCTGTTTTTACTAATGCTAACATTATATCTGCCCCCCACCTTTAATTTCATAATCAGTATCTTGAGCTAGCATTTTTCGGCTACATTTTCATGCTAGCCCAAGATGGTGATTTCCATATCAAACAATCGTCTTAATGAAATAGTGTAAACACTTTATAAATTACATAGTGAATGACATTACCACCTTGGTCGATACTGGATATAGTCGTTGCCCCTGCTGGCATTTTAAAATGTGCATCTACTGCCATTTGAGTATGGAAGGCTGCCACATCTGTTGCCATATATAAGCTCATTGCTATGACAACAGCACCAACAAGTACGGAATGAACAATATTCCCTCTTGCTGCTCCGACGATAAAACAAACGATAAATGGAATGGTTGCTAAGTCACCAAAAGGTAATACATTATTTCCAGGTAACACTACAGCTAAAGCAATGGTTATTGGCACTAAGATCAAAGCAGTTGCGATTACGGAAGGATGCCCAATAGCAACGGCAGCATCTAAACCAATATAAATATCTCTATCGCCAAATCGTTTGCTCAGGAAAGTACGCGCAGACTCAGCAAGCGGGATAAGACCTTCCATCAAAATTTTTACCATTCTAGGCATTAGTACCATAACGCCACCCATTGCCATACCAACTTTTATGATTTGCCCTGCAGGGTATCCTGCTAATGCACCCAGCACAACTCCTAAGAATACACCCATAAATAGTGGTTCACCAAATACACCAAATCTTTTTTGAATTGTTTCCGGATCTGCATGCAAATCTTTGATTACTGGAATTCTTTGAACTAGCCTTACTAATGGGATCCCAATTGCATAGGATACAGTACTACCTGTTGGTACAGATATCCCAGGTAATTCAAAGTAATTTGCTAGCATCGGTGCTGTCCAATCTGCGATTTTTAAAACGACAATTTCAAAAATAACCGCTGCTACTAAGCCTTGTACTAAGCTTCCAGTTGCAGAATATACAAATGCTCCCATGAAAGTGAAGTGCCAATAATTCCAAAGATCGATATCCATTGTTTTTGTTGTTTTTGTAACCAGCATAATCACATTAACTAATAAACCTAAGGGAAGAATAAATGCCGCGATAGGAGAGGCCCATGCTATACTTGCAGCCCCTGGCCAGCCAATATCAATAATATTTAACTGTACACCAAACCGTGATACCATACCGTGGGCTGCAGGTGCAAGATTGGAAACCAGTAAATCAACAACTAAAAAGATACCCGTAAAACCTACGCCGATAATTAAACCTGACCGAAAGGCCTTACTTGCTGGTTGCCCAAATGCCATTCCTAGTAAAAAAACTGCAACTGGCAAAATAACCGTTGGTCCCAGCCCTAAGAATGCTTGAAATATCTGAACGATATCCACAATAATACCTCCTCTTTTTTTATTTTTTAAGCTCTTCTAAAATTTGCTCTTTTAATTTATCTAAGCCAATACCTGTCAAGAAAGCTCTCGCATTAATGATTGGGAAAGGATACTGCTTGGAAACAATGGTAGTCGTTACAAGCAAATTTGCCCTTAATTCGTATGCAGGAACTTCGGTCACCTTACATTGAATAATTTCAACCTGAATCTTGTTTTCTTTTGCCATTTTTTCTATTGCATCTGAAACAACTGTAGATGTTGCGATACCAGTCCCACAAGCAACTAAAACTACTTTTTTCGTACTCATTTTTGTTCACCCCCTTTCACAATAGATAAATTTAACTTACTAACAACTTCATCTTTAATTTTAGCTTCACTTTCTTCCGTTGCTAAATAAGTCAAAACTTCCTCATCCTGAAAAATACCCATTAGACTTTGTAGCATACTTAGTTGGGAATGGCTATCATGCATAGCTAACATAAACACCAATTTTACGGGAGTTTTTTCAGTTTCTTCCCCCATAATCCCAAAATCCACTGGTTTTTTTAAAATTCCAACACTTATAGCCGATTGATTTACATGTTCAATGTCTGTGTGAGGAATGGCAACTCCATATCCGCCAGTAGGTAACCCCGTAGCAAACTTCTTTTCTCTTGCGACAACGGCTTCCGCATAACTTGCTTTCACAAAACCTTGGTTATATAAATTTGCTGCCATATATTTCAAAATATCTGAACTATTTTCGCCTTCTATATTTTTTAAAACGAGTGTTTCATCAAAATTAATATGACTCATTTAGTAGTGCCTCCCTAATATCTTCTTCTGTTTGTGCTTGCCCAATTTTAGTTGTAAATTTTTCATTGTTAAACTTATTGAATAAAAATCTTACACCATCTTTACCATCTATATCTAACGCTAATAAACAAATCAATGATACTTTGTTTTCATCATCCCAGAAAATTGGTTTCGCTGTTTTTGCAACAACAATTACAGGATGATTTACGTAGCTGCTATCGGCATGGGGCAATGCAACCTTTTGGTTTATGATATAACTGCCCATATTCTCTCGCTCCATAACTGCTTCGTAATAGCCAGCTCTTACGTACCCTTCTTGTAGTAACGTATTGCAAATGTTTTTAAGTACTTGTTTTTTATCATGCTCTTCCGTCAACATGATACACTTAGCATCCTTTACTACTTTGGGAATCAGGCCGCTATGTGTTATCATTCCGCCTTGTTTATTGTGATGTTCGATTAGGCTAAACATTTGATTTTTACCACTTTGGTTAAATAACGCTTCTAATGATATAAAGGGAATTCCATGATATTTTGGATCTATACTTCCAATTATCGCAATAATTTCATAGGTACTTATCGTTTCTTGTATTTGTTTATGTAGGTCTCTTTTCCCAATAACCCCCATGTGAATCAATTCGATATTATTTAATTTTTCGCCAAATATTTTTTTCAAATGACTGCCGCATTGCAGTGCAACTCCTTCGCCGGTTAAACAAACGGTGATAATCGCTTTTTTCCGTTTTAAGACTTTGCTATCAACTCTGGCCTTCTTAAAGGTATAATTCAAATTTTCTACTGCATAGACGACATCTTTGCTAGTGGCACCAGGTAAAATGCTCCGCCGAATCGCTTCAATGACCATCACTGTATCTACGCGATCAATTGTCTCTATATAGATGCCTGTTTTCTCCGAAATCATTTCTCCTAATGTTAATAAAGAACCCATATCTACTAGCATTACAATGCCTTTTCCTTCATCTGCCTCTTCTACAACCGTCGTAAGCCGTTCTAATACGTCACTAGGATTTTCTTCTAATGTCATCACAACTGCTTTTCCATGGTTCATATTCAGCAGCTTGTTGGCAATTTCCAACATACCGATGCTCACAGTTCCATGGGTAACAATAACAATACCAACTTTAGCTTCCTCTTCCTGTTTATTACCTCTTAGATATAAAGCAATAAATCCAACCTCATCTTCTGGTAGATTTGTTCCATAGTATTTTTTTATATGCTGTACCATTTCCAAAGCAACTGCATATTCAATGCCATACTTTCTTTTTATTTCATCTAGATTAGGGTTAATAATTTCTCGACCTTGCTTAACGCGATTAAAAGTGGCATTCAGATGAATTGCTAAACAATAAAATATGGAAGGGTCCATTTCCCCTAACGTATTTTCTGCAAGTTTCAAAAGCTCTTCTACTAAGGAAATAATCTCAACGCCTACCACTTTCGCAATCTCATCCGTAGATAATGGATGTAAGTTGTCCTTTACATGTTTGATGACATTCTGTAATCTTCTTTCTATTTCAATCCCAATAATTTGGTTAATTTCCTCTGTATTTAAACCTTGCTTGGCATATTCTGTATAGTTTTTTTCGATGTCACTATAAAATTCTTTTGGAAAACTATAGAGATCATTTTCAATTTCAACCATTTTATTGTATTGTTTTGGACTAAACTTAAAATCCCGCCACACGAGACTTTCGATATCAGTCCTCATGCTATTTATTTTCATTAGACCTTTTTTAACATGCAGATTCAAATCTCGTACATCGATTTTTACGCATTCTTCTTTTTCCATTACGTAAGTCAAAAAGCTTTTTGCACAAGCAACCTGTATGTCACTTTTCAACTGTCCTATATTACCAAAGCATTCATATAATAAATAGGATTTCATGACATCTAAGGAGACGTGGATTGGCGCATTCATTCTTGTTGATTCATAGCCAAAGAAGTTTTTAATTAATTTTAACCTTTCATTTAAGGGTCTTGTATTTAAAGAAGGCACTTCAATAATCATAGGAATTCTTCTTTTAAATGTGGCTAGCAGGGATGTTTCAATATTTTCAGTTGTGGCGGCGATTAATTGAACTTGCGCCTGCCTAGTACAATCAGACTCTCCGAGTCTTCGAAAACATCCTTTGTCTATCAGCTGGAATAGCATTTCCTGCCCCTCAGATGTGAGACGGTGTACTTCATCTAAAAATAATATTCCTCCGTCTGCTTGTTCAATTAGGCCTTTTCGATCACTCAATGCGCCTGTATAAGCTCCTTTTAGACTCCCAAATAAGTGAGAGATAAGGAGTTGTGGATTCTCTGCGTAGTCTGCGCAGTTAAATACAATAAAAGGTGAATCCTTTGTCAATCTGCCACTTTCAACCGAAAATTTATACATGGCTTCAGCAAGTTCACTTTTTCCGACACCTGTTTCTCCTAAAATTAAGCAATGAAGACCATTGGGCGGATATAGCACTGCTGCTTTCGCTTGTTGTATTTGAATTTCTAAACTTCCACCTTCGCCAACTAGATTTTCGAAGGATGTATATTTTAGATTTTCAGGACGGCTATCTTTCATCTCCTTTGGAATTACATCTCGCTTGATTTCACAAAGATTGTTGTTCGCTTCTTTGATTTCTTCTAAATATTTGACCACAAGATAACGGGATAATTTATATCCTCTAGCCTTTATTGTGCTTGTGATTTCACGATAAGATAAGGTTTTATTCGCTTGGAGAAGTTGGACAATCTCTTCACATATGTATCTTTTTTTACGATCTCGAGAATCTAAAATATCTAATTCTTTACGTAATGAAGTTATATATTCTCTACTTACCAATAATTTTTCGCCTAACTGCATATCCGTAAGTGGTTCTTTTTTATCTTCTTTTAAAATAATACTTCGAAGCTTTCTCTTCACCATCTAACCCTCCTGTCTATTATTATTGCAATATCCATGCCATATGGTGGTTAATTTGGGTACTAGCACCTGTTGGACCACATAATTCCTAGATTGAATTTATTGATTTTTTCAGAATTTTGTTACTATTTTTGATTCTATTTACACTTTTACTCACCCACTTACCTTTTTTACGCACCTTTTTTTACCATGATAGTCTTTCTCTCAGAGAAGATTCACTTGCCAGTTAATAGTACATTACCAGTCCACGTCAGGTAAACAAAAATGTAAACATACTAGGGTTAATTTCCGCCCTCACCGAACTCTTACGCGCGAAAAGGTTCAACTGCAATAAATAATTGCAAGTTGAACCTTAAAATGTAATACTACTTTTGACTACGCCAGGGAGTACCATAGAACTTCCACCTATATTTATTATTTTTGCTTATGACCATTGTAAACCATTTTCAATAATTAGGTTTACATTTTAGTCCAAGATATTATAAACTATATATAAAGATTCAAATGGATAGGAGGAAATTTTTATGAAACTGACACTTAGGGAAATGATCTTAATTTCAATTTTTGCCGCATTAACTGCAGTAGGAGCATTTATAAAAATTCCTACGCCCCTTGTACCTTTTACACTGCAATTCTTATTTTGTGCCTATTCAGGGATTTTTTTAGGTGGAAGCAAGGGTCTTTATTCACAATTACTATATGTAAGTATCGGGTTAATGGGCATTCCGATCTTTGCTAGTGGTGGTGGTCCAACCTATATATTACAACCAACCTTTGGTTATCTTTTAGGTTTCATGACCTGCTCCTATACAGTAGGCCGATTGGTTCAAAATTTTACTACAATAAGTTTCATGAAAATATTTAGCTCAGTACTCCTCGGATTACTTCTTGTTTATTTATGTGGTGTAGGTTATTTATATCTCATCGTAAATTTCTACTTACATAAACAGATGACACTACAGGCAGCCATCGGCGCTGGCTTCCTCCCCTACATAACTTCTGATTTAATTTTAAGTGTGATAATATCCCTTACCGCTGTTCGCATCATACCTATATTGAAAAAAAGTGGCTATTATATATCGGCTCACTAATAGAAATGCGAAAAAAATAAGTTCTTAATACCCACGGATATTGCAATATAAGAAAAGACTTGGCTTAGGCCAAGTCCTCAGACGCAGGCAGAAGCCTTGGTCGTTCTTACTTGGAATCAAGAAAGTGTTATACTTTCTGATTCCGTAAAAATAACCCAAGAGTCCTTTTTTATGTGACTCTTGGGTTGTTTTATAAGTATCTACAGGTTACGTGTTTAAAGGATCTTCGACGGGTTCAGTTATTGTCGAAATAATCAATAGGCTCATAAAAGAACTAGCGGCTAAAAACATGAATACCGCATCCCAACTGTATGCATCGAGAATCATCCCTGTAATTAGCGGAGCACAGGCGCCGCCAAGTTGCCCGCCAGTATTAATTACAGAACCAGCAATCGGAAATGTTTTTTTAGTCGTCAGACCCATAGGATATACCATATAGGCTGAAAAGCCGAAATTCATTAGGATACCCGTCATGAACAAAAGCGTGCCAAGAAAAACTGGATCGTTAGGCGCACTTATTAATGCATACATCATAAAAGCTGTGGACAATGAGCTCATCATCATGAGGGGTTTGCGACGTTTATTTATCACCTTGTCTGAAAACCACCCACCCAGCATATTCCCCACTACCGCTCCTACCCAGGGAGCCGAGGCAACAAAACCCATTTTCATAATCGTGAAGTGTTTAACAGTTACTAAATAAGTGGGAATCCAGGCCAATAACACATTAGTAATACCCATCATAAAGAAGTAACCAAGGGTACTTCCCCATATATCCCAAGAGCGGAATATCCCGGAGTTGGTGTCTAAAGGATCCGCTTTTCTTGCCCGAATCAATTGATCTAACCATTTAAGCGTGTATGGTCTCTTTTGTACCACAGTTTTTCGATCACTCTGTTCAGACTCAATATACTTCAATTCGGCAGGAGAACAGTATGGACTTTCCGACGGATGATTCTTCACTAAAATGTACCAAATGATAGAGAGGAATATACCTGGCAAAGCAAATAAGTAAAAAATATAATGCCAACTGGACATTTGGATGATTAGAGCACATAGCGGTGGAACCAATACTGGGCCAAACTTAGCTGCGGAAAGGAAAAGACCTGTTGTAAATCCTTTTTCTCTTGGCGGAAACCAATTATTGATCGTAGATGTAATCCCAATCGGTAGCGGTCCTTCTGCTAATCCCAGTCCGAAGCGATATATTTTCATCATGAGAGGTGAACTCGAAGTTCCTATGAGCCCTGTGAAAATAGACGTCATAATCATTGCTAATGAAAATATTTTTTGTACCCCAAACTTACTAAATGCAAACCCAGAAGGTATCTGGGCAATCGCATACGCTAACAAAAACAGACTGACAAGAGCTCCTGCCTCTGTGTTGCTCATCTGGAATTCACTCCTGATAAACGGCAAGGCCATTCCCATATTCGCACGATCAGCGGCAGCCACTGTATATACCAAAAAAATAAGTCCTGCAACAACCCATCGAAACTTAGTAGGTTTTCCTGCTATGGCTTTTGTTTCTATATCTGCTATGTTTTGAGACATTTTTTCTCCTCCTTACTATTAAATCGCCTTATTCTTACTAGTCAAAATTACAAAGTCTTCATGCATATGTGAGCTATTGGGCTACATTTTTGCTCAGTCAATATACTCGCATCCCTTATCGTGTAGTATTTTATCTACCCATGTCCTATCCCATGTTTTGCTTTTAATGGATTCCATCATCCCCATTTCTTTCAGTACCGTTGCTTTGGACCTTTCCAGAATTTCCGGTGCATCTTTAGGATCAATAACGACTACACCATCTTCATCACCGACAATTATATCCCCCGGATTTATCACAACACCACCGCATGATATTGAAACATTAATTTCGCCAGGTCCATCCTTATATGGTCCTTTCGGGGTTACTCCCGCTGCGTAAACGGGAAAAGTCATTTTTCTTATGACTCCAGCATCACGAACCGCTCCATCAATAATGAAACCAGCGATTCCCCTTTGTTGTCCCCAGGTAATCATCATCTCACCAGTAATTGCATTTCCTGTTTCACCAGCAGTGTCTACGATTATCACATCACCGGGAGCAGCCATATCAATTGCTTTATTTAACATCAGGTTATCTCCGGGTCTGGATTTTACTGTGAATGCAGTTCCCAAAAGTGGCGTTCCGTTCATATTTCTAATTCTCGCGTCCATGCATGATGTCCGATTCATGTTATCTGCGATATTTGCGACTGGTATTCCACTAAATCCTTCTACCAGCTCTCTTGGTGGTCTAACTACTTTGCTGTAAATTCGAAATCCTACATTTTTCATGCATCTTACTTCCTCTCACCTAAAATCAAAAGCGATTGATTTTATGCCATAACTAAGCCAAAACAGCACTATAATCTAATTTACTGCATTACTACTAGTGCTCACTTTTTATCTATTGACAAAATCTTTTAACTATTATAATTTTAATTTATAGACGAATAATAGTAAAACGAATTAATTTTCTATTAAATATCTATATAATCGATATTAATTAAGAGGTGGAGTAGTGTATACTCTTGGAATTGAAGCATTTTTAGCCATAGTGCGTACCCAAAGTTTGAGTCGAGCAGCAGAAAAATTGCATCTTGCGCAGTCTAGCGTTAGTCACAGGCTCAAAATATTAGAAGAAATGATGGGAGCGACCCTGATAGATCGTGGTAAAGGAATTAAGGAAATTAGCTTAACTCCTATGGGGGCAGAATTTTTGCAGTTGGCAGAAAGATGGAATTCCCTTTGGTTAGAAACTCAGATTTTAAAGTCACAAGGCCCTAAACTTTCCTTATCCTTTGGTGCCGTAAACAGTCTTAATACCTTTGTTTTCCCACCACTATTTAGTGCAATGACCCAGCACCAGCCACCAGTTATATTGGATATTCATACATTACATTCTATCCCCCTATACGAAGAACTAGAAAAAGGACAAATACACGTTGGATTTGCCCTTAGGGAACAAACCCTTCCGGGAGTAAATGTTGAACGTTTCTTGACAGTACCAATGGTAGTCCTTCGCCTGGGAGAACCTTCTGATTCTAACTCAAAGTTAATAAATCCTAATGAACTAGATCCAAACTATGAACTCTATATACCCTGGGGACCACTCTTCCAAATTTGGCATGATCGCTGGTGGAATCCGCTCTGTATGTCAAGAATCAAACTAGAAAGTGCTCAACTATTATTTACCTTGTTGCAACATCCCCTCCAGTGGGCTATAGTACCCATGTGGATCGCAAAGTCAGCTTTAAAAGAAGAGAAATTTTCTTATTACAAATTATCTGATCCCCCACCAGACATTGTTTGTTACAAACTTACCCATAAGTACCCAAAACCAAGTACCCTGCAAAGTTTAACCATCCTAGATCATTATCTTGATTTATTAATAACGAAAGATTTTTATTAAATTTATTTTATTTACCTAAATAAACCTAAAATCGTAAACGCCGCTAATTACACCTTAAATGGTAATAATTAGCGGCTTATAACATAATGATCCGTGTCATTAAAAAGGTTGGATAACCTAACAAGTATTTCATACACACTTTATATATTTTCCATTTACTAGCATCCTAACCATATTTTATGTTGATTTTTGTAAAATAATAAAGGAATTTAAGTATTTTCTATTGAAGATAAGAACCGACAAAACATAAATGGGGTGTGTGCAGATGAGTAATACAGAATCTCCTAAAGTGCAAAAAATAGTCGAACAAAAAATTGAATTTTTAGTACCAGGTATGGAATTAGCTCGTGATGTCTATACAAGCGATGGAAAAATTTTGGCAAATGAAAATACGATCATCAACAAATCAATTGTAAAGAATCTACAAAATTGGGATATTGACAAAGTTTCTATACTTGCTGAAATAACAGTTAATCCTATAACAGATCCCAAAATCCAACAATTTATCAACAGCTATAATCAATCTGTAACCACTGTTCAAAAAACCTTTGAAAATATTCGTCAAACACAAGAAGTCCCCATTGAAACCTTTACCCAAACTGCCGATGATATCGTTGATAATATATCTGCCACTGGCAATGTTATCGACCAATTATATAATTTACCCCAATGTGATGACTATACATTTCGTCATAGCGTTAATGTAAGTGCCATAGCAGCTCTCATAGCTACGTGGCTAAAATTCCCCCCCGAAAGTGTTAGCGCCATTGCTTTAGCTGGGTTACTACATGATGTAGGTAAATCTCAACTGCCACAGGAAATATTAAATAAATCCCATCTTCTTGCTCCTAAGGACTATGAATTATACAAAACGCATACTACTCTTGGTTATAATTTAGTCAGCAAAATACCCAATATAGCCCAAAGTGTACTTGCGGGAATATTAGACCATCATGAAAGAGAAGATGGAAATGGTTATCCTAATAATTTGACCTCAGAAGATATTCATCCTTATGCCAAGATTATAGCGGTTGCGGATTTATTTGATGAATCTTTAACTATAAACTGCGATACTCCTGGTGCATTAAGCCCTTATTTAAGTTTAGATAAATTACGCCAAGACATTTACTCTATTGATGCTAAAACGTGTCTTACTTTTACTGAAAATATGATGAACTTTCTCTCTGGCAACCTAGTCTCTCTCACAAATGGCCAACAGGGACGAGTCGTTTTTGTAAATAAAGATAAACCATCTAACTCCATTGTGCAGCAACATAATGGTAAAGTCATCGATTTATCAGAGATAAATGATCTTTGTATTCATTACATTGTTAGGTAGTAGCAATGTAATGAAGGGTAGCTTTGTTTATACCCAAGTATATTTTTAAATATAGATTAAGGCTCAATATGCAGTAGAATACTGCCTATTGAGCCTATTTGTCGCATAAAGAAGACTTGATTCAGATGGAGTTTTAACTCCATCTGAATCTTAGTCGCACTTATCCAGGGACTTAGCCGCTCTTAACTCCCACTTATAGAAGATGGGAGTCTTAGAGCGGTTTAGTCATCGGATAAACTTAGTATTGTACTAGAATTTTGCGAATCGTTATTATTTATTGTATTATTATATGGGTTAACTACATTAATAATTATTAAATTTGGTATTTATAATACATGTATTTATCAGTCAGATTAAAAGACCATACGGGGGAGAATATCATGGAGATTGTTATAATAAGCCTATTGGCTGGTTGTTTACTGGGGGCCAGTAATATGATTACTGAAAGATGGATTGGACATTTAGATAAGATTGTAATGATAATTGTCTTTATTTTGTTAATCGCGGTTGGTATTGGGATTGGCAGTAATCAAGAACTCATCACCAATTTGACCATATTAGGCTGGAAAGCACTGGTGATTGCAGCATTAAGTACTGTCGGAAGTATATTCGCATTATGGTTTCTAGTCTCCAAAGCAAATTTTCTACAAAATCACGTCACAAAGGAAAAACAATTATGAAAATGATTGGCTGTATTGTAGCAGCAGTTTTAGCGGGTATTTCTCTTGGATGGCTGCTGCCTTCTGTTATCAATTCCCAAGTATTAGATAATGTAATCACCTACGTATTGGCGGCCATGTTATTTGGCGTAGGGATTAGTATTGGACATAACCGCCG
The DNA here is from genome assembly GCF_030269905.1 of Pelosinus sp. IPA-1. Lineage (NCBI taxonomy): Bacteria > Bacillati > Bacillota > Negativicutes > Selenomonadales > Sporomusaceae > Pelosinus > Pelosinus sp. IPA-1. The sequence goes on along the minus strand of NZ_BSVC01000008.1, from coordinate 201,354 downwards.
AGAATTAGTAAAAATAAAAGCAGTCGGCTGGCGCATTCTACTAGTTCCCTTAGCCATTGCTGCTGGCAGTCTTTTAGGGGCTTCCATAGCTAGCTTATTTTTCAACATGTCTTTGAAAGAAGTGTTAGTTGTTGGAGCGGGATTTGGCTGGTACAGTTTATCTAGTGTGTTAATTACTCAGCTTTATAACGCGGAATTAGGAGCTATCGCATTTTTGGCAAACGTTTTTCGTGAATTAATGGCTTTTGTGTTAATTCCGTTTTTAGCCATTCATGTTGGGAAAGTTGTAGCGATTGCTCCTGGAGGCGCGACGACAATGGATTCCACTTTGCCGATTATCGCTAAAATGACGGATACATCCACGGCTATGATTGCTTTTGTAAGCGGCCTTATATTAACAACCTTAGTACCATTTCTCATCCCCTTATTGTTGACAATTCACTATGGATAAAATCAATCGGCTCAACGTGCAGAATTATACTGCACGTTGAGCCTTACACGTTCTATTCGTGATGATTTAAAAATCATAAACACTAAAGTCTGGACCTATAAAACTTCTCCAAAACTGGCCCTTTCAAAATTGTGATCTGCATTGTCTAATAAAAACATAGTTTTTGCATACAAGGAGGAATTCTCTAGTGAAGTATCAATCTAAACATATACAAAAGAAAAAATTTGAATTCTTATCGGTGAGGCACTATGTTCGTATTAAATGAAAAATTAAAAACTCCTTTATACACCCAGCTCTACGAGCAAATTAGGGTTCAAATTTTAAGTGGTCATCTTTCTCATGATACAAAGATTCCGTCCAGCCGTAAACTTTCAAATGACTTACAAATTAGTCGTACTACTGTTGAAATGGCTTATCAACAACTCTATTCTGAAGGATACATTTACTCCAAATCGCGGGTTGGGTATTATATTGAAGCACTGGACTTAGACAGTGCCTCTACTCCTCTAGAATCAGCAGTTATTCCAACGGAAGTTATACAGCCAACAAATATACAAGGGAAATATGACCTTCGGTATGGCAAACTTGATCCAAAACTTATTCCCTTCTCACATTGGCAACGACTTATCAATAAATGTATTCGGGAAGAAAAAGATAATCTCACCGATTACGGGGCGCCCAATGGTAATATTGGCCTCCGCAAAGAAATAGCAAGATATTTGCATGACTATCGAGGTGTGAAATGTAGCGTTGAGCAGATCATTCTTACTTCCGGAACACAACATAGTCTTACCTTAGCTTGTCAGCTGCTAAAAGAAAAAACTGATAGTATCGCAGTAGAAGATCCTGGTTTTTTCGGTGCCCATTCCGTCTTTGCTAATGCCGGATTTACGATTCTACCTATTCCATTAAATCATCATGGTTTAGCTGTCAAAGTGCTTGCTGCAACAAAAGCTGGAGCAGTCTACGTTACCCCTTCCCATCAATTCCCGACTGGCCGCATCATGCCAATTACTCGACGACTGCGTCTCGTTGCTTGGGCACGTACCAACAATACCTTCATTATAGAAGACGATTACAGTTCTCATCTTCGTTATAACGTTAAACCGATACAATCCCTGCAAAGTCTAGCATCAGACAAAGTCATTTATATGGGTAGTTTTTCGAAATCTTTGTTACCTTCTCTGCGAACTGCTTACGTAGTTCTGCCTGAGCAGCTTATTGAATCATCTCGCACTCTGCAATCTGGTATCCCCTCATCTGTTCCCCATATAATACAAAGATCACTGGAATATTTTATGCAAGAAGGTCATTGGGAACGTCACCTACGAAAGATGACACGACAGTTGAGGAAGAGACATGATATACTAATTGGATTTCTTAGAACCAAATTTAAAGATCATATTTCCATTTCCGGAATGAATGCCGGAGTTCATCTTCTTGTAGAGGTAGATTGCCTTGCTTCGGAACAGGAACTAATTGCAGCAGCTGGGCGTAAAGGAGTGCAGATACGTTCCAGCGGCAATCTTTGGATGAGCCAATCAAAAGAAGGAAAAGTAAATGTTTTGCTTGGTTTTAGCGCGCTCTCTCCAGAGCTCATTCCAAAGGCAGTACAAGCTTTATATAATGCTTGGCTACCATACCTTTGCGATAAGCCTTTGTAATATGACTAAAAACATGTCCACTTTCCGAAAATATACTAGGTTACCTAAAGGTATTCTCCTTCACACCTGGCAACAAATCATAAATCGACCTGCCAATCTTTTGTTCAAATCCTGCCTTATTTTCAAATAGTCGCCTCCACTTGGCCGTAGTATACTTAGTCGTGCCATATCGCAGGGCAACATCCACCAATCTTTTTTCCAGTAGGCAAAATCCGGTAGGAAGTGCTAGGCAATCACATAACTGAATAAGCCGATCATATTCATTATAATCAATCGATGTTATGTAGGATTTTAAAAAATGTATTTCCTCTACTGAGCAATCCCACTTCCCAGGATAATCCTCTAATCCATTGAACCAAAATGTATGGGTAATACAAATCCTCGCAGCATCCTCATATCCTTGCTGTTGTAAAAAATGATATCCATCAAAAGAATGACGCAGATATGTTACCCCTGCCCGTCTGCCGATATCATGCAAATATCCCATCACATAGGCCACTTCACTATCAAGCTCAGGATGCACTTTAGCAATTGCCTCAGCAGCCTGGGCAGTAAATAAAGAGTGTGGGACCCAGTTCCCTGGATTGATTTTTTCTGCTTCTAGTAAGAACTGTTTAGCCGTATTCCTGTCGGGGATTTTCATAAATTTCCACCTCAAATTCAATCTGTACGAAAGCAAGATCTTGTTACTTTTCCCAAACTTGATTTATGATAATCCATTCAATAGATTTTGCTACACTTATCTTATCGAATAAATCAACATAACGATTTAAATGAGTCAGGGAACCATCCCTGACTCATTCCATTTTAACCCGCTTTTTTCGTTGTAGTTCATCTAGAATTCGAATAAAATATCTCTCCTGATTCTTCAAATACCTTCCTCGGGATCGATAACAGTATTTTGATTGACAGTATTTTTTTCAAATCTTACAGTTGTCCTTTTACTTGAAAGAACCATAGAATCGGCCAGTTCTCTAACTGAAATCTTGTCTTTTTGGAATACTCCTTCTAATATAGAACCTATATTACATCCTGCAACAACTTCCATATCATCATTATTGTTAGCAATTTCTACTGAAACTTTAAAGGGAGTTCCACCTAGGATATCGCAAATAAATAATACGCTGGAACCTTCATTTTCTTTCACCACATTTGCCATGTGTTCTTTTAATATTTGGTCTGTGTCGTCAACCATCAAATCGAGATAATATAAATCTCTATTTTGCCCAGCGAGGAGTTCTATTGAGCTTTTTAGCCCTGTCGCATAACTCCCATGGCCTGTTATTACTATAACTGTTTTCATCCTATAATATCCCTACCCCTGAAAGTAATATTGCTATCGCAAATGTTCCGAATATTAATAGTGGAGGGCTCAGCTTTTTCCTTAATAAAAACAACATAAATAACGTATATCCCATAGGTAAAATATTGGGGAAAATTCGATCGATAAAATCTTTTTGTATGGATAATATGTGACCATCACTTATGGAAACTTGAGTTGCAATATCAATATGTACATAGGAAGCTATCAATCCGCCTATAACTGTAACACCCAGTATGGTAGCAGCTTTTGTTATCATTTGCGAGCTTGTTTTTATCTTTTCAATTGCCTTTATCCCAAGGTTGTAACCTAAATGTGTCCATACAATACGCAATGCAAATATTCCTAAATACACAAGGAAAAATATAATGGGTCCTAACACACTTCCCTGTGCCGCGAAGGATGCACATACACCCGCCACAATTGGTAATACAGTAAACCAGAATATGGCATCACCAATACCTGCCAAGGGCCCAAACAACGCTATTTTTAATCCCTTTATTAAACTTCGATCTTCATTATTTTCTTCCAGTGACAGTAATAATCCCATTAATAATCCAGCAAAGTTAGTATTTGTATTAATAAAATCCAGGTTATTCTTCATCGCCTCTGATAGGCCTTGTTTATCACCTTTATATATCTTACTTAAAAAGGGTAACATGGCTAATGTAAATCCCCCAGCCTGCATTCTTTCATAATTAAAACTAGCCTGAAGGAAGGATGATGTTAACCCTAATTTTGTAATATCGCTTTTAGATAAAACCTTTCTAGATTCCTTCACTATAATCCTCTCCTTTCCTAGAATTATTGTGTACTATAGAAGCCTTATCTTTTGAATTATAGTATTCATACATTGCTAAAGCAGTACCGAGCAGCGCTACAGGTAATAAATTAGCGAATTTTACAAAGGACGCAATTACAAATCCGATGATTAAATAGGGAACGTATTGACCTTTAAGCATAACCTTTAGTAACATGCCGAATCCCACAGCTGGCAATATACCCCCGGCAATTTCAAACCCATGAGTGAGCCATTCAGGCATCGCTCCTACCAAAGCTTGCATAGAATCTTGAGCAACATAAGTGCTTAAAAACACTACAATTCCATAAGTTGCTGCCACAATAGCAGTCGTTAAGATATTCAATCTCCAGAAAGCTTTCACATTTGCTTCCTCTGCATACTGATCTGCTTTAACCATGAAAAATGAAAAACAAGAATAATAAAATAAAATTATATACTGCATTAAGAAACTAAATGGCAGCGCAAGGCCAATTGCAGTCTTTGGATCCACTCCTGTTGTATATGCAATTACCGTTGTCATCACACCTGCAAGAACTGGGTTTGGTGGTTGTGTCCCACCAGCTGGCGTTAAGCCTGCAAAAGCCAACTCTGTTAAGCTACCCGCAATCAAGCCTGTTTGTAAATCTCCAATGATCCATCCTGTTATGCTGCAAACAATGATCGGTCTAAAAATATATAAACTCTCAAGCCAGAAGTCAATACCTATAATAATCGACATGACTGCTAACCAAATTCCTTGGTCAAAAGTAATACTGTGCACAACATTTCCTCCTTACTCTATATTATATTTAATATCGCCCGGAGTATCTTGAATAAACACATTAACACCTTTTGCTTGCACATACTTTAACTCTGCTAAGTCCTTATCATCCACATAAACCTTTTTGGAGATTGCCCTTTTGCCTGGTAAAAAGTGCATATTTCCAACATTTACATCCTTAATCGGCACACCTCCATCCACAAGTTGTTTGACTACATTGGGATTTTTACATACGATAAATATTTTTTGTGATGGTGCTGCTTTGCTAATAACTTTGATTGTGTGCTCTACTGTAAAAAAGCGAATTCCTACACTAGAAGCCTCAGCCGTCATAGCCATTAATTGTTGCTGCAATGGATCGCCAGCGGCTGCATCATCAACGACGACTAGTAAATTTGCCCCTAAAGACGGTGTCCAGATACTTCCCACCTGTCCATGAACTAGCCTATTGTCAATCCGAGTTAATAAAATATTGGGTCCCACATCGTTTGCCTCCTTTATTAAATCCCACCATATACAATAGCAAGAAGCATGCCATTTAGTGTACCTCTCTGCTAACGCCTGTTATCATCAAAATTTCATTTCACTGGGCTATTAATTTAAACTCAAATTGGTTTCTGTTCTATTACACTATTAGCTCTTTCACTACTTTTTCCCAGTGTATATGCCACTAGTTTCTCTCTTCATTTTAATAGCTCTCTCGTAAGCTAGCGATATTATCTCATGCAAAAAACATGACAAACGTGCTGTTTGCCATGTTTCACATACAAAACTCTTTTACTCTTGCCTTTATACTATCATAAATAACCTTTATCTCAGAATTTGGTATCTCAATTTTGTAAAATTGCTCTATCGTACTAAATGCTTTTCGTATTAGTTTTTGAAATTGTGCATTACACTGCTCAGGATCTTGTGCGTCCTTGTATTTCACAATTGGTTCTTTGATTACTAATCTTTCTATCATACAACAGATATGTATATATAAACTTATTTTTAAGTTATTTTGGAGTTTAAACCCTAACCCTATCTCTAAAGTATATAGTGCCTGCTCCACTTGATCTAAAACTTTATCAGGGTTCAAGATTGTCAAATAATTTACTACGTTATATAAAGTAAAGGATTTAACAACTTCCCGATTAATGTGTTCTATTATTTCCTTATCTACTAGTTCACTTAATGCATTCGCTAAGACAACATCTCCCCTTTTCATAATTAGATCTTCTAAAGATATATACGGAATTTCTTCAATTCGCGGATCATCTGTTCCAATAATTAGCTTTATATTATATTGCCTAAATATGTAGTTCTCTTTTCCGCTCTCTTTTAATTTATCATAGTCATAAGCAATCACCACAACTTCCTCATTTACAAAACATCGATTCAACAAATCCTTTATTTTCATTGCAGTTCCGATACCTGTAAAACAAGTAGTTATGATAGCATCTTTCTTTTTCTTTTTTGAGGGGATATAACTATATCTGCATACATTTTTATCAACCACTTCCTTAGCGACTTGCTCTACTGGCTGAGAATTGATTATTCTATTGCCAACGTCCAGGGCTAATTGGGTAGAAATATTATTAATGATAACAATATCACCATAAAATTCTTCATCTATTTCTTTATAGACATTCTCTAGTGAACCCATATCTACTAAAATGACTAACCCTTTTGAGGTATCAATTGTTTTAATATAAGAATTTAGTTTCTTACCGATTTCAGCAGCGGATAGTTCAAAAGGCATGTCAAAGGCTTCAAAGATATATTTTCCCAGCATCCTATTTGCCAAGCTAGCGATGCTGCTTGCAGTACTGTATCCGTGAGCAATAATTACGGCATAAATGTGATCAAGGCTTAGATCTCTATTTATAGACCTTACATATAACACTATGTATAGAGTTACGGTCTTACTTAATATTAGGTTTAAATTATGTTCGATTGCTTCTATTAGATGATAAGCAATCTTATATTCCTTGGAGTACAATTTACTTAGATAATCGATACACTTATCAGTGTTGTCCTCATCTTCCTCATAGTTGTATTCTATAAAATAGGTCAGCAAATAGGTTAGGATCTGAACACTATTGCCATAATGTTTTATTCCATAATTGGATTGTATATACATCAAAGTATTTTCCACGATTTTCTCTATAGAATTGAAAATAACGGTATTTGTATTTCTATCTATCTCATTAAAAATGATATCGTCAATTAATTCATTAAATAGTACTAAGCTTTTATTAAAAAACTGATCATAATTCATTTCACAGCTTTGATAAGAATTTATGAGATTTATCATATTCATTGTTAAAGTTGCTGCTTTTTTTACATCTTTCGTCACATAACTAAACTCATTTTTATCAGAGCAGGATAATAACATGTCATTAAGATTCATTTGATTTAAAATGATGCCCTCATAATTATTGATAAGTTCTTTTGGTAAGTTATTGATGTTTATCCGAATGGAATTGTAACGTTTCTCGTTGTAAAGATTGAATGCATTGGCACAACTAAGTTTTATCGCATTACTTAACTTACCGATGTTGCCATTGACTTTGCTCTTTAGCAGGATATCAATGGCTTGATTGCTTACTGATATATCTTTTTTTATCGCTACCGATTCTTTCTTATAAAAATTATAGATTAGCTCTAATTTTTCTTTCATCGGACGCTCTTGGAATGTTGGGATTCTCACTACTAGGGGGATTCGCCGTAAAAAAGTTTGGAGAAAATTATTTTCGGGATCTTCTGTAGTTGCAAACATCATTCTCACTTTTGCATTTCTTCCCTTACCGGATTCCCCTACTCTGCGAAAAATACCTTGATCTAAAAATAAGAATAATTTTTCTTGCCCTGCGGGAGGTAATCTATGTATCTCATCTAGAAACAAAAATCCACCGTCAGCTTCTTCGATTAGCCCCATTCTATCATTATCGGCCCCTGTATAAGCTCCCTTACAATGTCCAAATAAAGTAGCTGAAAGTAGTTCTGGATTATTCGCATATTCAGCACAGTTAAATAAGATAAAGGGTGCGGTTTCTTTTATGACCATCATGGCTTTCGCATACTGAAATACTAATTGAGCTAAAAAGCTTTTGCCTACACCTGAGCTTCCAACAAGTAACAAAGGAAGTCCATTCGGCGGATAAGACACGGCAGATTTACACTGTTCTATCACATACCTAAGGCTACCATCGAAGCCAATTAATACTTTAAATACTTCTCTATCTTCTGGAGCTTTTATAATGTCTAAATTTTCCGAAAAATATTTCGCTACTAATTTTAATTCTTTCTTTCTTTTCTCGTATATTTCTTTATTGATAAAATATACGGGTCTCGTATTAATCTTTGTAGCCAAGCCTTCTTTGTTTAATTGATTTAACAGATGACTGACTATGTTCCTCTGGATTCTAAGGCTATCGGCAATGTCTGTTGCCGTTATCCCATATTCCTTTGCACCATCCATTGCAAGAGAATGCTCTCTTAATGCTATAAAAACCTTTTCTTTATTTGTCATGTAGAATCACCTCCGATCTTGTTTTTTTGCTCCCTATATAAAGACGTTGCGTATTATTACAATATACTCCAATTCGAATTAAATCCCTGCATCTCCCAATATGGTTTATAGTGCCTCTGCGGCAAGGAATCCACTAATAAGCTACCATTCATTTTTGTTGTATTTAATAAAAAAGCCCAACAATTATTCCTTAAAAGGATATTAATTGTTGGGTTTATATCGTTATCAACATAGGAAATGTTGGTATTAAGGGTTTCGCTACTCTATTGCACCTTGAATCGTATCATACTCCTCAGAAAAAATTTTTTCTGGATCTAATATAATTATCATTCGATCTTCAATTTGACCAATTCCTAAAATATAGTTAGCATTATGGCTATTGATAAAATCAGGTGTTAATTGAATTTCGGTGTCATCCAATTTGACAATGTCCGTTACCTCGTCTACAATGCAACCGGTGGTTGATCCATTCACATTCAGCATAATAAACTTACTTTCTTCCATTATTTCTTTTTCTGGCAAATTAAATTTTGCTCTAAGATTAAATATATAATTCACGCTGCCACGTAAGTTTATCATACCCTCGATCCCACTACCAGTCCCCGGGAGTGATCTTATTTTAAACTTTTTTGCTCGTAGAATACCATTAATAGAAGAAATATTAATACCATATTCTTCATTGTCTAGTGCAAACACAACTAATTGTATGCTCATAAATTGCGTCTCCCTTCTATGTATCCCTATTACATTTCGTTGGCAAGATTGTTTAATTGCTCAGTAAGACTGGTAATTTCTTCCACACTTGCTGTTACTTCTTCGATAGCTGCAGCTTGTTGCTCAATTGTCGAAGTCGTTTCATTTCCCATACGAACCGTTTTATCTACAGAAGCTTTTATAATTGTGGTTAAATCTCTTATTTTACCTACTGTCTCTTTCGAATCAGCTGAAAGCTTTCTTATCTCCTGCGCAACGACACCAAATCCTAACCCAGCCTCACCAGCCCTTGCCGCCTCAATAGCCGCATTTAAGCCTAACAGCCGAGTTTCATCAGCAATATCCTTAATAAAATCCATTACCTCATCAATTTTTCCGGTGACTGTATTTACATTTTTAATTTCACTATTTAAAGTGACCTGATTAGAATTAATGTCTGTGGCGGAAGCTGCCAATTGTTCCATAGTTGCAGATACCTGATGCAAACCATCATTAAGCGTTTCAACAGTAGCTTTTAATTTTCGTTGTTGATACGCTGTCTTCGACATATTATTAGCCACAATAAATAATACATTTGCGGCTGATTCGATGCTTTCTCTCGATAATTTCCTAATTTCCTGTACCGCTTCCACGTAACCGTCTTCATCTACGCCAATTTCTTGGGCAATTTTGCGATACTTGCTATCATTAGGGACATCTGTTAATACTTGTCCGCCTAAAATAGTCCCAATCTGTCGACCTTCTAACATGATCGGTGCTGCAAAATCAATTAAACCAGCATGGCACTCATAAATTACTGGCTTGCCAGTCCGAGCCGCTTCTTCGCCACCTTTACGATGTGACTCCGCACAACGCTTGTCGCCACACTCTGTAGAATGTGTATAATCCATACAAAATCGAGTATAACTGCTAGGCTTTGTAACCGGAGTACCGTCAGGATCAACTGTTACACTCGCTAAACCAACCCCTTTAGCAAAATCATCTTGGAACCGTTGTAAGAATTCTAGATCGATAACATCCGCCAATTTCACTTCACTTAAATCTAATTCATTAGCATTTTTTTGATTCATTTCAAATTCCCCCATATATTTTATTGGGATAAAGTATTCAATATTCAGAATATTCTACACCAATACTCAGATTCCTCTTAAAAGTATTCGTTTTTCGACAAATTATACTATTTTTTTCATCTTTTACCTGGATGGCTTAATTTCTGAAATCCATCTTGGTTTACTAAATTCCAGTTTTATATTATGGCAAACAAAGGACTTAGAAGCATTAACCGAGTGCTTCTAAGTCCTTTGTTTGCCAGAGTTGTGATTTATTTCATGTTATCTTTAACAATTCAATATTTCCTTTGATCTTAAAATTATCTAGACATGCTGGAATCAATACAGTTTCTCCAGCATGTAAGAATTCGATAGTGTCCTTATATATAATCTCGCCCGTACCTGCTGTTACACAGTATATGATAAACTGATTATTTGTCTTTTCGATTTTTTCACCCTGAATCATCATTTTTTCCATGTTAAAATACTGACAATGAATACTATTACTCTTAAAACTACAACCAGGCTGTTCTTTAAAGTTAATGACTTCAATGGCTTTTTTTATATGCAGCTCGCGTTTTTTTCCATCATCACCAACTCGATCATAATCATATACACGATAGGTGGTATCCGAATTCTGTTGTACTTCATAGACCATAACTCCTTCAAGCAAAGCATGAACCGTGCCTGCAGGCACAAAAATCATATCGCCAGGTACTACTGGCTCTACTTTCAGTGTTTCATCAATATGATTCGATTCTACCGCTTTAATAAAATCTGCTTTAGTAATATTTTTTCTAAGACCATAAACAATTCTTGCATCTTCTTTGGCATTGATCACATACCATGCCTCTGTTTTGCCGTCTTCTCCTTCAACTTGATAGGCATATTTATCCTCAGGGTGTACTTGAATGGATAATTTGTCATTTGCATCAATAATCTTAATCAATAATGGAAAGTAATTTTGATTTTTAAACTTTTTTCCCATTAATCTTTCTTTGAAGTCTACCATAAGTTCATTTAATTTTTTACCCGCCAAATTCCCATTTATTACAATGCTAGTGTCACTATCATGATCCGATATTTCCCAGCTTTCTCCTATACAATCGCCAGGCAACTGCCTGCCAAAAACTTTCCCTAAGTTATTCCCGCCCCAGATTCGCTCTTTATAAATTGGTGTAAACTTTAATGGATACATAAATTATCCCTCCCCATTAGATTATGAATGAACCATTAATTTTTCCAATAGAACTTCTACTTCTTTCACTTCGCCACGCAATCCTTCTAGGAATTCTGGCTTATCCATTTGCCTGCATAAATTTCTAAAAATATATTTACTGTTTTCCATATCCTGCTCAGTAATACATAACATAAAAATAAATTCTACCTTTTCTTTTTTCCACCTCATCGGGTGTTGAAGTACAGTAAGGGAAATACAAGATTGTTTTACTTTGTTGGCGTCTCCATGGGGAATTACAATTCCCCTCCCTACTTCTGTAGACATCATATTTTCACGCAATAAAACACTCTCTTTAAATTCACTTGTTACATATTGCTTATCTTCCAGGCTATCACATATTTCGAAAATAAGTTCTTCTCGGCTTTGATTTTTTTTACTTTTAAAGAAATATTCTTTTTTCATGATATTTTTCTTGGATTTATTTTCTAAGGAATCTATAAATTGCTCCACTTTCCTAATATCGTTTCTCGTAAACAATGGACTGATAACCAGTATGGGATGATTAATTGTTAGCGGTACTGTAGATATGATAATCTGGGTATTTTTGAGTATTTCGTCTTTAAGCTCTGTAGAGGATATGATTCCTATAATTTCAATTTCTTTAAAAGACCGTCGGAGCCGTTCTGATAGGAATTGAGAAGTACCAATTCCACTATGACAAACTACTAAGGTCTTAATTTTTTTTATATTCCTCTCCACTGCAGCTGCAAGATGTAATGTAATATAGCCTATTTCCGACTCTGGAATTTTCACATTTAAGTATTTTTCAAAAATTCCGCTACTCAACCAGGCAACTCCAAATATATCCGAACAATTTGTTTTTATATCTTCTAATATAGGGTTTCGTAAACTCAAACCATATTTTAATCGATTGACGGTAGGGCGTAAATGCAAAATAAGCCCATTCATTAATGCATTGTCATCGTTCAGATTAATATGCAATGTTTCACTAGCAATAGCGATAATGTTTTTAGCTATTTCTACGACAATTTCCAACTCTTCTGCATTTTCGAAAGGAACATTCAAATCAACTAAATCTTTTTCATGCATTTTACTACCTAAAATGTGCAAAGTGAGGTAACCTATCTCTGTTTCAGGAAGCACTACCTTAAATGCTTCCTCTATTTGTAAACCCATCTTTTTCGCATATAAAAATTCTTTGGTGTCTTTTATACTGTTGGCGATTTCATCAGATAAAAGGATCTTTCTTTCGCTATTTATCCTTTTTATCGCAATTGCAATATGGCTGATTAAACTAATATATGCCTCTTGAGAAAAGCGAAATTGCAATTGCATTTCCAATTCATTTACAATTTTCTCTATTTTTGCATAGTCAATATTAATTAGTGCTTTTAATTGCCTCATAGAAAAAAAGTCGATTCTACCATGCCATTCCTGACCTAAGGTTGCTTTTGCCTTATCTGTTTCCTTACCAAGTAAAATGATACTAGAAATTGCTTTTCGATAGTCTGCTTCTTTTCCCGAAATTTCTATTTGGGCATTTTTTTTCTTAACGATTTTTAAATTATAAGCCTTAATCCATTCTTCAACATGCTTTAAGTCATTATGAAGGGTTGTGATGGAAACAAATAATTCTTCGGCGAGACCATAAGAAGTGACTTCTGCCCCTTCCATAAAAAGCTTTTCTAATATGTAGATTTGTCTTCCTTCAGGAGAATATGGTTCTATATAACTCATATCTCTTTTAATGGTTTGCAGTAAATTTACCTTGCTTTTTTCGGCACCGTCTATGCTTGTCCCTACCCCTGTTTTTTTTACTAACTTTAAGCCTTCTCGTTCTACAATTTCTTGTAACTTTATAAAATCATTACGAATTGTTTTATTGGATACTTTAAGTTTGGAAGCTATTTCGTCAACAACAATAGGTTTTTCACTTTCTAATAAAAGCATGGCAATTTGTATTACACGTTCCATACCTTTCCTCCTTATATAGAGAAAAGAGCCGGTATGTTCCGTCTCTTTACTTTATATACAAGTCTATTCTCTGGCTTTTTACCTTCTACTATGAAAGTTTATTACACTTACGTAGTAGAAGCAAGTTATTGTTTCTTTTTGGCTAACGCTTCCGTAATCTTATCAAATAATGTGCTTGTATTTCTAATGGCATCCCCAATATTAACATTCGCAGTTGGGATTCCACTAAATCTTTCACGCCCTTTAATTGCTACGTCCTTCGTTAATATAACAAAGTCCACACCAACTAAATCTTCCGCTTGGATCTGGTTTTCCACACCGATCGAACCTTGCGTTTCTACTTTAATTTTAATACCTCTTGCTTCAGCTTCCTTTTCAAAAGCTTCTGCCGCCATATAAGTATGAGCTACTCCTGAAGGGCAAGATGTAACTGCTACAAATTTCATAATCTTTTTCTCTCCTAATATTTTTTGCATCATAGCCTATTAGAATTCAATATCTACATTTATATCCTCGTTTTCTTTTACTGCTTGTTCCTTTTCAGAAACCTCATCTTTATTTCTACTTTTTAAAAAATTAACAGTTAATGCAGTTGTTAATGCTCCCAATACAGTCGCAAGCATATATCCCATTTTCCCTTCTACAACAGGAAGAACAATCCATCCACCCCATGGAGCATGATTTAAAACACCCATGGAGAAAGCAACAACATTTCCGACAATCCCTCCTGCAACAATAGCTGGAATGACTCGGATTGGATCAGCTGCAGCAAAAGGGATTGCCCCTTCAGAAATGCCGATAAGTCCCATTATTAAGGCAGCTTTTCCTGATTCTCTTTCTTCTGGCGTATATAATTTGCGAGATATTAAAGTGGCTAACGCCATTCCTAAAGGAGGAGTACAAATTGCAACGCCAACTCCCCCCATTAAGTAAGGGTGATCGAAAACAAGAGTTTGCGCGAAAAGAGTAGCTACCTTATTGATAGGACCTCCCATATCGAAGGCTGTCATACCGCCTAAAATCGCACCGAGAGTCATCTGCGAGGCACCTTGCATGGAAGTCAGCCAACTATTTAAACCTGCCATTGCGTTAGCAATTGGTTGTCCAATTACCCACATTACAAGACCGCCAGTAACAAAGGTACCAACGATTGGAAAAATAAAGATAGTAGATACGGAGCTTAAATTTTTAGGTAATTTTATTTGTTTTAATGCTTTTACAGTATAACCTGCTATAAATCCTACAATAATTGCCCCTAAGAAACCTGCTTTATATTGATTGGCGATAAAAGCACCAATCATACCTGGAGCTAATCCTGGGCGATCTGCAATGGAATAGGCAATATATCCGCCTAAGACAGGAATAAATAAAGTAAGTCCAGCAATCCCCATATTTGATATGTCTTTTAGTATACCAGAATCCGGCACCGCACCCTTACCAGATAGCATAACAGCCAAAGAGAGAAGAACACCACCCGCAACGATGAAAGGGATCATATGACTGGTGCCCGTTAAAAGATGTTGTTTTGCACGAAGCAATGCTTGTGTCATTATTTGCCGCCTCCTTAATTTTTGTAGATCCTGTTTTGCTTTTCTATTGATTGGTAAATAAGTGAATTACTATTTACAGTGTAAGCCACTGGCCTAAGATAGGATAGTTTCTAATATACTGCATACTTTTCCCTTATCTTCCGTCTCCAATATTTCTTTTCTAAATTCATCATGCATCAATTTTCTAGACAAGGCTGCTAATATTTTCAAATGCTGATTAGAGTCTGCCTGTTTAGGAACAGCAATTAAAAATACCATATACACTGGCTTATCATCTACCGCCTGCCAGTCCATCCCTCCTCTACATTTCCCGAATGCCACAGTAGGGACTTTTACAGCATCACTCTTACCATGAGGAATAGCTACACCAAATCCTATTCCTGTGGTAAAAGTCGCCTCTCTCTCTTTAACAGATTTAATATATTCCTCTTTATCAGTCAAACGCCCATCCTGGTTTATTAAATCCGCCATGTACTCCATTACTGCATCTTTGTTAGAACGTTTCAAATGTAGATCAATAACATTCACATTTATGATGTTATCCATGCTTTCACCTCCTAATTTCCAATTTACATAGTTAGCTCTTTTCTGACTAAATAGTACCATAGTCTCGAATTACCGTGCGCCATTTTTGTTACCACATTAATGTGGCAACCTCTCCATTCAAAAAAAAGTCTGAACCCCTTAAATGGTTCAGACTTTCTGACTAACTCTTCTTCTCACAAAATTAAATCACACAGATTTTTTTAATTTTAAGTTTATAGACCTTTACTAGCTATTTGGTTAAATGATATGGTATCGTCGATACTACAACCTTTTCTTGTAGAATCAAACGCGTTCGTAGGATGAATCCCGTCTGATTATGGAGAATGCGATGCCACCACTTTTTGGTTTGAAATTCAGAAATGAGCACTGAGATAATGTCTTCCCTATTGGTCTCTTTACGTAGGCTTTCAATAAAGCGAATCAGCGGAGTAGTCGTCAGCCTATAGGGGGAATAGATCATTGTTAAAGGGATATCGGGCTGCCATTGCTTCCACTGCTCCTCCACCTTTTGTCCAGACTCCTCATTAAGTGCTACATGTACTGCAATAACGTCTTTACTAATCATCTGCGCATAATGCAAGGTTTCCACAACAATACGCGTAGGGGTGGCGACAGGAATGACTACAATATTTTTTCCAAGTCTAGGCTCACCAAAATTCGCGGTAAGCTCTTCCTTGGGAAGGCGAAGTTGTTCACTTACGTCATTATAATGAATGCGTATAAGTTTAAAAATATAAATCATAGTCGGTATAAAAATTAATACAATCCACGCCCCATCAGAAAATTTACTAATAGCAATAATAAGAACAACCAGTCCCGTTATACTTGCCCCGAAAGCATTAATCGCTACGCGCGTTGCCCATTGATGACCTCTTTTTCGGTACCAATGAACGACTAACCCCATTTGCGCAATGGTAAAAGAAAGAAACACGCCTACGGCATATAGGGAGATAAGATGCTCCACATTTCCACGAAAAACGTATATTAGTACTCCAGCCATCCCACTTAGTAGGATGATACCATTGGAAAAACTAAGACGTTCTCCCCGATTACCAAGATATCGTGGCATGTACCCATCCCCTGCCATCAAAGAAAGAAGAGGGGGCAATCCATTATACGATGTATTAGCCGCAAGATAGAGTATAAGCATTGTACTTATTTGTATATAGTAATAAAACCAATTCCGAGCAAAAATATTTTCCGTTAACTGAGATAGCATAGTTACATTTTCTATAGGTAGTAGGTGCTGATGCAAAATTAAAAAAGATATACCAGCAGTCATCACCCCGAGAATACCTGACATCCAGTACGTAGTAGTTATGGCGTTGTGTACCTCCGGTTCTCTAAATGTCGGTACTCCATTCGATATCGCTTCAATCCCGGTCATAGAACTGCAACCATTAGCAAAGGCACGTAAAACCAGGAACAAAACAGTCCAATCCAGTGGTGCCCGCACCGCTGACGCCGCAGGTAATAAGGTCGCTGAACTAGTAAATGCTTGATATAGCCCGAAAATAATTAACGCCAAAATTCCAACAATAAATAGATAGGTAGGAATAACAAATACATTAGCTGACTCCTGGACACCTCGCAGATTGATAAGCATCAATATGCCAAATAGTACTAGAAGATTTATCAATATCTCGTATTCAATAAGACTTGGAAAAGCGGAGATTAAGGCTGCAGTTCCAGAAGAGACACTTACAGCTACTGTCAGAACATAATCTGCAAATAAAGACGCCGCTGCAATCAAAGCCGGGTATTCGCCCAAATTGTGAAGTGCAACGGAATAAGACCCTCCACCTCCCGGATTTGCTC
Organism: Pelosinus sp. IPA-1; assembly: GCF_030269905.1. Lineage (NCBI taxonomy): Bacteria > Bacillati > Bacillota > Negativicutes > Selenomonadales > Sporomusaceae > Pelosinus > Pelosinus sp. IPA-1. Next base: position 183,987 of record NZ_BSVC01000008.1, on the reverse strand, counting down.
TTGCAACCTGAGCGTATGAAATGGTGACCACCGTAAGGAGTATTAGTACTGCAATTAGAACATAAGAAAAATAGCCATAAACTAGCAAACCAGAAAGTGCGAAGGTTAACGCAATCTGTTCAGGCCCATACCCTACAGAAGACAACGCATCTGAGGAGAATATAGAAAGTGCTTTCCATCTTGGCAGTTTTTGGTGAGTTAACTCTTTGTTATGTAAAGGCCGCCCAAAAAGCATTCGCCGAATTTTTTTTATCATAATAAGACCTCTTTCTAAAAATTTGATCTTTTTATTATGCGCAAAAATCTTATTATCTATTTACCATTCAATTACGTATAGAAAAAAGGAAAAGAAAGTACTGGTAATTCAATACTTTCTTTTCCTTTTATTTATCAAGAATAACTTAAACTAATTCACCTTAGCTCTCCCTTACATATTCACCGTGAATTGGTACTAGGGCAAACCAGGTATTGGGCCGCTTTCTGCGCATAGTTAGGCGGTCATATCTTTGCCTAGCTTGACGGAGACTTCCACAAGTTTTTGTTAAACAAGTTCTACCGAAACGAACGTAAATCCCCCAAGATATATTCATAGTATGTACCTCCTTGTCGAAACGAATTACTCATAGAAAAGTTGCAATCAACATAGGAATATGATTCTATTATATCATTTTACAATCATATTGTCATAACAAATTTACATAATACTATAACCCGCACTCTCCCTGCTTGTCTAATATACTTAATAATTTGGTGATCAAACCGTAAGGAGTAGTATTCTCGCCTCAGAAATCCCAATCTTACTACAGCCGCAGATCTACTTCGCCGTGCTACGATATATCATATTTTTTAATTAAATACCGCCTCCCATATAGCATACTCTCTATACAGGAGGCAGTTGGAGGAGGCATTTTTGGATATTACTGCCAGAATACTTGTCGTTCTATCTAATACTATATATTTCTAATCCAAACCGTCATCTCGCCGCTCGGTTGCCGATTTCCCCATAAATAGTAAGGAACCGCCTGAATATTTACTGTCCTGGTTTGGCATTTTTCTGAACTATACAGTTTATCTCCCCATCCTTCATTGTCAGACCGTCTAGCATCCCCTTTAATTATAACTACTCCTCCAAATAAACCTTCCTGAAATTCTGACTCTAGCTTAGACTCAGACGGTAGCATAATACTCCACAAATCGCTGCCATTATCAGTCTCTTCTAGGCAATAAACAAGTGGACCGCGCTCTATTGCCACTTTACCAGCGATTTCTCTAACTTTTGGATGAGCATATGTCAATTCGATGGGCATATCAAAATTCAAATTAATTTGGTCACCATTCATCCACTTCCTAGTAATCATAGCATATCCTTTATCAATCACTACATTATCAACTATTTGACCATTAACAATAATCCGCTGCTTTTTGCACCATCCTGGAATCCGCAAAGCAATCGTAATGTTCTGGCTTTCTTCTATCTTTAATGAAATAGTAACTTCACCACTCCATGGATAATTGGTCTGCTGCTGTAGTACAACAGGTTGCCCATTAATCTCGAATGCCCCTTCACTGCCGATATATAAATGAGTATAAATAGTTGAAGATCTTTGCGAATATACATATTGCCCCAAGGAGGCAATTAACCGAGCAATATTAGGTGGACAACAAGCACAGCCAAACCATTCTTGCCTTTGGACCTGAATGTGCTCATGGTCATGGCGATTTTCTGCTACTTCCGGGATCACTTCAAGAGGATTAACATAAAAATATTTTTTCCCATCCATCGATATACCACTCAATGCTCCGTTGTAAAGTGCCCGTTCCATCACATCGGCATAACGATGATCAGGACTCAGTAACAACATCCGCTGTGCCCAAAATATCAAGCCTATTGCAGCACAGGTCTCTGCATATACCCTGTCATTCGGCAAATCGAAATCAATGGTAAATCGTTCCCCATGCCCCTGGGAACCCAAGCCGCCCGTTATATACATTCGGCGCTTAGTAGTGTTATCCCAGAGCTTTTCTAAAGCAGCTGACAACGACTCATCTTTTGTTTCTTTAGCCAGATCTGCCATAGCGGAATACAGATACATTGCCCTAACGGAGTGTCCTTCCGCGGTTGTTTGAGCGCGTACCGGTGCATGGACCTGATGATAGTCTAGATCGAACCATTTTGTCTTAGATAGATGACCAAAAGTTGGCTCATCTTTCAAAAAACATGGCTGCTTACCGCGCTCATCGATAAAATATTGACTAAGCCGCAGATAACGTTCCTCTCCCGTTGCCTGAAACAACCTCATCAACGCCAGCTCAATCTCTTCATGCCCGCAATATACCTTCATTTTCTCATCGTGTGCCCCTATCACCGAATCGATATAATCCGCATAACGGGACATGATAGTTAGAAACTTCTTTTTCCCTGTGCTGTTATAGTACGCAACAGCTGCTTCCATTAAATGACCTGCACAATAAAGTTCATGACCAAAAGAAAAATCGGTCCACCGTTTTTCCGGTTTCGCTACCGTAAAATAAGTATTAAGATACCCATCTTGACGCTGCGCCCTTTCCATTAGTTCAATTACTGAATCGATTTTCGCTTCCAACTTGGGATTTGGATGTGTATGCAAGCTGTAGCTGGCAGCTTCAATCCATTTTGCAACATCGCTATCCTGAAAAACCATGCCATGAAATTCACCAGTTACTTCTCCTGCTGCAATTCGGAAATTCTCAATTGCATGACTGGGTTCAGCGCCTGGAACGTTGTCATTTAAAGCATCCCACTGATACGGAATGACTTCTTTGGCAATACGTTCAGCCCTTCTGCTCCAAAATCGATCATTTAATCTAATATTTTGCAAAGAAATTGGATTATGTCTTTCTTCAGTCATAATACTCACTCCTAACTGGGTAACAAGACCCTACTCCACAATAATCCTTTTTTGTGTCTCTTGGTCAAAAAAGTGTACCTTATTCATATTAAACCCTATCTTCATACTATCTCCGATATTGCCAGTCATCTGGGTATTGAATTTTCCGATAATTGGTTGATCATTAAACAGCATATAGCAATAGCACTCCGAGCCCATTCGCTCTACAACATCAATTTTAGTTTCTACGCAATGCTCCGGAAAGTTTTCCAAAAAAACAAGTTCATCATAGATATTCTCAGGACGTATGCCCATAACCACTTCTTTATTGAAATAAGCTGGGTCGATTTTCTTTTTCATACCGTGAGGAATCGATAATTTGTAACTGCCAATATAAACATACAATTGATCATTTTCCAGTACAAACCGTCCATTGATAAAATTCATTTGCGGACTGCCAATAAAGCTGGCAACAAACATATTGACCGGCTGATCATAAATACTCTGCGGCGATCCAACTTGAAGTACAACACCGTCTTTCATCACAACAATCCGGCTCCCCATTGTCAAGGCTTCGGTTTGGTCATGAGTGACATAAATAAACGTTGTCTGCATTTTTTTATGCAGTTTAATTAATTCTGTCCGCATATGCACCCTTAGTTTTGCATCCAAATTGGAAAGGGGTTCATCCATAAGAAAGACTTTGGGTTGGCGAACAATCGCTCTTCCTAGTGCCACGCGCTGGCGTTGACCACCTGATAAAGCCTTAGGTTTACGGTCTAGCATACTTTCAATACCTAAAATAGCGGCAGCCTCCCGTACCCGACCGTCAATTTCATCTTTTGGCATCTTCCTTATTTTTAAAGCAAAAGCCAAATTTTCATATACCGTCATGTGAGGATACAAAGCATAGTTCTGAAACACCATGGCAATATCACGATCTTTAGGTTGCACGTCATTTACAAGCCGATCATCGATATATATTTCGCCTGAGGAAATTTCTTCTAAGCCAGCTATCATCCTAAGTGTTGTCGATTTTCCGCAGCCGGAAGGACCAACCAAAACAAGAAATTCTTGATCAGGAATCTCTATACTACAATCTTTTACCACTGCATTCCCGCCAGAATATACTTTATTAATATTCTTTAGCACTACACTTGCCATTTTCGTCTTTACCTCCTTTATATTGCGTTGTATCTATTCTTTAACTGCACCGTTAGTTAGACCTGCCACGATATACTTTTGCAATACAACAAAGATTGCTACAACAGGTAAGGCCAACAAAGTGCCATATGCCATGATTTTGTTCCATTGGGTACCATACTTGCCCATAAAGTTGTATATCCCTGCTGTCATGGGTCTTGCTTCTGGCGTACTGATAAAAGTAAGAGCATAAGCTAAATCGCCCCAGGCAAACAAGAAAGAAAACGCTGCTGCCATGATTAATCCCGGATAGGATATGGGTAACATGATTTTTATAAAAGCCATAAATGTATTGCATCCGTCAATCTTGGCTGAATCCTCTAGTTCCTTAGGCAAACTGAGAAAATAAGTACGTAAGATGAGTATCACAAAAGGTATGGATATGGTAGCGTCTGATAACGCCGGAGCCAAATAGGTATCGAGAATCCCCAAGTTTTTATAAATCAAAAACATTGGCGTCAGGATTAAAGTTACTGGTAACATCTGAGTAACTAAGAACAACATGATGAATATTTTCGTCGTTCTCATAGGAAACCGCGCCAAACCGTAAGCGGCAGGTACAGCCAACAGGATGGACAGCACCATGGAAATGGTCGCGATCAATAAACTATTGCTAAATGAGTTTAGGATATTGTTCGGTCCGATAAGTTGTTCCGTATAGGCACTAAAAGTAATATTGTGAGGAATAAAGGTCGGAGTCAATGCGAAAATTTCTACATCTGTTTTCAGTGAACTAATTACAATCCAATACAAAGGGAAAAGAAATATAACACCAACAACAATAGCGATAAGACATAAAATGTGATTCTTCTCTTTTTCTTTCAAGACAATTTTTTTCAATGTATCACCTCATCCTTGCGAATCAATTTGAGGTAACCAAGACTTACAATAAACAAAATGATAAATAAAACATTGGCTACTGTCGCGCCCTTACTAAATAAGAATTGGGCAAAGGACAGCTTATAAGCAAATGTCGACATAAGTTCTGTGGCATTGACCGGCCCGCCACCTGTAGCAACAAAAACCAAGTCAAATACTTTAAATGTATAAATGAAACCAAGGATTACTACTGATAATATAGCTGGTCGCAATTGGGGCAGAGTAATGTAAACAAATTTTTGCAACGAACTAGCACCATCTACCTCAGCGGCTTCGTACAAGCTTTTGGAAATATTACTTAATCCTGTAGTTAAAAGAATCATGTTGAAGGGTATTCCTACCCAAGAGTTAGCTAATATCACACCCCAAAGAGCTGTAGAGTTATTAATTAGCCAGCCGATCGGTTGGTCAATCAGATGAAGATTGAGAAGCAATTCATTGATGATACCCCCACTTGGGCTTAACATGAATTTGGAAAGCAAGGCAATCACCGTCATAGGGATCATCCATGCGACCACTAGCAAGCCGCGCATAGGTTTGGCTAGCGTGAAATCTAAATTGAAAAACAGCGCCAACGCAAAGCCGATAACAAACTGAATAGAAATACTTCCTATGGTAAACAGCAGGGTATTCCAGATGCTAGTCATCATAGTAGGATTATTAAAAACATCAATATAATTTTGCAAACCGACAAACTCCTTGTTCTGCTGTCCCAATGTCATGATATCAACATGATATACACTCAAAATGAAATTATAAATAATGGGGTAGCCTACAAACGCCAGCATAAATAGGAGTGCTGGCAGGACAAATGCAAAACCTTTTCTTTCTGATCGAAAGTATTCACTGCTATATTTTATTTTCACAATTCATGCTCACCGCCTTTCGGTTTTTAGTAACAAAGCGCCCATATCGGCGCTTTGTTACTCATCAATTTAATTGCCCTTTAAGATCTTCTCAGCCTTAACTTGCGCATCACGGGCTGCTTGTTCAGGTGTTTTTTGACTTGTAAGACTCTCTTGCAGCGCGGTATAAATTGCCTCTGAATATTCAGGCCATTTAGCATGTGGACCGCGCGGCATAGCGTACTGCATTTCATCGACAAACACACTCATAATAGGATCATTTTTAAGTTTCTGATTACTTTCAGCCAAATCTTTTCTGGATGGTATATAACCCATAAGATCCAACATAGCACTCAAATTACCTTCACTCAGGGCAAATTTCACAAATTCCCAAGCTTCAGCCTCATGATGCCCTTTAATAATACTAAAGTTCTCACCACCTAAACACGATGCCCATACTTTATCTTTAGGTATTTTTACAACAGAAAATTTCAGATTTGGTGCATCGGCTTTTACTGGCGCAACATTCCACGGTCCATTAATCATCATGGCAGCTTTTCCAGTTGCAAATTGTTTTTCTACATCAGCCTGCGTCCAGTTTATTGATTCTTTACTCAATGAACCATCATTGACTAATGTCGTAAGAAATTGAAATGCCTTTATACTCTCTGCACTATCCAGTTTGTCATAATTCCCCCCCGAAGATATCAGCCATGGTAAGAATTGAAATGTACCTTCTTCGTTCTTCAGATCACACATGGCAAAGCCATAAACGCCGTCCTTGCTTAACTTTTTAGCTGCTACCTGCAGTTCATCCCAAGTTTGCGGCGGAGCAGTAATCCCTGCAGCCTTAAACATGTCTTCATTATAATACAGTGCTATGTCATTGCTTCCCAAAGGGACTCCATAGTACTTATTATTATAGAGATTGGATTTCAAAGGTCCTGGGTAATAAGCATCCTTTTTTATCTCGGGAGCATTTACCTTATCTGTCACATCTGCCAATATCCCCATAGCAGCGAAGGAAGGTGTATCAGGATTATCCAGTATAACAATATCAGGTAGTTTGTCAGCAACCAAACCAATGGTAAGCTGCTTTAAGAGTTCAGCTCTTGGAGCGTATTCCATTTTAACTGTAATTTTATCCTGAGAAGCATTAAATTTTTGCGCCAACTCTTCCATTGTCTTCTGTTGCAGCGCCCCGTCATAATAGTGCCATAAGGTAAGGTTTACTTTCTCTGATTTTTTACCTTCCGTGGATGCATTTTTAGCGGTATTACTGCCACAACCGATAACCAGCATCGTTGTAAACACTACTAAAGCTATGCAAGTTATTACTTTCCAATATTTACCCATTCCCTTCACTCCTCTTACTGTCCGATTTACCAGTATTTCATGATTTAATTATATATTCTGAAAATACTGACTTAAAGTCCACAATCTTAAGAAAAGTAGATAATGCTGCTATAAAATTATTTTTTATGCATCATAAAAAAGTCTTTTGGTGATAAGCCGGTAACATCTCTAAACATCTTATAAAAATATTTGGGATCTTTATAGCCTACCATTTCGCTCACCTCGTACAATTTTAGCCCACTGTCCATAATTAATTTCTTGGCAATGTTAATTCTAAATTCTTTCACATAATGGGAAAAGTTTTTTCCCATTTCTTTCGTAAATAAATGACTGACATATTCTGGCGTAACACTCATCCCTTGTGCAATCTCTTCCAGAGAAATTCTGCCAGAGTAGTGTTCCTTAATATAATTAATGGTCTTCCTGACCAATAGGGAATAAGCAGCAGTATCATTCATACTGTGCTCCTGAATTTGCTTGGCTAGGTTGTCTAGGCAATTTTTAAGTTCAGCCATGGTATAGCTATTTTGTATCACATCCAAGATACCATTATTTTTAATTCTGTAATATAAATCAATGTTACAGCCCCGCAAAAAGAACAGGATTGAAAATACATAACTGCTGCACATCTCGATTACTTGGTCCGGATCGTGAGCCTGCACGCTAAGATAAGCGATGAAATCTGCATTAACTTGAAATAAGCGGATAAAATTATTGTTTTTCACAGCTACCAACGCTTCATTTTCAATTAACTGGGGATAGCTGCAATGATTGCTTTTGACTTTTTCTATTATCCCTTCATGAATCACTTCGTGATTCCCCAGCGCAATCGACCAACGAGATAACCGTTGTAACTTAGCTAATGCGCCATCCAGTTCCAGTGAGTCATTCATGTACAACAAACTGGCTACTACATCGTTAAACCCCTTCTGCCTCAGAGAAAATAATAAGCTGTACTTAGTGCGTTTCAGTATTTCTGCAAGAAAACTGCTAGTATTAACGAAAACAGTAAAAAATCGGTATTGTTCCAATAAGGAATAACAGCAGGCAGTAAAGCTATACTGGTTTTTAAATTGAGTTACCACCTCAATAATCTGGTCTAGATCTTCTAAACCTTTTTGTCCCAAATACAAATTAATCAAAAATATATTCTCTTGCTCTGAAATGTTGTTGGTTAGAATGCTAAACGCAGTTTCTGCTTCGCTTTTGGTCTGCAACAGAATGGTTTTTAGTATTTCATCCTGCGCTAAAGACTTCCCCGCATTACTGTCCCTTTGCTTCTTGACCCTGATCTTCTTCTCCATTTCCCTCAGTACAGAGGTTAAATCGTCATAGGTAATAGGTTTTAACAAGTATTCGGTTACTCCCAGCTTTATACTGCGCTGGGCAAATTTGAAATCAGCGTAACCACTCAAAATAACAAAACACGGGTTGACTCCACTCTGCATAACATTTTCAATCATATCTAATCCGCTTAATTTGGGCATCTCAATATCGACAAATATGAGGTCAGGTTGTAACGCTTTTGCCAACCTGGCTCCTTCTTCCCCATCAGCGGCTTTTCCACAAACCTGATACTCATGGTTTATCTTGGTTATCAACTCGACCAGCCCTTCTCGAGCATTGATCTCATCTTCAACAATCAATATCTTCATTGTTTATTCTCCCAGCGTAATAACGGTATTATTAAACTTATGGTTGTACCTTCTCCTTCATTACTAGTTATATTCATCGTGGCGGATTTGCCGTAATAAATCTGGATCCTTTGCCACACATTATTGATACCGATCTTGTCTGGCTTATCTTGTCCGAGAAGTCGACTTACCTGCTCCTGGGGTATACCACAACCGTTATCTGCAACCGCGATTTTCAAATGATGATCCTGATACCTATGAATACGAATCACCAACTCCCGCCCACTGTCATAGTCTTTAAACCCGTGAATTATAGCATTTTCCACCAACGGCTGTAATAAAAGTTTATAAATTTTACAATCCAATAGCATTTCATCAATGTCCAATTTCAACACAAAACTATGGTTGAACCTAACTTGCTGCAAATACGTATATTTCTTTAACCATTCGATTTCATAATAAAGTGGAACCTGTTCATTTACTTTGCCAATACTATAACGCAGTATTTGCGCCAAATTGCTGATCATAGTGCTAATACCGTATTCATCTTTGCGAAGAGCCATCCAATTGATGCAATCCAGCGTATTATAGAGGAAATGCGGATTGACCTGGGATACTAGCGCCTCTATCTCCGCCTTCCTACACTGGTCAGAGATCTCATAGATATGCTCCCCCTGTCGTCTGATATCTTCTACTAAAGCATTGATTTTGACTACCATTTCATTAAACTCATTACCAATAAATGACAATTCATCATCCGTGTTTAATACAACGCGAGCCTGCAGATCTCCTTTTTTCGCCTTCTTTATTCCGGTGACGATACGGTTTACCGAGTCATAGAATCGATTGGTGAAAATCAGAATAAGAACGATTGAAATCAGAATAATGAGAAGGGATATTCCCAAGGTCAAATTTTTGAGTATATCAACCTCGTAAAACATACTGTCTTTATCAACGACACTAATAACTCGCCAGTTTGTACCTGTAATAAAAGTATCATTAATAATTATGCGCTTTTGAAAGAATTCAGGAATTTGATTGATAATATCATTTAGAGAATAAAGTTCGCTAGTGTCACCATTATTTGCGTATTCTTTAATATGAGCACCAATATACTTATTATCGCGAAAAGATATGATTCTCCCGTTATCATCGATAATAAAAGAATACACATTGACATGGTTCTTTGTGAGATTCTCGGTCTGTTCAATATTACAGATAGTATCCAGCCGCTTTTCTGTAATACTCATAATAATAATTCCTATATCTTCCTTGGTCCTAATATTCCTAACTCGCAGCCCCATATAAAATCGTTCGTCTGATCGCTCCGCACTATCTACATTCATCATTGTAGGCAATAGTACTATCCCATTACTATTAATAATCTTTGAATAAATACCAGCTTTTGTAGCATCATCGTGGTTGTCCCAAAATGGGTTATAAGTACTAAAGTTCTTTTTGTCATAATATACACTCTGCAAATCTTTGTTAACAAATGTTATCCCTCTGATTTCCTCCTTCGTGTAACAATAAGAAGCATAGCCCTTCCATATCCTCCCTCTGGACAGGGCCCTTTCCACATCCGTCCCCTGATTGAAGCTCTCTTCTAAATGAACAATATTGTCATCAACGGCAATTCGATATGCCGTCTCCTTATAATAGTCTAAATCTGATTCAATATTGGTTTTGATATGAAATAGGTTAATGCCTGTAAGCATATTTACTTTTTCTTCAATATAAAAATTGGCAAGATGATAAGAAATAGTTTGGATGATAACAATCGGCAAAATAGAAATAACCACAAACATTAGTAGCAGTTTTGTCCGCAGACTAGCCTGCTTACTATTATTAAACTTACTTCTCAAATAGTGCAATATTGGCATACATACTTCCCCTAACGGCATTTTTATCATTTAAATCAGTAAGCATTGAAAACTCCTCTTATTTGTAATCCAAAAATAAGATTACAAATAAGAGGAGTTCCATAAATTACTCGTTTTTCCTTTTTTTAGTATATTTCAGTTTCATTTTTAAGGAATAGCGGAATAACCTCCAAAGGAGCATCACAATCTATCCATTGCCCACCATCATAAACAGCATCGTTATGAAAATCTTTCCATGCCGCACCATCAGGCAGATATACCTTCCTCTTGCGTTCTCCTGCATACAATATGGGAGCAACTAGTACATCCGGACCAAACATGTACTGATCATTAATCTCCCAAGAAATCTTATCCCCAGGGAAATCATAAAATATTGGCCGCATGACAGGAGTCCCCTTCTCATGAGCAGCTTTCATCAATGCCCTAATATATGGACGCATGCGTTCCCGCATGAACAGATACTTTTTAAATATTTCGTAGGCCTCTTCGCCATAACTCCAAACCTCATTCGCTGCGCCACTAAAACACATGCCACCCCCACTTGTACCCAGCGGTTCAGAATGGGGCTCACGGTCACCATGTAAGCGTAAAACAGGACAAAATGTACCATACTGAAACCAGCGAATAATACATTCCCTAAAACTTGGATCATCTGGATTTCCTCCATGGAAACCGCCGATATCCGTTGTCCACCAAGGAATACCTGCCAATCCCATATTCAAACCAGCTATGAACTGGTTACGCAACGATGCGAAGCTAGAGTCTATATCACCTGACCAAACCAATGCGCCATAACGTTGACTGCCTGCCCAGGCACAACGCAATAAATTGATGATATTTTTTTGACCACTTGCCTCCATACCATCAAAAAAGGTTTTGGCATACATCACTGGATAACTATTGCCAACCTGAAGATTAGGACCCGTGTGATAACGATAAAGGTCAAAGTCATAAATAGAATATTCTGGTTCCGCTTCATCTAACCAAAAGATACGGACCCCTTTGTCATAATAATTCTTTTTGGCAGTCTGCCACACATAATCCCGGGAGCCTGGATTTGTTGCGTCGTAGAACACGGTATTTCCTAAAAAGTCCATAGTTGTCCGAATACCTCGATCCACTCTAACAAGATATCCTTTTTGCAGCATTTCCTGATAATTTTCGCTGGTTTTATCCACTGTTGGCCAGATCGAAACCATCAGTTCAATGCCCATTTCCTTCAGCTCACGAATCATGGCATCCGGGTCAGGCCAGTAGTCCAGATCAAATTTCCACTCCCCCTGTTTCGGCCAGTGAAAAAAGTCGGCTACGATAACGGAGATGGGTAACTCCCTACGCTTGTATTCACGAGCTATCTCTAGTAGTTCCTCCTGAGTTTGATAGCGCAGTTTACACTGCCAAAAGCCCATCGCATAATCAGGCATCATCGGTACAGTACCGGTTACCTTAGCATATGCTTCTTCAATTTCCGACGGCATATCTCCGGCAGTGATCCAAAAATCCATCTGCTTGGTGGACTTTACTACCCATTCAGTGATGTTTTTACTGAAGGTGACTTGTCCAATAGCCGGGTTGTTCCACAGAAAACCGTACCCTAAGCTGGACAAAGCAAAGGGAACACTGGCTTGTGAGTTTCGGTGGGCAAGTTCCAGTGTACAATTCTTCACATCCAGATGCGGCTGCTGATATTGCCCCATTCCAAAGATTTTCTCATTGGGGTCTGATTCAAAGCGCATGGTTAGCTGGTAATCGCCGCCAAGAATAGGCTTGAATTCCCTTGCATCAATATGTAATGCACTGCAGAATCCCCGAATGTCGTTACGGTTGCGGACATATTCCTGCAAAAGCACTTCGCCTTTTTGATTGTAGAACGTGATTTTCCCTGCGGTTGTGATTTCAGCACGAATTTTTCCATTTTCAATGGATGCTTTTTGCTCCTCTATAACAATCTTGGCGTTCCCTGCTTCTTGCGGCAGTAAGGCCCAATCCTCGGACTGCATGCAGGCCATGTGTGTAGCCCGTACACGTAGGCTATTGTCCCCCCACGGTTCCACCCACAAAATTTCACTGTCGTATTGACGTATCAGCCGATTCCCCGTAATTCTAAATAGGTGATCCATTGTACATCCCTCCCAAATAAAACGAATGCCTTTTAGATTTTCTAATCCTATTATAATGTTGTCATCCTGTTCTTTCTTGCATTACTTTGCTTTCCAATAACAGCATATTGCTCTTATTACAAATTATATATATACTGGTAATAATAGGATACACCAAATGGATGGGGTGGAGCATGCTAGAGAAAATAGATTTAAAAGAAAAGGTTACTCATGGCGAAAAATCATTTCCACTCTGTGTATACCACAGTAAAAGCGATACCAATCATTTTATCGGATACCACTGGCATAATGAAGTCGAATTTTTCTATTTAAATAAAGGAAACGTAATCGTTTCTGTTGATTCGGCACCTATTGAAGTTCATGCCGGAGAAGCTGTTTTTGTAAATAGCGGCCAAATTCATTCAGGGCATTTGCATTATTCGACCGATTGCGAATTTTACGCTATCGTGTTTAATTTAAACATGCTAAGCAGTAATACCATCGGTGACTGCCAAAACCGCTACATAAATACACTAATGAATAAAAAGTATGGCTTACCGCAAAAATATAGTAAAACCAGCGATTGGGAAATTGACATTCTCAAACAGCTTAAACAGATCATTCATAATTACCTCAATAAGGTGCCCGGCTACGAAATGGCAATAACAGGTTCTCTCTATACAATTATCTCCCAGCTAATCATCCATAATAAGCTTATCATCAGTAATCACGCGAGAGACGAAGGCTTACATAATTATAAAAGAGAAAATTTCAAAAAGGTTTTAAATTATATTCACACAAATTATCCAAACAAAATTGGTCTTGTGGATATGGCCAATGAAATAAATATGAGTCAATATCATTTTTGCCGTTTTTTCAAATCCATGTCAGGTCAAACACCCTTTGCCTATCTAAATGATTGCCGTATCAATCAAGCGGTGTTGCTGCTATGCAATTCCGATCGTAAAGTCATGGATATTGCCTTTGATGTAGGCTTTACTAACTTCAGTTACTTTATTAAAATCTTTAAGCAAATCAAGGGTTGCACCCCTTCAAAATTTGTGATGCTTAAAGGTATCTGATGATCGCTTATCTGGAAAAGAAAATTGAGATAAAAGTATAAGTCTGGATGACCTTAAAAAGATCATCCAAACTTATATTTTAAAAAATTGTTTATGAGGGACCTATTGAAGTGTTCCTTATTTTCATTATACCTTATCATTTAATAAGACCATATGTATATGGTCTTCCCATTTGCCATTTATTTTTAAATATTTATATGCCAACCCCTCGTTATAAAATCCTAACTTTTCTACCACTCTTAAAGAGTGCTTATTTTTAGGCATAATATTGGCTTCAATTCGATGTAACCCAAATTCGTCGAACATAATCTCAATGCCTTTTTGAATCGCTTCCGTCATATAGCCTTTATTAATTTCATCTTTATCCGATTTATAGCCAAGATGGCAAGATAGAAACGCACCTCTTACAATGTTGTTAAAGGCAACAGTGCCTATTACTTTGCTATTATCATCCTTTTTAAAAATCCATAATCTAATTAGGTTATTATTTTCAATATTAACTAGATCTTTAGCTAATTGTTCTACTTGATATTCTCTTGTATAAAATTCTTCACTTCTTATTGGCTCCCACTCTGCTAAAAAGCCTCTATTCCTTGAGTAATAGTCTAAAACTAATTCTCCATCAGTTTTGTCCAATACTTTCAAAACAAGCCTTTTTGACTCATAAAGTCTTTGCATGAAAATTCCTCCTGATGTTTATCCATATACCTCTATGCAAGTTTTTACCTAAGAGAATAGCGGGCTTGTTTTTATTATTTGTTAAAATTTTTCGGCCAAGTAAAGGTAACACTAACTCCCTGCCCTACCTGAGAATCCAAAGCAATTGTACCGCCATGATACTGAATAATTTTCTTTACAATCGTCAACCCCACCCCTGTACTTTCACTTTTATCTCTAGGAGCTAATGTCTGAAACATCCCAAATACCTTCTCATGGAATTGGGGATCAATTCCTACACCGTTATCTTTGACCTTAAACTGGTAATATTGGTCAAGATCCTTTACTGTGATGGAAATATGGCCTTCTTTTTCAATATCCCTATACCTTATTCCATTGCCAATTAAATTAGCGAAAACCTGCCGCATCATCGTTGGATTAGTTTGCAATCTGGGCATACCTTCCCCTATTGTAATAATCATATCATCAGGAGGCATCAATTCTTCAACAACCTGCTTAATGAGATAACCAACATCAACATCAGCAATCTCTAGATTAACCCGTCCAATCCGTGAATATTGTAAAATACCATTAATTAATTGTTCCATCCGTTCTGTTCTACTCCGTATTAAGCCTAAATATTCTTTGGTTGCTTTGCTAAGTTCTTTATCACTTAAATCTTCTTCAACCCATTGGGATAGGTGAGTAATGGCCCGCAATGGTGCTTTTAAATCATGAGATGTTACATAGGCAAACTGCTCCAATTCTAAATTACTCGCTTGAAGGCAAGCAACGACGTGATTCAGCTCATCACTTTTTTCTTTTAATTCTCCTGTACGTATCATCACCTTATGCTTTAATTGTTCCTGCCAAATCAGGGCAGTATACAGTAAACCTAGTAATAACACTAAAATAGAATACCCCAGTACCCTTACGACTGTCATTTGATGTTTTACGGACTCAGTCCATGAAATCCGTGGTCCTGCAGCAAATTCCCATTGACCATCAGGCAATAATACGGGTAAAATCAGAGGCTCCTCTTGAAAAAGCTGCTCATCTCCATAAAATACCTTCCCATCGAACTGACGGAGAGAAAATCGAGTATGTTCGCCTTGCTGATCAAGACCAGCTTCTGCAAAAACTGCATTCATATCGATAATCATTGTTGCAAGACCCCAAAATTGATCTTCTATATATATGGACTGCCGCGCTACCAAGCCAAAGCCACCTTGTAAGAGTTGATAAGGTCCATTAAGCACCATCTGTTGTGATGTAAGGGTCCGCTGTAAGGCTTCCCTTTGCTCAGGGCGAGCCGTCGAGAAAATATTTGTACCAACTATTTTTTCGTTACCTTCTTGTGGATAAACAAGACTTGCAGTTCCATTCGGTGCAATAATCAACGTCCGAATTCCACTTGTGGTCTTTATCAAACCTTCCGCAAATTCATCAAAATGCATAGTGATATCACCATGATTCCTAACAGCATCGGTAAATGCTATTAACCCTTGTAAAATTGCGAAACGTCGATTAACAGCAGCACTTAAAGCAGATGTCTTCGCAGCCAGTTCAGCTGCAACTGTTACTTGAACATCCCTAATTAAACTCTCCTCATAATGTTTCAAGAAGACTAGCTCTAGTATCATTCCTAGGCTAATTGCCAAAGCAAAAACAATCGTAATCTGTCGCTTGCGCCATAAAATTTGCGTATTGTTTTTTACCATGCCACACCTTCCTCACCGACTCTCTTATCGAATAAATTCTTACCCTCTTCTATAGTTTAAAAAGAATATTCCAAATTTTATTGAAATAATAAATGCGTGCAGGATTCTCATTGTAAGTCGAGAATTACTAATTATTGACTCAATTCGTCAAAATATTACATTTTTTACATAACAATAAAGGTTTCTAGTCTAGATTTTTCTTCTACTGCTATCATACACGTTAATAGTGCTGTTGTTAACCATTTTATCGTAATTCGCATTACCATAAGTTAACCTGTTATGAAAGGAGCGTAAAGAGAATGACCAGCAAAGAACTACATCTTTTACTTGTAGAAGATGATGCTGTAGACATCCTTAATGTACAGCGATCTTTCCGAAAAATGAATCTATTAAACCCAATGCATATAGCCTACGATGGTTTAGAAGCACTAGCCTTACTCCGCGGTACGGAAACCGCCCCTTCGATTCCCTTCCCAACACTCATTCTCCTTGACATCAATATGCCTCGTATGAATGGTCTTGAATTTTTGCGTGAGCTTCGTTCTGATCAACAGCTACAGCATTTAAGTGTTGTTGTCTTTACGACTTCTGATGAAGAAAAGGATATCATAGAAGCTTATAATTTCCATGTGGCAGGCTATATTTTAAAACCTGTTGTTCCCGAAAAATTCTTTGAAGTTATGATTGCTATCGAAAAATATTGGAGTTTATGTGAAAATGTAACCTCCTGAGGTGAGAAAAATGATTAAAGATACACTCTGCATTTTAATTATTGATGATGATAGCATTGACCGCCAAATTATTATTCGCGCCTTACGATCTAGTCAAATTATATGCACTATTTTAGAGGCAGCTAATGAAGAAAGTGGCTTAATCCTGTTAAAAGAACATATTGTTGATCTGATCTTTATTGATTATCAATTGCCAGGCAATGACGGATTGACAGTATTGCGCCGAATGAACAGGGAAGGAATCGCTATTCCCATTATCATGCTAACGGGGCATGGTGACGAAACCATCGCCGTCGAAGTAATGAAGGCTGGGGCCTATGACTATTGTTCTAAAAGCAAAATTACCCCAGATTTTCTACAAAAGTTAATCCACTACAGTCTTGAATCCTATGCCTCTCGTCAAAAAATTCTGCAAGCTAAGGAGCGAATTCATAAACTAGCTTACTACGATAGCTTGACAACACTACCCAACCGCACCCTTTTTCATGAGCATGTTGCCCAACAACTAAATATCGCCTTGATCAATCAAGAAAGTTTGGCCCTCATCTTTCTTGACATTGATAATTTCAAATTTATTAATAATACTTGGGGTCACTCAGTGGGAGACAGTTTACTACAAGGCATTAGTGCCCGTCTCCAAAAAGCCCTCCCAGAGCAGTTTATTGCCCGCATGGGTGGCGATGAATTTATGGTATTGTTAACGAATGCGTCCATCCAAAAGACTGAAGAAGTAGTAAAAACAATCCAAACTATATTAGAGCCTGTTTTCATTTATAACGACTACCATTTTTATATTACTAGCAGCATTGGTATTGCTCTTTATCCTGACCATGGTAATCAGATGGATTTTCTACTACGTAATGCTGATACTGCCATGTATACTGCAAAAAATTCAGGGAGAAATAACTATCAATTTTATACTGCTGATATCGGAGTTGCACTCGCTGAATCGATGTCTTTAACCAATGAATTACGACCAGCCCTGGCTAATGATGAATTTCTGCTGTATTACCAACCAAAAGTAAGTATAAAAACTGGTCGGATTATCGGTGCTGAGGCTTTGGTACGTTGGATCAGCCCCAAATATGGGATGGTTGGGCCTGATAAATTTATTAAACTCGCCGAGGAAACAGGCTTTATTATCACATTAGGGGAATGGGTTTTCCATACTGCTTGTTGCCAACTTCGCAAATGGCAAAAAAGAGAACTCCCCATTGTTCCAATTGCTGTAAATTTTTCTCCGAAACAATTATTCCATCAACAAGTCCTATCAATGATTAAATCTACCCTTAATGCAACGGGTGTTGCCGCTCATTACCTAGAAGTTGAAATTACTGAAAGTGCTGCCCTCGAAAATGAATTATTCCTCCAATCTTTGCTCCAAGAGCTGCGTAATATGGGCATCAAAATTGCTATTGATGATTTTGGTACAGGTTACTCTTCTCTCCATAATATTGTTCAATATGCAGTAGATACTTTGAAAATTGATAGAAGTTTTATCCAAAAAGCCACTAAAGAAAATAGTAAGACAATATTATTAGTAAGCACGATTATCACCATGGCACAAAATCTAGGGCTCAGCGTAATCGCCGAAGGAGTCGAAACAGAAGAACAACTAGCTTTATTACAGAAACAAGGCTGCGATCAATATCAAGGTTATTTATATAGCAAACCACTCCCCGCTGAAGAATTTATTCAATTGCTTCTTAGACAGCAATGAAACTAAAGACCCTGTTAAAAGTTATAATCACTTATTCTGTATAGAAATAACGAAAAAGGCCTACAAAGTCATATACTTTGTAGGCCTTTGTTGTCATTACTTCATTTATCAAGTGGAAGATTTACTGATTGTTGCTGCTCTGCAAGAGTGCTATTATGACGGCTATAGGAGAAATATACCACCATACCAATTACATACCATATACCGAAGAAAATGAAGGTATTCGATGGCAAATTACTAATCAAATAACCACAGAATAATATAGCCAGAGGTACTGTCAAAGCAACGGCAGGGCAACGGAAAGGTCTGAGGGCATCTGGTTGCGTTCTTCGAAGTACCCAAACACCCGCGGAAACAATACAAAATGCAAATAAAGTTCCCAGATTGCATAATTCAGCGATAATGTTGATAGGCAATAAACCGCTTAATATACATACCACTACACCAGTAATTATTGTAATTACATGAGGTGTACCATGAATGGGATGGATTTTTACCAAACTTTGCGGAATCATCCCATCACGGCTCATGGCTAAGAATACACGTGTTTGCCCAAATATCATAACTAGTAATACCGTGGTGATACCACAGATTGCGCCAAGAGCCACTACTGCGCTACCAAAATTCATGCCGATTGCGCGAAGAGCGAAAGCTACTGGTTCGCTATTGTTTAATGAGGCATAAGGGACAACGCCTGTAAGAACGGCTGCGACCGCGATATATAATACAGTACAGACCAGCAACGAACCAACAATTCCGATAGGAATGTCTCGATTAGGATTTTTACATTCTTCTGCAGCGGTAGATACTGCATCAAAACCGATGTAGGCAAAGAATACAATTGCCGCACCACTGGCAACACCACCTAATCCGAAGGGAAGGAAAGGCTCCCAGTTCATAGGGTTTACATGAGGCGTTGCTAAGAGCAAAAAGAGGGCAACACATCCCAATTTGATAAAGACCAATACTTTATTTAATTTTGCACTTTCTTTTGTACCTAAAACGAGTAAGTAGGTCAAAAATGAGACAATTAATACAGCGGGAACGTTAAGGATACCACCATCTGCGGGAACAGCAGTCCAAGCCTTAGGGAGGATAATTCCTGCGGTCTTCAATAAGCCAACTGCATAACCAGACCAACCAGCGGCAACCGCTGCCGCTCCTACAGTGTATTCACATATAAGTGCCCACCCCACAATGAAAGCAATAATTTCCCCTAATGACGCATAGGCAAAAGTATAGGCACTACCAGCCACTGGTATCATAGCGGCCAATTCTGCATAGGCTAGTGCTGCGAACCCGCAGGCCAGACCTGATAAAACGAAGGAGAGCATAATCCCCGGTCCGGCATATTTCGCTGCTGCAACTCCCGTAAGTACAAAAATACCGGTACCGATAATACAGCCAATTCCTAGTAACACCAAATCCACTGAACCAAGAGACTTTTTCAAGGCATGTTGTTCTGTGCCTTTTACCATATCTGCTATGCTCTTTGTACGAAACAGATTCATTTGGTTTCCTCCCTCTCTTTAATTGGGTTAATTTTTTTTAATTCAAATAAAAAACTTAGGCGTAAAGTGACGAATACCGATGCCAGGATACAGCATTCCCACCTTTAGTAATAGCAATCAATCGGTTCTCTTAGGGTTTATTAGCCTACTAGCTCGCTAGGCAATTCGGAGGCAGTTACAATTGCCTCTGCCCAAGGAATATATTTCATGCCAAGAGAATCAGCGACTGCTTTATAAGTCACCATGCCACCTACCACATTAAGTCCTTTAGCGAGGGCTTCATTTTCCTGCACGGCTTTTTTCCAACCCTTATCCGCAATCTGCAGAGCATAATCTAAGGTTGCATTGGTTAGAGCAAAAGTGGATGTGCGAGCTACAGCGCCAGGCATATTTGCAACAGCATAATGGACCACGCCATGTTTTACGTAGGTTGGTTCGCTATGGGTAGTAATTCGATCAATAGTTTCTACGGAACCACCTTGATCAATGGCAACGTCTACAATTACAGATCCATCACTCATAGATTTAACCATCTCTTCGCTAACAAGTTTAGGCGCTTTCGCTCCTGGAACTAACACTGCTCCTACAAGGAGGTCAGCCCTCTTCACCCAGGAGCCGATATTATAACTATTGGACATAACAGTGGTAACTCTCCCTTGGAAGATATCATCAAGATACTGTAATCTTTCCGTTGACTTATCCAAAATTGTCACTCGAGCCCCCAGGCCTAGTGCCATTTTTGCAGCGTTGGTTCCCACTATGCCGCCGCCAACGATAACGACTTGTGCTGATTCCACTCCAGGTACTCCTCCGAGAAGAATCCCCTTTCCTCCACATGGTTTTTCTAAAAATTGTGCACCAATTTGCACTGACATACGCCCCGCTACTTCGCTCATTGGCAATAATAGAGGCAGCGTACGACCTACTTCAATTGTTTCGTAGGCTATACCTGTAACTTTCTTAGTCAAAAGGGCTTTGGTTAACTCAGGTTCAGGAGCAAGATGCAAATAGGTAAATAAGATT
This sequence comes from Pelosinus sp. IPA-1, assembly GCF_030269905.1. Taxonomy (NCBI): domain Bacteria; kingdom Bacillati; phylum Bacillota; class Negativicutes; order Selenomonadales; family Sporomusaceae; genus Pelosinus; species Pelosinus sp. IPA-1. The sequence goes on along the minus strand of NZ_BSVC01000008.1, from coordinate 162,776 downwards.
TGACCAGGTTTGAACAAATCATACTCAGAAGGCAGTGGTTCTTTAACTTTCATAATCATGTCCGCTTTAGAAAAAACCTCTTTTGCAGTGGGTAGAATTCTGGCCCCAGCCGATTGGTAAGCTTCATTGCTAATACCACTGCCTAATCCAGCATTATGCTCAATGACAACAGTATGACCAGCTTTGTTCATTGCCTCTACACCAGCAGGTGTAATGGCGACGCGGTTCTCGTTGTTTTTAATTTCCCTTGGCACTCCAACAATCATGAAAATGACCTCCTTTTATTATCACTATTATTGCAATTGTTGTGCCAAATACTGGTAGTACAAAAACATAGGCTCTAAATTCAGCATCTATTCGCTTCTCTTTATACGGTTAATTTTTATAACAAATAGTATTGCAACGTCCACAAATCAATTTGGAACAAAATCGCTCCAACAACCGGAACAATTTTGTTCCAATTGGATTAAAATCGTTCCAATAGTTCCTTGCAAAGACTTTTGTGTACGGACATTACTTACATACGTGATTAATTTTTATACCATTGTAGATATTTACAATGGTATAATATATTTGTCATATTATATTTTGCCAATATGCAGTAACAGTTTCAGATAAATCTTCATATAACCATGTGACCAATTTGCTATTTGGATGGAGAGTGAATCACCATGGCTACTATTTGTCTGAGAATTACCAATCAGGATCGGGTGGGGCTTGTTCTTGATATCTCGCAAGTCCTGGCAAGGGATAATATTAATATCTTATCAATGGAAGTCTCACCAAATATTATGTATCTAGAGATAGAATCACTATCACCTAATAAATATGCTTTTATCCATAAACAATTGTCTTTAATTCCACAAATTAATACTGTCGACCTAATCTCTAATATGCCTCATCAAGAGAGAGAGCAACAGCTCAAAGCGGTGATGGATACCATTGGTGATGGCATCTTAGCAATTGACAAAGAAGAAGTTATAACCCATTTCAATCCCGCTGCTGAAAAAATACTAGGTTACCAAAGTAATGAGGTATTAGGTAAAAAAATTAAAGATATCTTCGTCTCTGAGATACCTTTATTGGAAGCACTACATGAGGGGACGCCTTATAGCAATTGCGAATTCGTGGTCTCAACGACGAGAGGTAAGAGTCATTATATCACTAGTGGGTGTCCAATAAGGGACGCCAATGGCATTACTATTGGAGCAGTAGCAGTATTAAAAGCTATGCATGATGTGAAAGAGCTGGTATATTCCGTAACAAAACCTCACATTAATCGATTTGCCGATATCCTGCATGTGAGCGAAAAGATGAAACATGTCATTAATCTGGCGAAGCTTGTTGCAAAAAATGACTCTACAGTACTGATTCGGGGGGAAAGCGGTACTGGTAAGGAGCTTTTTGCCCGTTCTATCCATATGGAGAGCCTTCGTAGAGAAAAAATATTTGCTCCCATTAATTGTGCAGCCCTGCCAGATGCTTTGCTTGAAAGTGAATTATTTGGTTATGAAGACGGATCTTTTTCAGGGGCAAAAAAAGGTGGTAAAAGCGGCCTTTTTGAATATGCTAACGCTGGAACTATCTTTCTCGATGAGATTGGTGAACTCTCTGCTAGTCTTCAGGCTAAACTATTAAGGGTACTGCAAGACGGCAAAATCCGGCGCATTGGCAGCAATCAAGAAATTTCTGTAGATGTTCGAATTATTGCCGCCACTCACCGTAATCTAGAAGAAATGATTCGAAAAAAAGAGTTTCGCGATGACTTATATTATCGCCTTAATGTTATTCCTATCTACATCCCCCCACTGCGTGATCGCAAAGAAGATTTGCCTCTATTAATTGAAAGTTTATTATTAAAAATAAATCATCGTTTTAAAAAACAAGTAACCCATCTCTCACAACCTGCAATGAGTAAACTGATGCAACACGATTGGCTAGGAAATGTTCGAGAATTAAGAAATGTAATTGAACGAGCGGTTAGTCTGGTTTCCCAAGGGGAAATTACCCCAGAACATATTATGTTGGATCAAATGAATTTACAAACAGCTTCTAGTGTTTTACCTATTACAAATCGAAAATTGAAGGAAGTTCTAGCAGAGATGGAGTGCCATATTCTGCGCGAAGCGATTAAAACTCACGGAACATCACGTCAGGTTGGTAATGTCCTTGGTTTATCCCATACAGGTGTATTAAATCGAATGCGAAAATATGATCTTTCAGAAAAAAAGGTCTAGCTAGTTGCTTACTTTCACCTAAGGCGATACCAATTGAATAAAAAAATCCCGATGAGCACTCCGCAAACGAAGCCTTCATCGGGATTCTTTATAAACTATAACTACTATTTTCAGTTATATATTGTTCAAGTTCTTGCAAAATTTGGGGAAGATGATTGATTAGCTCCTCTAACTCTTCTTTTCCCATCTCCAATCCTACTAATTCTTCCTTCATTAAAAACACTCCTATAGTAATGCTTGGATTTTTTTCTCTGTATGCATTGATCAGCTAAAATTACATTAAATTGTAAACTTTCTAACGGCTTTTTGCATTTCCTCCGCCAAATTCGCCAATGCATGGCTTGAAGAAGCGATTTCTTGCATCGAAGCTGATTGCTCCTCTGTGGCTGCAGAGATACTTTGGGTTTCTCCAGAATTGCTTTTTGTTATTGCATTAATATCCTGTATCGCGGTAACAATTTTATTACTACCAACGTCTACTTTTTGAATAGAACTAGCAATCTCACGAACTTGGCTTAGGACTGTCTCAACTAATATTTCTATCTGCTTAAAGGATTCTCCAGCCTTATTAACCACTTGGCTTCCAATGTGCACTTCCCTTGTACCATTATTCATAGCTACTACAGCCGTATCTGTATCTACTTGAATTTCGTTAATCATTTCGGCAATTTGCTTCGCTGCATGCTGAGATTGTTCCGCTAATTTGCGTACTTCTTCTGCTACAACGGCAAATCCACGCCCCTGCTCACCAGCACGAGCTGCTTCAATCGCTGCATTTAATGCCAATAAGTTTGTTTGTCCAGCAATTCCAGAAATAGTATCTACAATTTGTCCAATTTCTTTCGATCGATTGCCTAACTTAACTACTACTTCTGCTGATCCTGAAACTGTGCTTTCGATGATGTTCATTTGGCTCACAGCACTACCAATTGCTACCTTGCCACCACTCGCTGCACTAGCCGCCTGTTCCGATGTTGCCGCTACTGTCGTAGCATTCTCTACAACATGCTGAATGCTTGCTGACATTTCCTCAACTACAAGAGAAGCATCTTCCACTGCATTCGATTGTTTTTCTGTTCCTTGCGCTACCTCAGTTATCGATGTAGCTACTTGGACTGATGCATGAGCTGACTGCTCAGCACTAGCGGTCAATTCTTCTGAAGAAGCCGCCAATTGTTCTGCTGTTTGCGCCACATCTTTCATTAGATTTCGCAAGTTTTCTGCCATTTTTGCAAAGGCTAATGCTAACTGACCTATTTCATCATTAGACTTAATTATCAGATTCTGCTCTGTTAGATCGCCGCTAGCTAGTCTCTCAGCCTGCTCCGTTAGTTTTGTAACGTTTCCTGTTATTTTATTAGCCAATACCCAGCTTGCAGCAATTGAAATTATAATGCCGATTAAAGCAATCAATCCAAACTCATAACCTAACTGTTTAACTTGGCTATAAACATCTTCTTTATCAACGGTAATACCTAGCACCCATCCAGTAGATGGTACCTTGGTATAAATCATTAATTTTGTTACGTTATTCTCTTCATAACTTTGAACACCACTATCTTGAGATAACATTTCTTTTGCCATCTGTTTCAATTGTGGATTCTCATTAATATTAGTCGAAACTTTGCTCGAATCTGGGTGTGCTAACATAATCCCTTTTTGATCTACAATAAAACCGTTTCCTTTCCCATGTAAATTAATCTCTTTAATTCTCTCACTTAAAATATCTAGTGTAATATCAATTCCAACAATACCTCTCGTATTTCCAGCCGTATTTTTCAACGGCACAACTGCTGATACAATATACTTTTTAGTTAATGCATCAACATAGGCATCAGTAAAGGTTAATTTATTTGTTTCTTTTCCTTGCTTGTACCACCCACGTTTACGAGGGTCATACCCCTCTGGAAGGGCTGATCCTGAGCCATCAATCATCCTGCCATCTTCTAATCCTACGTACAAATCAAGTACGCCAGGATCTGACTTATAATTTTGTACAAATGAGGCTGGTATATCATTATCACCTAATACTACTTGAATGTTTTGAGTAGTCACTGCTGCCGTTTGCGCCTTTGTTAATAACCAACCATCTAACTGTTTTGAGTGGCTGTTAACAATAGAAAACATTTCATTTTTGATATTTTCCGTTACTTGTTTTTTAGCATCAAGATATCCCATGATTGCAACTGCCAATAAAGCAGAACTCGTAATAAGCACCAACGCTAAAAACTTCATTTTTAATTTCATATGTACACCACTTTCCAATTTAATTTCCAACTTCAAAATTTCATCTTCATCTTGAACCACTTCATAGCTTCGTTGCTCATTCAGCTAGTGCTTAGCATTTTAAAATTTCGTACATATCCATTATATCAACAATTCCATTACTCTTTTGTTAACCTTTTGGGAAAGTGTTTACCTCCTTTTAATAACAAAAACTGCTAGGTATCATTATGTAAATTTACAAAATGCAACCTGGCAGTCATGAATTAATATTGTTAGACCCATGGCTTTGCGTCCCTACCTTTCGATAGGTTTGCCTATATAGTTATAAATTGTCATTTTCGACACAAAAATATAAACTCCTCTAAAATATGTCATTTTCTTCATATCTCTAAAAGTTCTAGTTTACTATTCTTGATATAAACAAATTTTATCTGTGACATAATAAAAGCTGCTATCAACTCATTTTGCCGCATTAAATATACTTACATAAAAAGCTAGCAATTTTCTCACTGGAAATTGCTAGCTTTTATGCTTTTTTAGAATCAGAAAACTTAATAGATTAAAACGCTGTATCATGACCAATATAGCAGGCTATATCATTCCGCAGAAATAGGTCCTGTATTTCTTCCATCTTGGCATCGCTTACACTACCACTATTTGCATACTCATAAATTTTCCCTAGTTGGCGCCATTTCGATTCGCCTAGTGCATGAAAAGGTAGAATGTTAATTTCAAATAGATTATTTACCTGCATAAAGTGTATCAACTTTGACATATTCTCAAAATCGTCATTAAAACCACCGATAACTGGCACTCTGATGATAATCCTTCCCTGCCACTGTGAATTAGCAAGGGAAGATATATTGGAAAGAATAATATCATTATATACCCCAGTTTTTTCTTTATGCTTTTGTCTGTCCATGTGTTTTATGTCAGCGAATACAAAATCTACATATTTCATTACATTCAAATATACTTCCTCATCAGTATATGCCGTGGTTTCGATTGCTGTATGAAAACCATTTCTTACACACTGTTTTAGGGATTCCAATAAAAATTGATTCTGCATCAAAGGTTCGCCACCACTAAAAGTTACACCACCTTTTCCGCCCCAATTATTAGAATCCCTTTTTAATATTTTCATTAGCTGATCAACAGTAACCTCTTTTGCACATTGCTTTAAGCCATTATAACAACAAGTTTCAGCACATTCAAAGGTTGTACAAGCATCACAGGTCTCCCAATTCAATACTGGTTTTTCATCAACAAAGCTTAGCCCGCCTCTATTACAAATATCCTTACACAATGAACAGCCTTTATTATATCGGCAACTTCTTTCGCTAAACATGATATGAGGTGTTCTGCTCCAACTTTCAGGGTTTGCACACCATCGACAACTTAGAGGACATCCACTCATAAATACAGTCGTTCTACAACCTGGTCCATCATGAACTGAGAAACTCTGTATATCAAATATTACTCCTGTTGTATCCACTCTTTACCTCTTATCTTTAAATTCATGGGCAGCACAAGTTCCTGCATTGAGGCTGCCATATACCCAATCTTCCTTAGATAACCCTTTGCATATTCCGATACCTTGTTCATCCTCATCATGAAATTGCTTACAATTGTTACATTTTGGTGCTACTACTAGTCTGTCGCATACGTCAGTATCTATATTGATGAACTGTTTTGTTACTCTGCATATTCCTTTACTTGCATCAATACTGCAAAAATGTAAACAATCAATATGTTTTAATGCCATCTTCCTATACTCCTTCATGTTCAGTTCTAGATATTACTTCATCCTGTATTGGTTTGCCTAATTCACACCAATATTGTGTAAATCCAGCTACACGAACCAGTAAATCACGATGCTCCTCTGGGGCTTTTTGTGCTTGTTTTAAGACAGTAGAATCTATTATATTATATTGCACATGGGTGCCGCCTCTGCGCATATAGGCTTTCGTCAAATCCAGTAATTTTCTTGTCCCTTGAATACCTTGTAATGCACCTGGATGAATTTTAAGATTCATCTGAGAATTTTGTGATGTAGTATGATCCCAGATGTTAGCTGATTCAAATAATGCATATAAACCGCTTGTATCTGTTCCTGGATATGCAGATACGGAACCATCAGAGTAAGTAGTTCCACCTAATCGTCCGTCTGGAGTCGCCAAGGTAGCCGCACCTTGTGGACCATGAGTTGATACTGATATTTGACAAGGATACATTTTCTTTCCATATAAAGATTCAGCACGAGAACAAGCAAAAACTAGCCATTCCTCATACTCTTTTAAAATAGTATCAACATAAGCATCGTTGTTTCCAAATTTAGGAGTTGTTAAGCAATCGGCATATATTCTATCATACTGATTACTTCCGGTAATCTTTACCTGCTCTGCTAAGGAATAATTATTAATCTCTGAAGCTTGTTTATAGCCAAAGTTGTTTAAAATACCATCTGTCATCTCTTCAATAGTATATTTCTTGCTGTCATATACTAAACTTTTTAAGGATGCTAGAGAGTTGACCATTGTGATGGTTCCACAAGTTTCCACATTAAATGTTCCATTGTATCGGTAACCCATATTCCCTATATGCTGCCCTTTATCTAAAGAGTCTGGTTTAAGAAAAGAGTTGATAACCGACATATTTTGTTTCCGCCAAATATCATGTTCGATATTATTCGTTTTAGCAAGAATCCCTATCGTTTCTTCATAATATTGTTTAAATGTTGCAAGTAATTCTTCAAAGCTTGCAAGCTTTTTATTATGGGGTGGATAAACCTGCATTCCAGTACGATGATCTTTACCGTTAGTCAAAACAAGCTCCAAAATTTTCGGATTTGCAATAAAGTGAACACCAACACTAGTAGGTTGGCCAGCACCACCTGGAATTTCATATTCCTTGCCATTGAGTGTTAGTGTCTTCCAGCAGCAAGGAGATATTTCTAAACATCCTCCGATTGCGACGGATCGAGCCTCTTCAATTGTCATTCCTTCAGATCCATATTGATTTATCAAGAAATCCATAGCATTTCTATTATTAATCCAAGCAGGATATCCCGTTCCAGTTTTACAACACTCAGTACCTTTAATTAAAAATGTTTCTGAAAGTTTTTCATCATACATAATTGTCAATGTTGGCTGGGGAGTCCTACAACTGATCCCTGCGTCCAATATGATTTCCTCTAGTTCATTCGCTGCCGATTGATTTTGTCTTGTTAACCCGCCCAGAGATAAATTATTAAATGTATTACCTGATAATACCCCACCATTAACCCCTGCAGAAGCAAAAACATCAATACAAGTTATTTTAATTCTATATAGCTCCATTAACTCAAGTGCTTCCTCTTTAGTTAACTTACCACCATTGATATCCTGCTCATACCATGGATATAATATTTGTCCAAGCTTTCCGATGGATAGACCTGATATCACATCTTCATTTAATACTGCAATATGCAGGGTATAGGACAGCTGTAATGCTTCTCTGAAATTACGAGGTTGATTATGGGCAATGGACTCTAGGCACTCAGCTATCTCTCTATAATCTTCTTTCTCTTGATTATCTACTGCTGTTGTTTCTAGAAATCTTGCATGTTTGGCATAATTAATAATCCACTGTTGCAATCCTTCGATTCCATGGATAACAGCTTCATAAAAATAAAGGCGATCCATACCGATTAAACCATCACCATCTGCATTACCAGCAACTTGCTTTTTACATTCCTCTGCCATTTCCTTAAGCTTATCAAACCCATATTGTAGAGGATAATAATAATTTATGACCTCGCGCCCCTGTGGTATTGTATAACCAGAGTCAAACATACAGATTAAACTTCTCATTATCTTTTCTTTGGTATCATATTCTGGTACCATTTTTTCGTATCTAAGACTTACATCCTCAACAGATTTTCCAACCCATTCCTTCGCAACTTTTAACAATACGGGGATCTCTTCTTTTCTCATTCCAAACTTGCCAGCGATGGAAACTACTTCCCCAAAACTTTTCGTTACATTTCCACCGCCTTGCCCTATATGGCTAAGTTCATCTGCAGCACTTCCGATGGACCTGGCAGCTTCTTTTTCAATCTCATCTCCTTGAGCGATGAAAAAGCTTTCGCTTAGCCAAGGCATCGGGAATGATCCTCTATAATGGCGGGTCTTTTGCATGACCAGTTTTTCACCTGGCACAATATTAGGTGTGGCGCGAGAAAATGCTTCTTTTAATGCTTTCGCTCTTCTCACTACTGTAACCTCACCATCTAACTCCTTCCATTTTCGATTATACCAATATGGAAACTCCATATCTGCTGTCCCCAAAGTATTATAAAAAATATCCCTTAAAGCATTCGCCCTAGGTGTTGGTTCTTTTAGTGCTTGTGTGTTCTGATTAGAGAGCTTATTAGAATTTATTCCCTTTGCTGCTAGAATACTTTTAATTTTAGCTTCTTTTAACTCGTCCATGTATTTACCTTCCTTTCTCCCATCTATACACCATTTTAGTATTATTTTTAATCATAAGATAGTGTAATTTACATGAATAATAAAAACTCACTTAAGATTCTGCGTTTAAATAGACCCACCTAAAAATTCATTAATTGCAAAAGAAAGACTTGTCCCATGCCAGACATCAATAGTCGGCAAAGGTCAAGTCTTCTTACTTTATCATGCAATCATTATACTACACGATTCTATGTGTAGGTCTGGAAATTCCAAGTGAATAAATTTACTATTGCCACATCCTTAATAATATGGCGGCAATAACTACCATACTCGCTCCGCCAAGGCGGGTTGCCACCTGAGCAAAAGGCATCATTTCCATTCGATTCGATGCTGAAAGGATCGCAACATCACCAGTACCACCTAATCCACTGTGACAGGCAGTTACAATCGCTGATTCTACTGGATACATGTTCATTACTTTACCAATATAAAACCCGGAAGCAATCATGGCGATAACTGTTGCCGCTACCGTTAACACATAAGCAGGAGTTAACGCTGCAACAACATCCCCCCAAGGTGTGTATAACACACCAAGTCCTACCATCAAAGCCCAAGTCAAGCTAGCAGCGACAAACTTGTACATATGATACGCACCTTGTTCCATTTTCGCTGGCATAATATTTAACGCTTTGACAATCGCTGCTGAAAAGATCATGATAATAGCTGCAGGGATACTAATAAACACATTAGCAATTTGCCCAAATATAAAGAATGAACATGCCAAAAGGAGACCAGCCCCCATAAGAGGAAACTCCACTGGTTTATTATTACCTTCTTGAGCAGCCTTTAATAATGCATCATCGCCTGTTTTAACTAACATACCATTTCCCGTTAGATGAGGTTTACGTTCACCTAATTTTTTCAAATAACCAGCCAACATGATGGCTACCACATTTCCGAGCATGGCTGCTGGAACTAACTGTGGGATAAACTTTTCATAGGGTTGATTCAAAATCTCAGAATAAGCCATGGAAAGAGGTAGAATCCCTTCACCGATACCGCCAGAAATAATTGGAATTACAATATAAAAGAAAGTGTGATGGGCTCCAAGTCCTGCAAGCACTCCTACAGATACACCAACAATGACGCTCCCTAGAGTTCCCACTACTAATGGTACAAACAAGCGTAAAAAGCCTTGAATCAATACTTGACGTTGCATACCAAGGATACTTCCTGTAACTAAGCAAGCAATATAGAAGTACAAAAAATTAGAAGTTTTCATTATAGCAGTAATCGCTTTCATCGACGCTGGATTCAATAAATTATAGAATACCATGATAGATGGAACAAACATACACAAAATAGCTGGACCGCCAATGTCTTTAAGAATAGGCAACTTAATTCCTACATCTCCTAGAAAAATCCCCATAATCATCATAATAGCAAATCCACCAATCATATCAGCGGGTAATTTTCCGTAAACAGAAGCGGCGTAAATAACAGCTGCAATAATCAAATATAAGGGCAGAGGAATCACACCTATTTTGAACGTGCGTACTTTGTCCCACGGACTAGATCCAATTTGATCCATAACCAACGTTTCTTCCGTTTTCATACTATCCCTCTTTTCAAATTAATAATTTTACAATGTGAAATTCTAGCGGTCACTCTTGGTCTGCAAGTTTAGAATCCATGTTAACTCTGACAACATCTGTTCTAATGGTTGCACACGCTACCATAACCTCCCATAATTTTTGCATTTTTTGTAGAACTTTGCAAAGTGATAACCGTATTGTAATGCATTTTCAGAAATAAATGTATATTACAAATATTTAATAAACAATAAATAATTAAACTAACTTAGTTAAATATTTATCTAACTAATGCACGTCCTATAAATCCTCCCCTCTATAAAAACTTACTGACACTTTAATATCTTTTCAGTGAGCATATCGTTCATTATGATTGAATGATCTATTATTATTTATCATTGACACATGCAAATAAATGGCATATCATAACACTGTAACTACAGTACCGAACTAGTTCTATTCAGTACATTTTTTATGAGGTGATTATCTTTGCGAAATCGAATTATTACAGCCGCCGTAGAAGAAATCAATTTACGGGGTTTTAAATTTACCATGAGTGACCTCACTAAACGGCTCAGCATCAGCAAATCATCGCTATATGATTGCTTTTCTTCAAAAGACGAACTTATTAGCACTATCCTAGATATCATTTTGAATGATTTCCGGGCACAAGAGGAAAAAGTCTATAATTCTGATTTACCCATCATAGAGAAACTGCAAGCCTCATTGACTATCACATCGCAAACTTTCGAACCATTTCATAATCGGGTGTATGATGACCTTGTCTCGTCTTATCCGGAAGAATGGCAGAAGGTGGCCAATTTTCGGAAAGAGCGAATGGACCGCCTTTCTTCCCTACTCAATCAGGGAATGGAGGCTGGCACCATCCGGCATGTTAACATGGGTGTCGTTCGGCAAATGATTATTAGCACCATGAATGACTTTATCAGCTACCGCTTTCTCGCCGAGAATAATATGACCTATCCAGATGCCGTGGTTGCTATGCTGGATGTAATCATCCATGGATTGATGGCCAAAGAATAAACGGAACAGATCCATTGCATCCGCTAAATCCTATAAGTAAAACGCGCTACATGCGCGCTTTACTTATAGCTCTCAGTACCGAAGATACATATTTAGTACTCTAAAGTACAAATAAACCTATTCCCTTGCTTCCTATCCTTTTTGGGTAGCACCGTTAAATCACCTATCAATTTACAGTTTGCTACGAATTATCTATTGGAAGTGAAGTTCAGTTAAATAAATATTAGCTGAACTATTAATGATTCAGTTTTAAAGGAGAGATATTAATGTTTATGACAAAACCAAATACCAACCTAATGCGCTGGTCGACCTACACCCTGCTGCTAATTTTATCTGCCACACTGCTTGCTGGCTGCGGCGCCAATGAGACCTCCCCTGAAGTATGGGGCCGCGCGGAAGCTAAAGAGGTAGATATTAATTCCAAAGTACCAGGCCGGGTCGTGAGCCTGCTCGTCAAAGAAGGGGACCGGGTAACCAAAGGACAAGTATTAGCACACATTGATAACCGGGATATTGTCGCCCAAGCCAATCAGGCACGGGCCAATATTAAAGCCTTGGATGCGCAAACGGCCCAAGCTGCTACCGTTACCATTCTGCAGGACCAAACTGCAAAGGCTGCTTTAAATACCGCTCAAGCGCAATTAGAAAAAGCAAAATCGGATTTAGCCTTAGCCGAAAGTGATTATAAACGTTTTAGAGAACTGGTGGCATCAGGTGCCATCTCCGCACAATTATTTGATACCTACCGCACAAAGTACCAAGTGGCTCAAGCTGCTTATACCCAAACGCAAGCCAGTGTAGCATCAGCAGAAGCCGGACTTTTGCAAACAAATGTGAATACTGCCAATGAAGAAGCCATGCGCAGCAAAGTAGCTCAAGGGCAAGCTGCCTTGCAACAAGTGGATGTTTCCCTGGATGAAACAGAGATACGCGCTCCCTTTGATGGCATTATCACCGCCAAGTATGTGGAGGAAGGCGCTATGGTATCCCAAGGTATGCCGTTGGTAGCCATTCAAGACCCTTTGGATAATTGGGTCAATTTGAAAGTGAAGGAAACCGAACTCTCTCACTATTCCATTCAACAGCCTGTTCAAATGCAAGGCCGAGACAGCAACCTCATCTTGTCTGGAACCATTATTGATATCAGTAAAAAGGCGGAGTTTGCCACCTACCGGGCTACTAACGAGCGCGGCGATAATGACATTATTACCTTTAATGTCAAAATTCAAGTCAACTCCGATAAAATTCGTCCTGGCATGCGGTTCAGACTGATGAACGGTGGTAAATGAAATGACACTGAAGGAAATTGTGCTTTTAGAACTACAGGCCCTATTTCGGCGCAAATCACCTGTAGTTTTGCTGCTCTTTGGCGTTCCAATACTTTATAGCCTTCTTTTTGGCTGTGCCTATAGCAATAATGTCATCAAATATGTACCCACCGTAATCTATGATCAGGACCAAACAGCAACAAGCCGGGCATTATCCCAGGCTTATATCGACTCGGAACGTTATCAAGTGGTCGCCCAAGTGACAAGTCAGGAAGCTATGGAACAATCTCTGCGTGAGAACGAAGCTCTAGTAGCCATCTCCATTCCACCCAAGTTTGCACAGAATATCAAACTAGGTATAGCTTCAGAAATTCTGATCGAGGCGAACTCTACCAACAATATGTTTGCCAATGCCGTTATTTCTTCTAGTCAAGAGATCATCCAGACGTTTTCGGCAGCAACCGGTCAAAAACTATTGGAAGCGATCAATCAACTGCCTGCTCCTGCCCTACGGTCAGCTGCCTCCGTTAAACTAGGAGTTAGGATTATCAATAATCCTACCACCTCCTATACCAATTTTATGCTGGCCGGGTTAGTAGCGAACGGTTTACAAATTGCTATTCTATTAGTGGCAGGTACCCTCATAGTCAAAGAATACAGCCAACTTTCTCGCTGGCAAGGTACGTCGTCGGCATCTATCGTAATCGGCAAGCTGCTGTCCTGCTGGCTATGCGCTATAGGTGTCTTTATTACATGCTTAGGCGTCATCACGGTATTCTTTGGCGTACCTTTTCGAGGTAATCCCGCCAGCATTTTACTATTGGGCAGTGCCTTCACCTTTCTCGTCATAAATCTTAGCTTTTTCTTTTCTGCCATTACCAGCAATGAAGTAAATGCCCTGCAAGTACCGCTGCTCTATATCATGCCTGGACTTTTATATAGCGGACTCAGTTGGCCCCATTTTTCCATGAATGATTTCGCCCAAGTCTTTTCTTCCCTTATGCCACTCACTTACATGGCCGATACGCTGCGAGATCTGCTGCTGGCCGGCTACTCATCAACCTTGCTGAAAAATATTTTTATCATGTTTACTAGTGGCAGCGTACTGTGCTTAGTAACTGTTTTTATTTTCTCTAAGCATCGGAAGAGATTAGAAAACCAAATAGCTAAGGAGGCTCTACTATGAATTGGTGGCATATACTCAAGCGGGAAATCCGTCAAATGTTCATCACTGATCGGCGCCGGGCCATCTTTATTTTTGGAGCCTCCTTGGCTTATCTGATTTTATTCAGTCTGCTGTATGGCACTCATACGATAAAAGCGGTACCTTTGGTTATCTACGACGAAGACCAAACGCAATTCAGCCGTTCCCTTATTCAGGCATTCGACGACTCCGAACGGTTTCAAATTGTTGGCTATGTCACAACACAAAATGATATGGAAAATATGCTGCGTGAAAAAGAGGTCTATGCTGCCGTGCACATTCCCATAAAGTTTGCAAAGGACACCAAATCCGGGCACTCTTCCACCGTGCTTTTAATGGCTGACGGCAAAAATATTCTCATTACCAATACGGTAACCACTGCAGCCCAGGAAATCATTACCGCCTTTGCCAAAGAAGCAGGAGCCAAGCTGACCGAAACAAACAATGGACAACTGCCTTCCATGGCACTACACAGAACAGCCCCTATTGATTTTCGCTTACGGGTACTCAACAATCCGACCCAAAGCTATCTTTCCTTCTTTGTCATAGGATTGTGCATGGCTGCTTTTCAACAGGGAGTTTTCCTGGCAGTCGGCGCGAGCATCATGAACGAATATCAAAATCCGGGCGAACTAAAAAACGCCCACCCTTTGAGCATTATGGCTGGCAAGTTATTTCCGTATTGGATTTCAGGCACAGTAGCCTTTTTCATTACAGTAATCGCCGCCGTCCATCTCTTTGAAATTCCCGGCAAAGCATCGTTGACAAGCTTACTCTTCCTGTCTGCAGCCTTTCTCTTTGCTGCCGTCGGTTTTAGCGCCTTCATTGCTTCTATTTGCAACAACGAACTGACCTTTACTCGAATATCGATAGCCTATACCGTTCCGGCCTTCGTACTTTCCGGCTACACCTGGCCGCAAGAAGCCATGGATACAGTGGGGAAAACCATATCTTACACCTTCCCCTTATCTTACTTTTCTAATACCGTCCGCGAACTGATGATTGCCGGTTATTCACCTTTTCTCTACCGTAATAGCTTGATTTTGCTTCTAATAGGAACAACGCTCACCGGTATGGCAACGGTATGTTACACCTGGAGGCTAAAACAGAAAGTGCCAACATAAGTCGTGAAGTTCTCGACATATCCTAAATCAGGGAATGTCAAGCCGCCATAGCGCAAAAGCTTTCAGCATATATAGGCAATCTATTAAGTTCATCTGAAATTATCCAATTGGTTGCCCATAATCGATGTCCCTTCTTTCAAGTGCAGTCTACAACGCATTTAGCCAAGGCGAATTGTTATACATAGCCATAATAAAAGCACCCCGCAGGGTGCTTTTTATAAACAAGAATGACTACTCAACTATTATTACTACCTCCACTCCCCTTGACCTATTAACCATTGGAGATTTTGGCTTTTAATTGATCAATCTCCTTATGAAGTTCGTTTAATTCATTTCTAAGTTTTATCTCCTCTTCCAAATGATTTTTGTCATCCTTTCTATCTTCGTCTTCACCTACCAACCCAGCAATCAGTCCAATAAGACTTGAAGCAAAGGATAATATCAATGCCAATCTAATTAATGCTCTTAAACTGTCATGGCTCATATTATCAACTCCATAAGTAAGTTACAACCAATTATTCTTCCCACTAAAGATTCCTACTTATTGTATGTAATATCTTATTTCTGTGTCCCTGTCTTTCAAACTGGCCATAAGTACTCCTAGCTGCCACAGCAAGCGATGTTTTCGCTCCTCAGCTCTTCAGATCTCTAAAAATGAGCAAGATCTGGATAAAAAATAGCGGCTGTCCTTTACGACAAACTCCTCTGAGAAAAGATTCTTGTAATAATACATCGGCACAACTAATAACACATATGTTGTAGAGACGCGGAGTTCTATTTGATGAGGTGAAAAACCTTGGAAGAATTTAAATCAGTCCCGGACCAATCCATATTTTTTGACTTAACTCCAGAAGAAGTCACTTTGGTTTTCTATTTATTAGGTATCACTTTCTCACAATCATTAACGATTGATGAGCTTAATCTTGTGGCAAATGGGCTCTTTGAAACAGCACAAGTAATGTTTGTCATTGCCGCAAGTCGAACGTTAATTAATGACGCGATAGAAGCACAACAAAAAAAGGAAGATGCTGCAAAAGAGAAGGATGAAAAAAAATCCGTTGAAAAGTTGGAGTCAGAGATAAAAAAACTACAAGACTATATTGAAAACATGCAAAAACAAATTAATGAATTAAAGAGATAAGAAAAGACTTGGCTTAGGCCAAGTCCTCAGACGCAGGCAGAAGCCTTAGTCTTTCTTACTTGGAATCAAGGAAGTGTTATACTTTCTGATTCCGTAAAAAAAGGAAGAAAGTTTAATTAAAATATCTCAAAGCATGAATTTTATGCCTTTACTTCGCAAAGCAAGTTACTCGAAAACAGAAATCCGGATGACCTTAAAAGATCATCCGGACTTAAGTGAAAAAATATGTTTATGAAAAACATATAAAAGTGTTTTTTATTTTTCAAGCTTTTTTTCTTTTCCGCCATTTAAATTTTTTTGTAGCATTTCAGCGGCAGACTGCACAACCTTTTTCGTCTTTCCGCCAACTATAATATGGTATTCGGGTTTCCACCAAGATCCGCCGATCTTATCAAAAATAATGTTAGTCTGGGGGTGCGCCTCTACTGTCTTTTTAACGCTACGAGAAATATGGGA
Organism: Pelosinus sp. IPA-1; assembly: GCF_030269905.1. Taxonomy (NCBI): domain Bacteria; kingdom Bacillati; phylum Bacillota; class Negativicutes; order Selenomonadales; family Sporomusaceae; genus Pelosinus; species Pelosinus sp. IPA-1. The sequence continues at coordinate 146,033 of NZ_BSVC01000008.1, read as the reverse complement.
TTTAAGCAGGAAAAATATGGATAATGATAGTTCGCTACGAACAGGGTTCTGGGTACGATATATTTTATGGTCACCTTTTATTAATGGCTTGTTGTTGATTTGCATTTGTCTCTCTTGTCTATATTGGTGTTGCACATTTGTCCCCCCTTATTTATTATAAATATATTTTATCAGGTATTATCATGAAAACATATACCCAATATTTCTCTGTGGATTTTCTACAGATATATATTCATTAATCAGTGGGTAATCCAAACAATACAACAGCTACCAAAAAACTCAGTTAATGAAAGGCAACCCTATTTTACCTCAACCTGCACAACGGCCTCTTTAGCCAAGACCATGATTTGGGCAGGAGTAAGTTCACTAGAGGCTTTTTTACTAGGGAGGTGTACTGCTTCAGTAAGCGTGTTTAGGAGATTAGCGGCATAGTTAATTTTCATTGCAAAGTTAACATTCTGTGGGAATGTTCCTGCAAATAAAAGAGTCTTATATGGATTTACCGAAGCAGTGACAACACCTACCACTTGCCCCTTAGCGTTTAGTAATGGACCGCCGCTATTCCCAGGTTGTATGGGAATACTAATTTGAAACATTCGTACATCATCCTGAATGCCTGTTATGCTATTAATGATTCCTTCACTTAGTTTGGCTTTGGTACCTAGCAGACCGGGTAACGGGAAGCCAACAGTATATACGGTATCGCCATCTTTAGTATTTTGGATATTAGCTATTGGTAATGGGTTTACGGAGAAATCCGATTTACTTACTTTTAAGAGAGCCAAGTCATTAATAGGATCTTTTGTAATAACAGTCGCGGATGACTTCTGACCGTTGTTATGTTTAATTTCAATAGTTTTGGCTTTATCTACCACATGATAGTTGGTTACAATTAAATCATTCGTTATAAAAAAACCAGTGCCGGAGCGATTAGCCTTGGCAGCATCCTCATCCACAGGATATATTCTAATGAGAAACTTTCTTTCTTTTTTTTCATTGGTGTATTCAATCATATTATTACTTGCCATCCCAAAGGTAGTTCCAAAAGATTGTTCATCTGTTAAAGTGAGGTAACTGTTAGGGTTTTTATTAATTAGCCCGGTAAACAACTTAGGAATTGCAGTAGCCTTTAGTTGTAGTTTGATTTTTCCTGTAGCCCATGCATGATCGGTAGTTTGAACTGTAAGTCCTATATAATCATATCCCTGACATAGAGAGAAATCATTTTTAACAATAGCAATTTCATATTTATTATCATCTGTTATCCAAATACCTTCAATTGGATTTTCAGGTTTATCTTTAAAATAAGTATCAATCGCTTGCTGTCTGTTTAAATCTTCCTCAGGCAATGATGCGGCAAAACCTGGTATAGTAAGGGAATAAATCACAAAAAAAATAAATAAGAAATGTATTAATTTTTTTAACAAGATAAGCCTCCTTAAATATTACATAAAATGATTAGCCCTTATATAATACAGTATTTGGGGAATTAATCAATCTACCCAAAGGTATAAATTGTAAACAGATACTGCCAAATGAGCAAGGAAGTAAATAATAAGGCATGGATTGTGTTAAGTAAAATAGATAATTCCGGTTTTAACTGGTGGACTACCCGAGACCTCTTAAAACCACAAAAAGCCACGAATTTCGTGACTTCATAAGTTGCTTTAACTGCATTGGCAAAGCTATTGAACCCATTATTAGAGTCCTCATATTTAATACACTTCAACTTAACAGCAATGATTATAACCACGAACTAATCTCATTTCGATATCAGAATTCTTGACTACAAGTTTTCACATATAGCCCCCAAGGTAATCCCGGTGATGTATAACAAAATATTATTCCACGAAAAAACATGCCCTAAAAGTAGCCCTCCTATCTTTGTATAACGAAACGCATCAATTCATGGAGTATGATATAACTTAGCTGCTTCAACCCCTAGCGAAAAAACGCTTGCTATCATTCCAATATGCCGCGTAGTTCTATCCCTAAAGATAAATCCAAAAATGAAAAACACCATAGTTCCCCACAAAATACTTCCTATCCATTTAGGCAACCAAGTAAAAAGTTCTCGAGATAGTAAGCCTAATATAATTACTCCGTCTAATAGCCCCTAAAAATAGAATTCCCTGGACATGACGGTACCATTCACGTTACGCATGCATACTGTCATCATATCCAGGAAAAAGAATTTCTAAGGGTAATAAATAAGTTTGCTTTCCCAGTAAAGCTACCTATTTCTTGTTATGAAGGATTTCTAATTACACAAAATTAATTACACTCCCGTAAAATGTACATTTATAGCTAATCCCTTCTACGTAATCACTATAATTTAATCTTCTCAACAAGCTCTTTCATAAATCCATCTTCAAACGGACTTTTGAGCCCAACATTATGGAGCATATTAGGGAAATAATCTTTTGCTGATTCCAAACAGAATGCAATATATCTTTGCCAAGCATCCTTGTAATCCTCATCCATTCTTATTTTAAATTGAAGTGCACATGTTTGTGCAAGACAATAATCAATATAATAGAATGGCCAATTATACACATGCTTCTGTAACTGCCAAGTACGTCCATCACTATAGAATTCATCATCTTCAAAAGCAAGATGTGGCTTATATTCTTTTTCTAACTGTTTCCAAACTTCTCTTCGTGCGCTAGGAGTAAGTTCTGGTTTTGTATAAATTTTTTCCTGAAATTCATCTATCATACATCCATATGGTATAAATGCAATGGCATCTTCAAGGTGCATTCTTCTATAATCATCGCCTCTGTTACCAAAGAATAAATCCATCCATTTGCCTGTAAAAAATTCCATTGACATTGAGTGGACTTCAGCGGTTTCATTCGTTATGTTGTTATGCTCTACTATTTCATCATTTCTTGTCAGGTATCCTTGAAAGGCATGACCACATTCATGTGTCATCACATCCACATCACCACTTGTACCATTAAAATTAGCAAAAATAATTGGTGCCTTATAAAGCATAAGCATCTCCATATAGCCACCTGTAGCTTTATTAGGTCTTCCTAATACATCAAATAATTCATGCTTTAACATAAAGTTAAAAAATTCCTTTGTCTCAGAAGATAATTCGCTATACATATTTTTGCCTGCTGCAAAAATATCATCAGCAGTTCCAAGAGGAATAGGATTTCCTTCAAGGAAATAAACTCCTTCATCAACAAAGTCAAGTTTTTCTAAACCAAGGCGTTTTCTTCTCTCTTCATGAATCTTAGATGCAACTGGAACAAGAAATTTCTTAACTTGATTTCTAAATTTAGCCACATCATTTTTATCATATGAATTACGTTTCATATTGTAATAACCAAGTTCAACATAATTACCATATTTCATTGCCTTTGCCTGTTTATTACGATTAGCTACAAGCTTATCAAAAATCTCATCTAATTCATCTGCAATAGTAAGTAGCTTTTCACTTCTCACTTTTGATGCTTCCATTCTTGTTGCCCTGTCTTTTGACTTTAAATATTTTCCTAATAAAGAAAGATTAAGTGTTTCTCCTCTAAATTTAACCTTAGTTTGTGCGATTAATTTATTATATCTTGATGTAAGAATATTTTCTTCCTGTTTAAGTGGAATAAGTACATCATCAAAAGCTTTTAACTGAATTTCAATATCTTTAAAGGGAACTTGTCCTATCTTATTTTCAAAGTAAGTTCTATAGTTAGAATTAAAAAGTAGTTTCTGATATTTCACTTTGAAACTGTCAATTTTAGGAGATACTTCATCATAATAGTCCTGTTCCCCTTCATAAAATTTATCTGACACATTACCATCATGTCTCATTCCCGCTAAAGTCATTGCAGTACTGACTTTTCCCATTACAGTGTAATATTCTTTATGAACTAAAAATTGTTCTTTTCCATTTTTTGCAGCATTAAAGTCTTTTATTATTTTCGAAGTTTCTTTTTCAAAAGATTCAATTGTTATTCTTTCATAAGGAAGCTCTGATAATTTAAAATTTTCGTCTTTCATTCTTGTCCCTCCTACTAAGTAGCATATTTAAATAGTCTTACATCTTCTATTATATCTTTTTTCCTAATATTACCATACATAATTTTTATTATCTTTTTCTTTATAGAACCTATTTCCAAAAAAGTAGGTAAACCCTAAAAGACCATTAAAGATAGAGCCATAATTCACCTTATACGTGAATTATGGCTCTATCTTTTGGATGTGGATTCATTACCGTTCACCGCAACTATCCCTACTAAACGTTGCAAAGACAAGGATATCGATTACCTTCTAACAGGTCCCCATGTCAAAGACTGCATGATAAACCGTATCGCATCGGAAAATGCTTGGTTATAATAAATCTCTCCTGCAATCCCTTCTTGCATCTTAAATTTATCATGTAATTGCTCTATTTTTTTCATCTCTTCTACTGGCAAAGTCTTTGCTAACAATTCTTTTAGCTGCTTAATTTCTTCTTGTGCCCAATAATAATCAGCTGATACATGCTCTAGCCTTCTTAACGTATTCTCATTATGCATGTTCCGTACTTCTTGGGTCGCCGTTTCAAAAACACTCATATTCGCAACCCCCGCCACATACTGGGCGTACTATTTAGATAACCTGGACTTTTTCTCTTACCTTCTACTGATGCCAATGTATATCCCTCCATCTTCATACTGCATGAGGTTTCTTCTATCCGTATTTGCGGATAGAAGAAACCAGCACACAGCCTGTTTAAGAGGGAAATTATGAAGCGCATGCGAGGTCTTATCAACCTACACATGCGCTTTGTTTCTTCTTGATTGCATGCAGACGCTCAGCCCCTGTCAAGGCACGTAATTCCTAGTATCCCGAACATACCATCCCTTGTTTTTGGGGAAGGTTCACGGTATAATAAGAATTGTCGTCGTAGACAGGTAACTGTTACGTGTAGGTGCTGGTTCACCTGCTCGTGCCTGAGAGTGTCTCACCACTCTTAGGACACGGCGACTTTATAATTTCCATCTATTCCTAATTATATTACTTTTCGTTTGAATTGCAAGAAAAAGTAAAACGAAAAATTAGTTCTTATTTCAAAAAATGAAGATACTAAGCTGCCCGTTGTAATGGGCAGTTTATTTTTTAAATATTTTCTAATATGATCCAATTCGAGTAAGAAATAATTGCATTTTCCATCAACGAAAGCATTGTGAAAATTTACAAGTCTTTCTCTACCCAATATTAGACACTACCCACATCGCTGCTGATATTGCCGAATTTCTAAAATGACCGTCTCGTTATGGAGTGCGCCCCAAACCGTCTTTATAATATATATTTCAGATGACGCAATATCTAAAGCTCATCTAAAATCGGCTAAATTTCATTTGGTTCAAATTATTATTATACTGCCTTGAGTTTATATCCTATTACTTCTATTTTTTTTGTTATTTCATCGTTAGACACAAGAGTAGGATGGTAGTCAATTTTAGTTTGACCATCATGAGTGTGAATATGAACACGAAAGATACCAGGTAATTCTAACAAGGCTTTTTCAATTATCTTCGCGTCACTCGATGCTTTAATACCTTCTACATGCACTGTTATCTGTTTATTCATTACACTTGAACCACAATGACAATCTTTACACATAACAAATCCCTCCATTTTTTAATTTGATGGATAGTATTACCAGCATATCATTGTATCAAACAAGGACTGTAATAATAAATTTCTATAGAAACTATTGAATCCCAAACTATTCTTTTTTATAACGGCGACAGGATATCATACCCCCATGATCACACCTGGTCATCTTTGGTTCTATTTCACCACAAACAGGATCAGAATTTGAACATCGAGGATAAAATTTACACCCATTATTTTTTTTCAATTCATCCCATTGTTTATCGTCAAAAACAATAGCATCACGAATCCGTCTTTCTTGAGGATGAGTTACAGGAATAGCTGCCAACAACATCTGTGTATAAGGATGTACCGCTTGATTTAGCTTACTACTATCCATCATTTCCACTACTTTCCCCTTATACATGACGGCTACTCTTTCCGTGATATAGGGAATCAGTTTTAAATTATGGGTAATAAACAAATAAGTTAAACCCATTTCCCTACGGAGCTCTTTTAACATTGCGAGGATCTGACTCTGCAACGTTACATCAAGTCCCGAAGTCGCTTCATCAAAAATGATAAACCGTGGCTGCAGTATCAAAGCTCTAGCAATACAAACCCGCTGCCTTTCACCGCCACTTAGCTCAGAGGGATAGCGCAGTAACATACTTTTAGGCAATTCCACAATATCTAACATTTCCTGTAAGCGTTTTGCAAGAGGAAACTTGCGTTCCAATGAAAAATTTAAAATAGGTTCTTCAAGAGATTCCTCTATACTAAAGCGAGGATTGAGGGATGCATACGTGTCTTGAAACACAATCTGAACATCCCGACGCAATTCACGGCGGCATTGGTTTGACAATTGAGCAATATTTTGTCCATCAAAATAAATAGAACCATTCGTTGGAGTTTCTAGCATCATGATCAGTTTGGCTAGAGTACTTTTCCCACAACCGCTTTCCCCCACAATGCCCAAACTCTCGCCAGGTTTCACGGTCAAACTGACATCATCCACCGCTTTGACAATTTCATGACCAGCTAACCAACTGCGATGCAGACGATAATGTTTGATAACGCCTTCAATCTTCAACATATCGATTGGAACTCCATTTCTTATCATCATTTTCTTCTAATCGGCTTGCCAAAATTAACCTCTTGGTATATTCGTGCTCAGGTTGATCAAATAAAGTACAGCAATCATTGTATTCAATAATTTCCCCCTGCCGCATTACAGCCACCTCATCAGCCATCTCGGCAATCACGCTCATATCATGAGATATGAGCAAAATAGTGACGCCATACTCTTCTTGTAGCTTTTTTAACTCTGTCAAAATTTGCGCCTGCAAAGTTACATCCAATGCAGTAGTTGGTTCATCGGCAATAATTAATGCCGGCTTTAATGCCAATGCCATGGCAATCATCACACGTTGCCGCATCCCACCACTTAATTGATGAGGAAATCGATAAGATAATGTTTCTGGTTTAGGCAACCCTACTTTATGTAATATCGCAATACTTTCCTTCTTAGCCTCTCTCTTCGAATATCCCCGGTGGGTTGTGAACAATTCCTGTAACTGCCAAAGGATTGGCAAAACGGGGTTCAACGCTGTCATCGGATCTTGCAATACCAGACTGATCTTTGCTCCCCGCAAAGGTCGCATCTGGCTTACACTCAAGGTCATCAAGTCCATACCCTCAAACCATATTTCCCCACTACACCGAATATTTTTATTCTGAATATCTGCCAATCCTAAGATAGAACGAGCAAGCATTGATTTTCCTGATCCGCTCTCGCCAACGATTCCAATGATTTTACCAGTAGGAACTTTTAAGAATACTTTTTTCAATGGGTGCAGCATTTCTTGACCATTCGTAATCTGCACTGATAAATTTTTAATCTCTAGACAGCAACTTTGTTTCACATTTCTCAACTCACTTTACTGGTCTGTTTGGTATTTCGCAATGAGAGTGGATCTAAAGCATCTCGGATGGCATCCCCTACAAAGTTAACAGCCAATACCGTAGCTACAATCATCACCCCTGGAAAGAAGGTAATCCACCAGCATCCTGCTAAAATACTCCGCTGACCTCCCATGAGCATATTACCCCAAGAAGGCTGATGAGGTGGGATACCTAATCCCAAAAAACTGAGAGCTGCTTCCGTAACAATGGCATGCCCTACATTAATCGTAGCAAGAACCACCACTGAAGCCAAACAATTAGGCAAGATATGCCGAAATATCAAATTCCAATCTGACGTTCCTGTGGTCACTGCCGCTTTTACAAAAGGGCGCTGTTTCATACTCAAAAATTCCGTCCGGACTAAACGAGCGGTCTGCATCCAATTGGTCGCAGCAATCACCAATACGACACTCCATAACCCCTGCTTCCCAAAGGATTGTAGTGCAATAACCAATATCAAGGAAGGCAAGGAAAGCAATCCATCAACCAAACGCATCATAATATTATCTAGAATTCCTCCCGCATAACCACTTATCAGACCAAAACCCAATCCGATAGTAGTTGATAGCAGAACAGAACTAATCCCCACTAACAGAGATACTCGGGCACCATATAGCAACCGACTAAAAACATCTCTCCCCAGCTCATCCGTACCAAACCAATAGCCGGCTTGTGGGGCTTGACGCACTACTTCCAGATTGGTATCCACCGGACTATGAGGCGCAATGATTGGTGCAAAGATCGCCAGTAATGTAAAAAGTACAAGAATCCCTAAACCAAAATTGCCGATTTTGTGCAAAAAAAAGCGTTGCCAAAAAGTATACTGCCCTACTTCTTTATCCATGTGTACCAATCCTCCGTTCACTTCCCTCTAATTGGAGACGAGGATCAGCCCAAGCACAACAAACATCTGCTAACAAATTTCCCATAACGACAAATACCCCTGTTAACAGAACAGTTCCCATAAGAAGTGGATAATCTCTGGTAGCTGCCGAGTAAATTGTCAATTGTCCAATCCCAGGATAGGCAAAAACCGTTTCTACTAAATACCCACCGCCAATCAATGAAGAAAAGGACATACCAACATAGGTAATCAACGGAATTAATGCATTACGAAAGGCATGAATATAATAAATATACCGTGGCCATAAGCCTTTGGCATGAGCTGTTAAAATATAATCCTGACTCAATACTTCTAGTAAACTGGAGCGAACAAAACGGATATACGCACCGATATGGCTCACCGCCAAGACGATGGTCGGTAAAATTAAATGCAGCAAACGATCGCCTACATTGAATTCCTGTCCAATCGTACTAAGTCCAGAGGATGGTAACCATCCTAGATAAACAGAAAAAAACAAAATAGCTAATAGTGCCAACCAAAAGCTAGGAATGGAGTAAAACAAAAAAGCAAAACAGGTACTGAAATAATCAAACCAAGAATATTGCTTTATTGCAGCGATCATGCCGATCACAACTGCTAATACAAGCATCAATGACATAGCCGCCAAATTCAAAATAATCGTATTAGGAAGACGGGATAGGAGTATATCACTCACATCCCGCCCATCCATATAGGATCGCCCTAATTCCCCTCTTAGAACACCAGACACCCACTTCCCATACTGCAATGGTAAAGGCTCATCAAGTCCTAAATTAGTACGAATACGAATTTGATCTTCAGGGCGCATCTTCTCTAAATGACTACCATACATCGCCACTGCCGGATCGCCATGAGCTAGATGAATTAAGAAAAAAGCACAAAGGCTCACGACAAACAATACAGGGATACTAGCCAAAAGTCGCCGTAGGAAAAAGCCAAGCATTATTGTTTGCTCCACTCTTCAAGATTCCAAGTGTATCCTGCGCCATGGTGCCCCAAAGTACGAGCTTTAATACCGCTCAAGTTTTTATTCGTAACAATAGCCACATCTAGATAAACTAGGAAGTTGAAAGCTGGATCATTACTTAGCTCGGTTTGAAAATCGCCGTACAGTTTTAGCCTCTCATTTTTATCACCGGTTTCCCGTGCTTTTAAGAGCAAGCTATCCACTTTATCATTCTTATAGTTCTGATAATTGGCTTTTCCGATTTGCGAACTGTGGAACAAGCGATAAGTATCTTCATCAGGATCGAAAGGACTACCCCAACCTAAGAGGAATGTATCCATTTGACCAATTTTAAAGGAACCTTTTTCCCGAGGATCTGGAATAGCGTCAACACCAATTTTCTTAAATTGCGTACTAAGTGCATTGACCAACGCTACCCTTACTGGATCATGAACAAACGTAGTTAACTTAAAGGAAAGCTTTTTCCCATCTTTTTGTAAGATTCCATCTGCTCCCGGTGTCCATCCAGCTTCAGACAGAAGCTGTTTTGCTTTCTCCGGATTATATCCATATTGATTTACATTCGCATTGTTTGCCCAATTCATTTGCAGGGGACCGTAGGCAACCTTACCCCAACCAAGCAACACTCCCTTAACCAACGCATCACGATCAACTGCATAATTCATTGCTTGTCTAACTTTTACATCATCCCAGAGAGGATTGATTCGATTGTACATCATAACTCGGTAGTCCGCAGTATCTATGCGGGTAACTTGTAATTTTTGATTTTTGCTGATTCGTTCAATTTGCATAGGGTCAATCAATGCAATGTCAATTTCGCCAGTTTCTAGTTGTACTGCCCGCACATTTTGATCTGGAATAAATTTTAATATAACTTTCTCCGATTTTGGAGTGCCACGATAAAAATCTTTATTCCCACTCAGCATTAGATACTGTCCTTTTTTCCACTCCGAATATGTAAATGGACCTGTACCAATCGGTGCCATATTAAATCCATCAGTATTGATGTCTTTCCCTTCTAAAATATGTTTCGGTATCATTCCAGTCGCCATGACATTTACCAATAGAGGAAATGGTGTTTTTAAAATAATTTTTACCGTATATGGATCAACTACTTGAACTTCTTTAATCTCTTCAAATCGTTCTTTAATTGGAGAATTGTTTTTAGGATTCAGCCCCTGTTCAATGGTGAACTTTACATCTTCGGCTGTAAAAGGTTTGCCGTCATGCCATTTTACATCATTGCGCAGTTTAAAAGTATAGGTTAATTGGTCAGGCGAAACATCCCAACCTGTAGCCAAATCAGGAATCACCTCATTTTTTTCATTATACCGAGTAAGGCCACTAAAAATCAGAGAAACTGCATCATCATGCTCATCTGCAAAAATTGGATTGATTTTATCTGATTCATTTTCAATACCCAATACAATCGTCTTAGGATCGGTTTTCGATTTCGTACTATTTTGACTATTGGCACAGCCACCTAAGATAAAGGCTGAAAGTACAAACAATGCCATAAGAAACCAAGTAAAGGACTTTGTCCTTGTCGCCATTAATATTCCCCCTAAAATAATCTTCTACAATAAATCCTGTACTGCAAATAAAAAAACCATGAGGCCTATCACTCTTTCAAGAGTTAATAAACCTTCATGGTTATCTTGTATTCTGTGTACACCTCATGCTCTGCTCTTCATACTACTTCACTAGCAATTGTTAACAATTTTCGCTTCAACGCAAACGATAGCTTCATGCCACCTTTATCCATTAATTTTATCGGAAGCTAATTACCGTGTCAAGAATATTAATCATAAATACTAACATTATAAAAAGAATCACTAAGAATTATCTTCAATTCGCTCTAATATAATCCTGTGATCAACTTATCGTGTCATGGGGACGGGGTTATTGACACTAACCTTCAATCGTTTGTATTGTCGACACCCCTCTGTCCCCTGTTTTCATAGTAATTGGTTAGTTAACTGTGCCAAGAGCTCCATTACAATGTTAATTTCCTCTTTTGTTATGTTCTCAACATGTATACCGCCTGTTACAACTACGTTTTTCTGTAGTTTTGCTGATAACATATGCGACACAAATCGTGCCGCTTCCTCGTCTTTATGCCCCGTCAGATTCAATACTGAGGTGGTAGCGCTGCCAGCATCAGGCTGAGCTAAACTTGCTCTGGGAATGCTGAGCGTTACACAGCCAATATGCGGCCTGTCACCGCCTGATAAAATCACACATACATCTTCACCTATTGCAAACGCCTTCATATCTATTTTCAACCTACCGCGTTCCGCCGTTACCTGCTGCATGATAGCCCCCACCTTCCTATCCTATTAAAAATTTTCGCCCCAGCGAGTAAACCCCCGGGCTTCAATCCCGAATTTATCAAGTATCTTTCCAATAATATGACGATTCATATCCTCAAAGCCAAGCGGTTTATTATAATAGGTAACCATGGGTGGAATAATTATAGCTCCCGCCTCAGCCAAAACGAGCATATTTTTTAAATGAATCGTACTAAGCGGGCTCTCCCGTGGCACGACCACTAAATTTCTTTTTTCCTTTATTGTAACATCGGCGGCTCTAAGCAACAAATTATCCGAATATCCACAAGCGACGCCAGCGGCTGTCTTCATGCTGCAGGGCACAATAATCATGCCCGCCGTTTTAAAGGTGCCGCTGGCAATACTGGCTCCAATATTTTTTATATCATAGGTGTAATCCGCCAGCCTTAATACTTCCCCTACTGAATACTCGGTTTCTGCGGCAATGGTTAATTCAGCGCCCCGTGAAACAACAAGATGGGTCTCATAGTCCGACAACACCTGCAACATTTTCAATAATTCGATCCCTAATATTACCCCACTGGCGCCGCTTATTCCAACAACCAATCTTTTTTTGCTGACTGACAACGGTCCCCCCCCTAAATCGACCCTTCGGGTCTCAAAAATATTAGTAACCTTTCAGCTAAATAGAAAAGGCCTCACTATTTACTCAGCGAGAATGCTGCCCCGCTATCAGTCTGCTATTTTTTTAATGGCGGTATGGGGGGAATTATGCCCATGTTAGCAATTTTCTCATCATTCAGCTTAAATATTTCACTAATCTGGATATTTTCCGTTGAGCGCCATGAATAACAGCAATGGTCGCAGACGTAAACTTCCCAAGCATCACCGACTGGCGATTTTGTCATAATACGCACTTTTTCACTATCGCAACGAGGACATTTCATAAACTTTTCCCTCCTATTTCTTTTGTGCTGCATGCTGCAGTTGGCGAAGAATTTCTTCCCATTTGGGCGTGGCCGGCGACGGTACAAGCATCTCACAAGATCGCGGATTGGGCTCGGGTGCGACCGGGGTTGTCGCATCAATAATCAGCTTGTCATGCATACCGGCCGGATTGGAAGAAGGATCAAGCACCATTCCCGAACAATTCGGTATGACTACAACATCCTTGCTAGGTTTAACCCTTGTTGTGAGCGCCCACATCACCTGCTCAAGATTAAACGGATCGACGTATTCATCAACAATGATAACAATTTTGGAATATGGCATGCCGTGCGGCGTAGAGAGCAGTCGAAAAGCAACCCCCTTGCCGTACCCGCCATAACGAACCTTGGTGGAAATAATTACGCCGATACCGTGCGTATACATGGCATTGACCGCCACCACCTCAGGCATGGTCGCCTTAATCTGCTTATATAAGGGTATACTTGTATTAAGCCCCACCAGATAATCAGTTTCTGTCCAGGGCATTCCTATGTAAAGATTTTCAAAAATAGGATTTGTCCGGTGCGTAATTCGAGTGATTTGAATTTCACATTGTTTGCGGCAACCAGAATATGAGCCGGGAAATTCACCGAAAGGTCCTTCCACAAAACGCTTTCTAGGAATGATATACCCTTCGATGATCACTTCCGCATGCGCCGGCACATAGAGATGATCACAAGTATCGGCTTTTACTATTTCGCAAGGCACGCCATCTTGTAGCGCACCGACAAACTCATATTCATTTTGATCATAGGCAACCGGCGTCGACGCCATAAACGTGACAAGCGGATTTACTCCCAACGCAATGGCTACCGGTAGCGGCTCGTCCTTTTCTTCCGCTTTGGCTAACTGAATAGCAATATCGTGCACAGGCATGGGCTGGATTGCCAATCTGTCCACATCTTTCACCTGTATCCGGTATATCCCGACATTCAGTTTATTCAGATCCTCTGGAAACTCTGGATCACCGGAAATGACCGACGCTTTCGACAGAAAAAATCCGCCATCTTGCTCATTAATCCGATACAAGGGCAGAATATCGAACAAATTAATATTTTCGGTTATGACATTTTCCTTGCACAAAGCGTCTTCCCGCGCTAAAATTTTTGGAGGCACGGGAAATTTATCCCACCTGCGATTGAGTTCAAAAAACTGTTCCTTTGTCGGAGTATCCTTGGGCAGACCCAGCATGAGCGCGTGATTGCGCCAAGAGCCATGCACATTGGTTACCAAGGAATAGTTATAGCCATTTACCTTCTCAAATAAAATAGCCGGACTATTTTCTATATTGGCTGCGGCGCGACCGGCAGCGCCAATATCCGGTTCAGGCATAACTTCCTCTTTTATCCGCACCAATTGCCCTTCCTCTTCTAATGTTGCTAAAAATTCTCGTAAATCTTTGTATACTTTAGTCATATGCTGCCTCCTTCTTGTGTCACTTTCGTCTATTCACTATCGTAAATAGAATTACCCAGCAAAGCAATTCAAAATTGGCATTGAGTCTTTCCAAAAATGAATGCCTCACAGCAAAGAATGTATGTGAGCAATAAAAATTCTTTACTAAAGGAGTGCTTATGAATTTCTCACAGCTCGCATATTTCGTTGATATTGTACGTTTAGGCACCTTTTCCGAGGCCGCCAGCGATAATCACATTTCGCAATCTTCCCTTTCCAAACAAATAAAGGCCCTGGAAAATGAATTGGACATTTTCCTTTTTACCAGAGAACATTCGCGCGTCACACTAACCAAGCATGGAAAAATTTTATTGCCCTTTGCTCAGCAAACCTTGCAGGCGCACCGTGAAGTGATAACTGCCCTGCAAGCCTGTAATCCCGCCCGCGACCGCCATATCGCCTTAGGCCTCATTCCCATTGAATCTACTTATCGCATTTCTTCGTTTATTGCTGAATTTCAAGCCGCCATCAGCGAAGTGGCCAACATCGATATCTACGAAGAATCACAGCAGGACATCCTGAAACTATTGAATAATGATGTACTGGATTTGGCCTTTGTCCGTACCGAATTGTTCACAAACACTGCGCCATACGAGATTCTGCCCTATCGCAAAGAGCGCATGGCTTGTATTTGTCCACGGAATCACCCCTTTGCCCAATGCTCCTCTATAGCACTGAAAGATCTCGCACAAGAGAAAATCATCTTACTTGACCGCAAATCCAGCTTGCATCATCTTGGTGTGAGCGAGCTGACCAAACAGAAGATTATGTACCACATTTCCTGTACGGTTGGCAGTCATAGCATTATTCTCGAGATGATCTCCCGAGGGCTTGGCGTATCGCTTTTACCACAAAGCGTGTTGCAGCAAGAAAATAATGTCCTGACGGCGATTCCGTTACTTGAGGATATTTACAGTGAAATATCCATCGTCAGAAAGAAAAACCGCCCTATGTCACCCATAAAAAAACACTTTTGGGAATTTATATCAAGCCAATGCTAGGGTTTGATAGTTTTGGAACTGCCGAAAAAACAATTTGCGGAATTGAAACCATGCATATGATTAAAAAGGGGCAGGTTGAAGAAATTCAATGTGCCTTTTCTGAAGTTAAGTTCTTAAGTAAGGTTATGGGTATCGTTGCTTAAGAAATTTTCAGGCTGGTGATAGGTTTACTATTATTGTGATTTTGTTGAGTAGTTGCACCACAACCCAACGATCTTCATATTTTTTTCCCCCTGTATTATGCATTGATTAAGTTCATCGTCAATCCGTCTATTCTAAGAAAAAAACAGACTCCTACCAGCATAGCTGGTAGGAGTCATTATCGCTTTCACGGGATTAACGGCGAACTCCATCGCCTATAAGTTGTTACCAAAATTATACTGGAAAAGCTAAAGCTACGTCAATAATTTAAAAATAGACCTCAATACAAGAAAATCCGGTCCTGGTGCAAAAAATAAAGTCATGATATAATCATTTCCCTAAACTCGAAAATTGAGATATAAAGAATGTCACTGCATTTGTTTAAATAGATACATTTCGAATCCGAAATAATAATAATGTTATACGTTCGTTAGTCTCTAAAGTATCCAATCAGTTACCGAATGCTTGTGGAGATTGCAATATACCTCCGCAAATTTATAATAGTTTTCTCGAAGCTCTTTATAGCAAACAAGCATGACTTTTTTAAGCCCAATTGTTTGCAATACTTCATCGCTAATTTGAGAATTTCTGTAGCCATCTACCTATAAAGTCCCCATAACCAAGCCAATCTTCATACCATCAAAAAAGCCCTTGTTATAGTGCATATAAGTAGCTGTCACAACTAATTGAGTAACGGCTTCACTTACTTTTCTCGGCTGCCCTTCTAATAGCTTATCGACTTGTTCCATTATCGTTGTATATTCACTCGAGAAGGCACCAAATTGCAACTTCCCTTCTGCTTTCTCTTGGCGCATAAAAATAAATTCCTGCCAATCACTACATTTACTTCAACTTAGATTAGTCTTTTTTTATTTAAAAAATTGAATTCCTTTGCAATCAATTAAGGAATTATTTTGAATCAGACCATTCTCTGAGACAAATGAATTCTATGATGGTATCAAGTGCGCTCAAACATATGGATTACTTGTACGATTATTTTATCTTCAATAATTCCATATTTCCTTTAATACTAAAACTTCCTATGCATGCGGGAATAAGTACTGTATCACCTGCGACAATACTTTCTAATCCATTACTATAAACAATCTGACCATTTCCCTTGGTAACACAATAAATAATAAACTGTCCCTCGCTATTTTCCCTCTTTTCCTCGTTGATTTTCATTTTTTTCATTGAAAAATATTCACATTCCACCACTGTACGTTTAAAATCAATGTTTTCCTGTTTATCATATTTGATAACATCCATTGCTTTATCTATATGAAGCTCTCGTCCTTTGCCATTACTGTCAAATCTGTCAAAATCGTATACCCTGTAAGTAATATCAGAATTCTGCTGCACTTCATACACCATAATACCATCTAGCAAAGCATGAACTGTACCTGCTGGAATAAAAATCATATCACCAGTTGTTACAGGTACAAAACGTAAAGTATCACATATAGAATTATTTAAAATAGCTTGCCTAAACTCCTCTTTGGTAATACTATCTTTAAGACCATATACAATCTGAGCATTCTCTTTAGCTGCGATGACATACCATGCTTCGGTTTTCCCAGACTCTCCTTCCACACGATACGCATATTTGTCTTCAGGATGTACTTGAATCGATAAGTTATCATTAGCATCAATAATTTTAATCATCAAAGGGAAAATCGCATTCCGATTTTCATCATACTTAGAGCCCAGCAAAGCTATCTTATGTTCTTCAACAAGTTCCTGTAAAGTTTTTCCTGATAAATTGCCATTGGCCACCACACTCATTCCTTTTTTGTGGCTGCACAACTCCCAACTCTCGCCAATTTTACTTATAGGTACTTTTCGATCATACATTTCCCCTAGATTATCACCGCCCCAAATACGATCCTGATATATGGGAATAAGTTTGAATGGATAAATAATGATCACCTCAATATCAAAGAATAAATAGACTATAAAGGAAATAAAGGCTGCGCAGACAGCCTTTATTGATTATTTAATTAAAATTCGGTATAATTTTCTAAGAAGCAAATTCATAATGTGAGTTGTAAGTAGCCAGTAAAAACTAAGCAGCGGAGTAAGGCAGACCACCTTTTTGTGAGGATCATGAATCATGAAATCCCCCGCCAGGAGATTATCATGTATCATAGATTTTTATGAGTGGCCTACAATATCCAGGCCTATACCAACCTAACTGATTGTTTTTACCTATTTTACACTTACCTGAGTATATAATTTTTTATATACTCTTTTTTTATTTATATAATTTTACTTTATCGACTGAGTTAAATAAATTCATCTTGAATTCAATAACTTCACGTGCTGCCAAGATACATGGTGGATAAATAGAGTTTGGCTCATACCAGCCTTCATTTTCTTTTAACACTTCACGTACTTTTTTATAGTAAGCTGCTTTTACATCGCTAGAAATGTTTATTTTGCAAATTCCAAGTTTTACTGATTCTGCAATCTCTTCATCAGAGTTTGACGAACCGCCATGTAAAACTAATGGAATACTAACAATACCTCTAATCTCTTTTAATAAATCTAATTTAAGTTTTGGTTTCATTCCCTTTGGATAAATACCATGAGCCGTTCCAATAGCAATTGCTAATGTGTCAATTCCAGTTTTTCCAACAAAATATTGTGCTAATTGGGGATCCGTATATATGATCTCACTTGTTCCAACTTCATTAGAAGTTCCAGTGGTACCGATTGTTCCCAATTCAGCTTCTACTGAAACATTTATTGGTTGTGCCGCATTGACAATTTTTTTGGTTATTTCAATATTATCTTCATAGGATAAATGTGAACCATCAATCATTACTGAAGTAAAACCACATTTAATTGCGCGCATAACTTGCTCGAAACTCCCGCCATGATCTAAATGAATAACCATTGGTACTTTACTAGCATGAGCTTCTGCTACGCATGATTCAGCGAAGCTATCACTTAAGAATGATAATTCATCTGGATGAATCGCTAAAATTACTGGTGACTGCATTTTTTCTGCACTTTGTACAACAGCCTTCAAAATTTGTCCACTGCCAATATTGAATGCAGGTACGGCAAACTGGTTTTGTTGAGCTACTTCTAACATTTCTTTCATATTAATTAGCATGTATATCTCTCCTCATACTTTATATTGATTGATCTTTTGATCCTGATAATCTAATATAATATCTCACTTTTTCAATACTATCTTCTTCTACTTTGTGAATTAATTCAAAGTAATTTATATCTGGATTTTCTTTCAATTGATCTTTAGTGCTTTTTGTACATGCATTTAGAAAATCACATCCAACATTTATTTTATTAATTCCAAACTCTACTGCCTTTAGAATGTTTTCTTCACCAGATCCTGATCCGCCATGTAAAACAAGTGGCATTTTAGTAAGATCTTTAATGGCTTTTAATCGCTGAAAATCAAACTTTGGTATAATTCCATCTGGATAGTTCCCATGAGATGATCCAAAGGATATTGCCAGTGCATCAACTTCTGTTTCATCCGCAAAAATTTTTGCCTCCTTAGGGTCTGAATACATCGTATATTGGGTAGAAGAACCATCTGCATTCGCTCCTATGCATCCAATTTCTCCCTCTACACTTGCATTATATTGTTTGGCAAATGTGACAACTCTTTTGGTTAATGCTATATTCCCGCCTAAATCATACCTTGAGGCATCTACCATTACAGAAGAAAATCCATTTATAATTGCTTCAGTCAAATGTCCATACTCTGTGCCATGATCAAAATTTAACGCAACTTCTATGTTCGCTCTTTCCCCTAACATTTTTACAACTGGAGCAATTAGTCCACTATCGCAATGTCTTAGTAAATGGTCTTCCACTATGTTTACGATGATTGGTGCTTTTTCAAATTCTGCAGCAGCAATGACAGCTCTAACAGTCTCTAGATTAAAACAATTAATTGCCATCACTGCATAATTATTTTCATTTGCTTTTTTAAGCATCTCCTTCATTGAAACATACACTTTTTTACCCCCTTTATCTCACTTGATCTGTGATTGTAATTCCTGATAAATCTAAACTTTCATCTTCTTCATCAAATGATTGACCTTCTATTGCAGTTTTCTTGCTTATAGTCAAAATTGCAGCAGTTATTACTGTCCCAATCGATAAGGCTGCTAAAAATCCCATTGGATTCTCCATTGCAGGCACTATAAACATCCCACCTGAAGGAACAGGGCTTCCTACATTCCAAAGCATGGAAAATCCACCACCAATCGCGGCACCTGTTGAGCAAGCCATTATAACGCGAATTGGATCTCTAGCTGCAATGGGAATAACTCCTTCTGTTATCATCGCAATCCCCATTGGGAATGCAATTTTTATATTCTCTCCCTCTTCTTTTGAATATTTTTTCTTTGCTATGATCCATGATAATGCAACTCCAAACGGAGGAACCATTGATGCAAGAATTTTAACAGCTTCTGGTCCATATATCCCTTCAATTAATAAACCATCAGCAAATAGCGAAGCAACTTTGTTCACTGGTCCACCAAAGTCAAATGCTGCCATAGCTCCCATGCCTAAACCGAATATAAATCGTGAACTTCCTTGTAATCCTTTTAACACTTCTGTTAACGTTACTGTCAACCAGACGATTGGAGTACCAATTACATAGAACATTAGTAAACCTACAGCCATAGTTGAAATTAACGGTAAAATCATCATTGGCATTAAACCTTGAGCCCATGTTGGTACTTTCAAGTTGTTTTTTAAATATAGTACGAAGTAGCCAACAATATATCCCCCTAGCATACCACCTAAGAATCCTGCGCCAATTGCATTTGCAATCATGCCCATCATTAACCCTGGAGCAATCCCTGGACGATCAGCAATTGAATAGGCAATCGCACTTGCTATTACAGGAACAATTAAACCCATTCCAAATACACCAAGAGAAACAAGAGCATCAGCAATTGAATAAGCTTCTTTATAATTTTTTACTACGGATCCTCCTGAGAGATTCCCAATAGCAATAAGGAGACCTGCTGTTACAACTAGTGGCAACATATAAGAAATACCAGTCAGTGCATGTTTTTTAAGTTGTAATTTTTTTAACATAGTAATATCTCTCCTCTAATTATAGTCCTAAGTCAGCTTGGATTTTTATGATTAGAGCTTTTGGTGATTTAATTGCAATATGAGTTGGAATATTTACAATTTTTTTACCTATAAATCTTTCTTTGCCGCCAACATTGATATCTGCAGCTACAATTACTACATCAGCATTTTTAATGTCACTATCTGTCAATTCATTCTCGATCCCGATTGTCCCTTGGGTTTCAATGTGAACTTCATGTCCTAATTCTTTAGCCGCTTTCATTAATTTTTCTTTTGCAATATAAGTATGAGCAATACCTGAAGTACAAGCTGCAATTCCCACGATTCTCATAATATCCCTCCTTTCTTTTTTAAATCACCTTGCCGAAAATATATCTAAAACTTCTTCAGGTGATTTGGCTATTAGTAAATTAGCACAGACATCATCATCGCCTAAATTGCTAGCTACTTTTGCTAGCAACTGAATATGAGTAGTATTTTTATCTTCTTCTGTAACCGCAAATAGAATAATAAAACGAACAGGTTTTTCATCTAGACTTCCCCATTCAATATCTTTTTTCGTTCTGCCAATAGCAATTGATGTTTTGTTAACAAATTTTGATTTTCCATGTGGAATGGAAATGCCATTGCCAATACCCGTTGTTCCCATTGATTCCCGATGATATACATCAGTTAAAAATTTTTCTTTATTCGATATCGCATTTGCTCTAAACAATAACTCCGTTAATTCTTGTATGACCTCCTCTTTCGTCGTCGCTTCCATGTCCAACTTAATAGTTTCACTTTTTATAACTTTTGATAAATCCATAATATCATTACCTTCCTTTCATCTTTCCATTACGAAACGTCTCACATCGATAGCACGAGTACATTCTAATAAATAATTCATTTCATTCTTGGATTTGTATAAATGATATATTTCCATCACTAGATTTTTCAAAATTTCATAATCATTATTAAGAATATAAAAATTCATACCACGATTTTCTTTCTGATTGTTCACGATTTGAATTGCAAGACCTGTAACATCAGCATTTTCGGTTAAAAAAACTTGTATTTCCGTTCCAAATTCAATTTTGCAAAAGGATAACTTTTTCCCATTACTATTTTCTATTTTATTAATAACTGTTTCACTTTCTATATTGATGTATATCTCAGTTTCAGAACTCAAACTATTAATATTTTCCAATTGAAGATTGCTTTTAGTATTTTCAAATGAATCTTCAATCAACATACTCTTAATATTTTTAATATCTTTTTCGCTTAATAAGGCTGAAACAAGCATGTATGGTTTTTCTTTAATCGTTAAATGAACAGTTGAAATAATAAAGTCAATATCCTCTAAATTTATCGTCTTTAATTTATGGTCCGATACTACACCTTCAACTTGCCATTGAGGGAATGCTCTTCTTAATCTCGTTGTTAATAATTGGGAAGTTCCATAACCACTATGACAAACGACAATTACCTTTTTATAACTTATCCCTCTCTCAATAGCTGCTTGGAAGTAGGTAACTAAGTACCCAATTTCATCCAGACTAATCTGGTTTAGATTGAATTTTCTGCTAATAAAATGTAAAACTACCTGACATATACTTAAAATTTCAGTACATGTTTCTTGGATTTCTTTTAATAATGGATTCTTGATTTGAATGTTATATTTTAAGCGATTTAACATAGGACGAATATGTAACATCAACCCCTCATGTAATAAGGAGTCCTTTGTTAAATCAAATTTTAAAATATCCGATACATCTTTTATTAAAAGATTGATTATGTCAATATATTTTACTTCATAATCTTTTTCAATTAGTAATGATTTTGCTACTGATCCTTGTCCTAAACCACAGGAAACTAAATATTGGTAAATGTAGTAGATTTCTGAATCGTTAATTTTAATGTTGCATTTCTCATAAATTTTTAGCGCTAACTTAGTAGCACTTTCATATATAACATCATCTGTAGATAGGAATGGTACAATGTTTCGATTCTGTTCTTGAATTTGGTTCCCTTCACTTACTCTTTTTATACATATAAGAATATGGGTCAACAAGTTAGTGTAATATGGGTCACCAATCGTATATTCTAATGATTTTTCTAATTCAATTAATATTTTTTCAATGTATAGTATTAAATCAATAGCAAAAATATTAGATAATCCATTAATTGTCTGTGCATCAAGCCTAGATAGATTACTTAAATTAAAACTATCATTATTATCATTGAGTAATTCATTAGTAATTGACGCAATTGCTTTTCTAATATTTACTTCCGAACCATTAATTTTCGTACCTTCAATACTTTTAATGAGAGTAATGCCATGATTATGTAACCAATCTTCTATAAATTTAAAATCGTTTACAATAGATGCTTTACTAACATAATAAATATCTGCTAACTTCTGAATTGATGTACTTTCATTTGATTTTGTAATGAGCAATTTTAGAATTTCGGTTCTTCGGTTTTTAATTGATAATGGATCAACGGCCTCTAAATTGGTATTGATTTTATTTAATAAATTTATTTTTTGATGATTTGTAATTATCATTTGTATTCCTATACCAGGTTTTCGCACAATAACAATCATTTGATTTTTCAGATAATTTTCGATAAAGTTTATATCCTTTGATAGTGTTTTATCAGATACTCTAAGAACTTCTGAATAATATTTAATTGGTCTAAAATCATTTTCTAGGATAAGTAGTCTGATTAATTCTTTTTGTCGTAAATTTAATGTAATCACTTCTTCTGCCTCCTCATCACTATTTTTACTACCTATCTTGCACTTATAGTAACATACGTATTATTTCTTTAAAATACTAAACGCCTTCCGTTATGATGCAGAAGTGGCATATTTAGGGATTCTTTAATTCCCAAAGTTTATGCTCTAAATTCTGCATAACCAAAACTGTTTAGAAATCAAATGAATATTCTTTTTGGTACAGTAGTTCTTCCTAAAATCGTAAAAGCCGCCAATTACCTCCTTCGTTTGGTATTTAGCGGCTTTGCAATGTTTTAAAATTCTAGATTAGGATACTAAAGCCATGCAGAACTATTTCAAATTCACTCCATTTAATGAGTGAGAAGACCGTCTCCTGATTTATTATATCGGTGACAAGTTACCTCTATAAAGCAAAACCTCCACCTAATATATAATTTATTATATATTAGGTGGAGGGGATATCCAATTGGTGGAGGCGATCCGTGACCTTGTAAATCCACCCTTTTTAAAAGGAATGTCCATAATATTATCCCAGGTTATTGCGATCAGTCCAACTCAACTGCCCATACTTTTCCAATATATCATTTTGCTTAGACGCAATTTTTAATAAATCGGCATCTTCATCATCCAAATCTTGATTTAAACCTGCACGATAACCGAAATTAGGTAAATAGCGTTTAAATTTAACAGGAACAATTACCTCTCCTATATTTAGTATCGTTGAACCATCTATTTCAATGCAAGATTCTATATGATATGTCGCCGAACAAGTCGATGCAACAACTAACTGAAATCGATCGCCTTCATTGGGCTTAATTGCTTGTGAAACATCAACTAAGACTTCAAACGGTTTTTCAGAAGGACTTAATAAAACATTATACGTAGCCGTTGGAGTCAAAAGACTATACATTACTTCTGGTGGATATGTTATTACATTAAATCCTTCTGGACTAATAGTTAAATTCCATTTACAACTAGGGTATCTAGGCAAAATATCGTATTTAACTTTAGCACTAAAGCATCTTCCATCAATATTTTTATATTTTACTTGCCCCGATAGATGCCCTGGCAAAATTGCAACCTTTTTATCAATCGAAATACTACATTTATCTATTTTTATAATTTCAAAGTCATCTACTTCTCCCCGCCAAATAGATAAAGGACATTTCAAATATTGATTTATTCCTTCAGGAAAAAAAACAATCTCAACATCAGTAGCCTTCCCCCACCCAAGGTTAACAACTCTTATTTGCAAATCGTTTTCAGATGTATGCATCAGTTGAAAATATAACTCTGGATCTGCATCACATAAACATTGGTTAACTTTTATTTTCATTTTAGTTATAATTCCGATTTGATCACCAATATTCTTCAATTTATAGTCAATAACTGGCCAGAATTTATCTGGAACATTATTTATTTTTACTCTCTGGTTCCTCATACCTTATCTTTACTCCTTTTTGTTCAATTACAGAAACATCTACTGCAACAATTTTGGGCCCTTCTTTTTCTTTCACCTTGAAAAATTGACTGTAAAAATACGTTCCACCTGCAATACATAAGGATAAAACCGCCAAATAAAACATTTTATCAATTATTGTTGAAATTATTAAAAATGTTTTGTCTTCCTCGAGCGTAGTGAAAATACCCAACTTCAAAACAGCACTATAAATACTATAAAGCGCCACAATTATTAATCCACAAATAGTCATAGGTGTTCGAATTTTTGTTATACCGTCAGTTATATTACTCAAGTTTTCACCCCATCTATATTCTCTTTATTTTTCTTGTGTTGTTGAATAAATAGGATAATAAATTCCTATATTTTTATTGAATTTCCCTTATATACGAACCGCAAAATTCTTATGCACAATATTTACTATTCTAGTTAAATCCGACAAATACCTTGTACATAACCATTACTTTGCAATATTAAGTAAAATAATCTATTTGGTGGAGCCACCCGAAACCTTCCAAAAAGAATACAGCAAAAAACCCGCGAAATTCGCGGGTTCAATTTATTTCCAGATTTAACATCCTTCATTGAATTCAATATCTCATAAACCAATCAAGCTCTATTTTTTCTGCCCTTAATTGCCATAAAAACCAGTCATCAAACCAAAATGTTGGTTTGCCTGCATTAGTGTAAAGAATAGGTTTTTTTACTTCCTTTGAAACTTCCAATATAATATTGGCAATATCTGCATCCGCTATCTCATATATACCAGAAGGAGCTCTATTTATACTAATATAATCTTTATCATACTGAAAATATAGTAGTTCCTTCATCTTTATATTGCATCTTTATTTGGCTCAATAAAAGTGATTTTTCTTTATTTTCACCATAACAATATTTAAAAGTGGTAAAAAATCCTTTAACATCTTCTCGTTCATATACCAATTCAAAATATTCTTTTGTTTCCTTTTCACCATTATTTAAACTTTCACGAATCGCTGCACACTTTGTTAAGCAAGATTCATCTGCATTTGTTATTTTCACCTGGTGATATATCTGCTTAATAAATTTGTCTTCTTGATATTCATCTTTTTCAGAGAGCCATATATTTTTAGCCTTTTGATTCCCGATTTTTAAATCTGAGACATACTCTTTCGTCAATATTTTATAATACAACTGCATATTCGATATATCTACAGCTAATAATGCAACAGGATTAAATGTCACATTTTCTTTTACGCAATTCATTGCTTTAGTATCACAAGTAAAAGAAAAATCCCCGTTCTCCTTCTTTCTTGTATTCTTTGGTAATGTTTTTATTTGCACTTCGACAGTAATTCTTTCATACAATCCTGCCATTATCATAAGCTTACCATCAAAATTAGGTGTTTTATCCATTTCCATAAAATGTGTTTTAACTTTTTTATTTTTTTCTAAAAACAATTTTGCTAAATTAACAGACTGAGATTCTTTAAATCCATTTTGATCAACCTGTCCTAAATTAATATCCTTGTTCATCTTTTCAATCTCCTAAATCTAACACTAACTTTTCTAGTTTTAGAATACTCACGGAAACGATTCCGACAATGAGGACTTCTGCTGTTTTACTCAGAATCAAGACCGTCCTCGCTAGTCTTTTCGAGCGTGTCCTTGCATCTTCACTTTCATCAGAAAGTCGTCACAATGTATAAAGTTTCTATTGAGTTAAATTTATGCTATTTTAAACCTCCCACATTTAAACAACGCCTACGGCCTTTATCGAAGGGAGATGCACGTTGTTTATTCAGTTGGCGCTTACATGTAATAAATACGTTAGGGTGGTTGTTTAAAATCATAAATTAACGTGTTGATATATCTATCATCTTAAAACTTGGTCCCACCTTTTATGTCGATAACCCCCTCTCTCTGACACCCTTAGATAAAATTATTGCTTCTATTTAAGCGAAGTCTATTCTTGAAATCGATTGCGGATTTATTGATAATGAGTTCCTCAGGAAAATTGACGTCATGTAATATTTCATCAACAAAATCAAACCTACTAATATCTATATCCACATGTGCATCACTTGCTAAGATAATGGGTACATCATATTTTTTGCATAAAAATAACATTCGAATATTATTTTCACGTGCACTTTTTCGACCATTTATTGGGTTCAAAGAATTATTGTTTACTTCAAGCAAGGTATTGTACTTTTTGGCAGCTTGTACAATAACATCATAATCCAGCGGACATGATCCATCATCGGGATGGCTGATTATATCAATTTTAGGGTTTTTGATAGCCCCTATAATTGCACTCGTATTTTGCTCAATAGTTCCAGGTATGTAACAATGATTATGGATTCCAGCAATTCTAATATCTAATTTATCAATTAACCTATCCTCTAAGCTGAGTTTTCCATCGTAATCTAAAATATTAATTTCTGCACCTAAGAGTAATTCCACTCTATACATGTTTCGGGGAATTACTCTTAGATTTTCAAAATAAATACACGAGCATGTTCCGGGAATCCCTGGAGCATGCTCTGTAATACCTAATAGCTTTAATCCCTTTTTTGAAGCCTCTCTTGCCATTTCTCGAATTGTGCTATATGCATGCCCACTTACTACAGTATGTGTATGAACATCTAACTCTATATGCATAGTATCCTCCATACTTATCGCTAGTTTATAAATTTCTTTGATCAAGCCATATTGTTCTTGTAAATTCGGCAAAAACAATATCGGCTGCTCCTTTTATTATATTTTCAATCGTTGTCGCCAAAAATTGGATTTTTAAAAAACTGTTGCAACTTTCAAAAGACCTAGCGTTGATGGTTTGTCTGATGATATCTTCAATATATTGTCGTCCGTTGATAATACCACCGCCAATAACTACGATTTCAGGATTGAAAAGATTAACAAAATTTGCAATACCTATCCCTAAATAGCGTGCTGCCTGTCTTAGTGTACGGATTGCCACTTCATCGTTATGATTTGCAGCCTCATAAATCATCTCAGGAGTTACATTCTCTAACTTTCCATCTGTCATATTATAAATAGAAGAATTTTGCCCTTCTTTAATAGCTTTTACTACTGTATTTACTAGAGCAGCTTCAGAAGCGAACGCCTCTAAGCAGCCATAGTTACCACAACTACATCTAGGTCCGGCAATATCAATGGTGGTATGACCAATTCCACCAGCGCCATTGGTTACGCCACGATAAAGTCTTCCATTTAATATAATGCTGCTGCTAATCCCGCGACTTACTTTTATTAAAATCATATTACGAGTATCTTTTACTGATCTATGGTTATATTCTTCGTTACTTAATGCTTTTACATCATCTTCGATAATAACAGGCAAACCAGCCTTCTCTTCAATCATTTCTTTTACTAGTCTACTTTCCCAGCTAATAGCAGGTACATCTGATGCAGTTTTGGAGTTCGTTCGTACAGAATCGCAGAGTACAACCCCCGCTGCACGCACAGAAACAGTAACCATTTTACGACAGTTATGAATGATATGTAGGATTATTTCTAGAATATCTTCTTTTTTCTTGTCCTTAATGATTTTACTATCTTTCCCCAGTATTTTATATTGCGTATTTAGCACATAGCCAGTTATCTTTTCCAAAGCAATATAAATAATAATAACTGCAGCAAGTGAATGATTGACTTTCAGCAATAATGGACGACGACCACCACTAGACTCACCAATATGATCTTCTACAATCAGACCTAATTCTAGCAATTTGGTTGTTATATTGGAAATCGTTGCAGGGGTCAAGTTTGTTATTTTAGCAATATCCATCCTAGAGATTGGGCCCTGACGCCGAATAACATTTAATGTTTGTTCATCATTACTGCTTCCCCATTTAAAGGTATTTGCTATTACTTTTTCCACTTTATCTCCTGCCTTTTATCAGCCTATGTAATAGCTATGTCTTTTCTTGTGCTGATTTCCTTTTTCTTTAATTGCAATTATAATGTTATATATAATAAGAATCTATGTGAATATCGTCATATATTATAACAATAATAGCATCCGGAGGAACTATGGGATTTAAAGTATTAAACATTGGAAAAAATAAGTTAGAGAATAGAGATCCAGTTAAAGATGATAATTTTCCTTTTCAAATCGTCTATGATGAAATCACTGATTATATAGGCTCTTCTTTTGGTTGCCACTGGCATCCAGAACTTGAACTTACTTATATCGTTAGCGGATCAATGACTTATCAATCAAACAATAGCCAATACGTTGTAACAGAAGGCGATGCTATATTTGTAAATCAAAATTGTTTGCATAATGCAGCAGCAATTTCCAATTCTAGCTGCAGCTATTTTGCACTTATCTTTTATCCCATGTTACTATCAGGTCACAAAGGCAGCGTTTTTGAAAATAAATATTTGGCGGAACTCGTTACCAGTGAACGATTGCCTTTTGCATACTTTAATGCTGCTGGCAATAACAATAAACATATTATTTCTCTAGTAATAGAAATAGAAAAGATTCATAAAGAAAAAAGCGTTGGCTATGAATTATTAATCATGAGTAAACTATTTGAACTTTGTTTCTATCTATATCAAGATATATATTGTAAACTTCCAAATGGGCCTCATAAACAGCACAAGAACATTGTGCAGATTAAGTCAGCTTTGGATTATATCCATACCCATTACAAGGAGAATCTAACGTTAGACGTCATCTCCTCCTCCTGTAATCTCAGTAAAAGTTCTTGCTGCCGCTTATTTAAAAAAATTGTTCATCAGACACCCTTTGATTACCTTTTAAATTATCGAATTCAAAAAAGCATTCCCTATTTATTAAGTGACGAAATGAACATTACCGAAGTAGCGCTTGCTGTTGGATTTTTCAGCAGCAGCTATTATTCTGAGACATTTAAGAAATATATGAAATGTTCTCCCACTTCCTATAAACGCATGATAATAAAGTAATATAGAAAACAGCAAGGCAGGTTCTCAATGCGAATGTATACCAAAAGGGACGGCATACTGTGTGAAAAGCGACCTCATTTTTTCACTATAAGTCTTCCTGTCTCTAACCTGTGGCAATAAATAGGCTCTAATTGAGTTAAAAGATGTATAAAAAATGGCAGTCGGTACTTTTATGCAAGTACTGACTGCCGTTTTTCCTGTAATCGTCTTACTAACTCCTTGATGCCGAGTATATCCATTACTCGTTTTAGGTTATACACTAAAAAGGACAAAGAGATTTCAGCACTGACTGAAGCCTTTCTCCCCAGCTTCTTTTTATCGTTCCAAATATTTATGTAATCGCATTTGCATATTTTTCACACAGTCTGCCGTCCCTCTGGCCTTCGAATCTAATTCCGGTTTTAGCTGGTGGAGCTACCCAAAACCTTTTAAAACCACATAAAGCAAAAAAGCCACGAATTTCGTGGCTTGATAAGTAATCCGGATTTAATTGGTGGAGGCGAGGGGAGTCGAACCATACGCAAAACATTTTTCTTTCTTATTCCTTGCAACGCTAAATATAGCAGTAATCTAATTATATAGATCTTAACAGTATGTTTATTTCATATAATGATGAAAACACTAAAATTGCAGACAACAAAAATGTAATAAATCTCCACGGCTCCGGTATCTTAGCAATATCCTTGCGATTTTTCATGACTATTCCTTTATGAGTTTCAATATTAAACTTCACTAAGATATGCCGTAAACAAGCACCAGTAAAAAGCATTGTTATCATTGCACTGTTTATAAATACATCCACAAAATACCCCCCCTTTATTTAATTATAAATATACTTATTTCTCCAAAATTAGTCTATCCCCTGCTTTTAGGTAAATAAAAAAGGCGGCAACCAAGTACATTTTTGTACTAGTTGCCGCCTTTTGATCTAATTATATATTTTCATTTTAAAACATCAAAAATAGCTTATCAGTCTTACGAGTATATTTCACTTCATAACCTTTTTCACGACCACCAACATGATACTCAACACTCACTGCGGCATCTTTACTAAAATTGCGTTGTAACTCAATCGGAATATACCGATCACTACCATGTTGACCATAGCCAGTAGACCATTCCCAATTGCGGTAATTATTATTTTTAAATACAGCAACATCATAATTTGCTTGTGGCGTTTTATTTGTGTTTGGCACTACAATTGTGTTATCGGTCTTTTCAAGAGCAACAGGCGGTAACGTGGAATCTCTAGCATTGATCCGTTCGGCTACTTGTTCCGATGCTTTTTGCACGGTCGGTGCTTGTATCGTAAAATGTGTTACTGGCTGAATCTGTCCCGTTTGTGCCGACTTTATAAAATTTGCCAACATTTCAGCATTTTGCTTACTCATGTCTAATTGATTTTGCAGGACATTTTTATCTTGGGCTTGTTGCTCATTTAAGACTAAAGCCTGCTGGTGTTTTGTTTCGGCATCTTTTACCCTATTACCTAAGACATAGGCATAAAATACAAGGGCTAGCACCAATGCCAGCCCTAAAATAGATTTCCAATATTTTTTTGCAAATTGCATTACACACCAAACAATCCAGCAACGTGTAAAATCACTAATGCTGCAACGATAATTATTTCAGTACGGTACTTGCCGTAAAAGCTGACTGTCTCAGCTTCAATCTTTTGTACTTCTGCCAACGCTTCCGCTTCTAGCGTAGCAAGCTCCTGCCTAACAGCATCTTTGACCACTTGTGGAATAGTTTCCCCTAGTAATTCCATCCCTTCAAGAGTTGTTTTTAATTTTGCGATTTTGTCCTCGGTTGTTACTGTTGTTACCTCTGTGTTTACTGTTTCTTCTGCCATTTTTCATATCCCCTTCTTATTTTAATTTATATAGTATTGATTTCCGTCAAAAAGCTTGTCGCCTATTTCTAGGCTATCAGTATATTGCCACATAAAACCTTTAATATCATCATTACCGCCCCACTGCGCATTCCATATAGGGCAATTTAAAGACTGCCAATCAATATAATCAGTTAGCCAAGAGTAACTTGCGTATACACCGCAATTCAGACCTAAGTTGTCAATAAATGTTTTGCATATTTCAGTGACGTTTTCTTGACTTGCGTTAAAGTCATGATTTCGTTTGTAGCCGTCTGCATCTTCCATGTCATAGAAAATCGGCAATTCAAGCATTACACCTGCTTCATTAATAACATTTTTGCAATTTTGAGCTTCTTCGATTGCTTCTTCTGGTGTAAGTGCATAGCCATAATGATATGCACCAACCTTTAAACCAACTGTCTGCGCGCCATTAACATTTTCTAAAAACTTTTCATCTACCCCATGTCGACCATATGAGCTTCGAACTATTACAAATTCAATACCTGCATCTGCTACCGCCTGCCAATTTATTTCCCCATTATTTTCGCTTACGTCAATACCTTGCATTACCTCATTACCTCACTTTTCAAATTATTAATATTGGGCAATTCACCTTGATTCGTATTAAACTGGCTATCGGTGTTGTATTTTGTCCAAGCCGCCTTTGCAAGTGCAGTAATTCCACCTAAACCACTTATCACTGCACCAATACCAGTCCAACAGCTATTAAGTTCAAACTTCGTTCCACATAGTGCATTTGACCAGTAACCGTATAGCCATGAAAACATTACCATGCAGACAAATAAAAGCATAACTACTACCATAAAAACAATGAGCACAAGCCAATTAGCTTGCGCCCAGTTTGCAAATGCAACTATTCTATTTTTCAATTTTTTATAGCCTCCAATCCATCAATCCTATGATGGGCTACCTTATTGGATTCTTCAACTCTTACAAGTCTTTTATCAATACTCTTTTGGTCTTTATCCATACGGAAAACCATATTTTTCATTTCAGTAACTGCTTCTTTTAGTGCTGTTATAGCCGTCTGCAACGGATTAACGATTAAATATTTTACCAACCACGCTGTAAATGTAATAATCGCTATAATCTGACCAGAATTATTTAAATTTAATTCCAATTCTCCACCCCCAATTAAATATAAAAAAATAGAGCCATTCGGCTCCTACTTGCTACGACTACAATCTTGATTGGTGCATTTACCCTCGTTTTCCTTTGCTCCACACACAAAACACCGTTTAGCCATCTATCTCACCACGCTTTGCATCATACTCAGCTTTTAACTTTGCGTAATCAGCTTTTGTACTAGTGATCAAATCGGTATTCTCTGCCAACGTTGCCATGTTTAATGCTTGAGCTAGTTCGGCAAATTGTTGTTGATATTCGGCATCCAAAATATCAATTTCTCGTTGTTTTATTTCGTCTTCAGTAGGCACATATGGAGGTATTTCTATGGGTTTACCATCTTCACCCCTGTAATATTTACCTGTTACGTATAGGCTCTGATCTTTTTCGGATATTTCTATCGCATTAGGAAATCGTTGAAGAATATCAGCTTCCGTGTATGGCATACCATCGTCTATATGAGTAGTTATACGCTTACCATCCTCATCAAAAAGAGCAAAGAATTTCATTATTTCCACCTCCCAATTGCGATATAACGGCAACATATACTTTGTGCTGTTGTGTTGTTCCATTCCATCCATAGTGCTTGGAAACCAGTGGCCCACGGAACACCCTGCATCGCAACGGATGCGCGTGTTGTTGTGTTCGTACCCATACCCACAATTACATTAAAGCACTCGCTAAAGCTGAAAGGGAATGATATATTCTGATAGGTATAATCAATTCCCCCAACGGCTCCAATGTCTATATAGGGTCCTGTCCCCATCTGTATCATTGTTCCGTCTGGAAATTTAATACACATATTACCATTACTATCAGATATACGTGTAAACTGTCCTAGCGTAACAACATCGTCGCTATCCTCTGCGGGTAATGCTTTTAACTTAGCCTTATTGTAGTCATATGTAGTATAACTCACAATTTTACCTGAGCTATCTACTACCGCCTCGCCTAAGAAGTTACGCACTACGTTTGTCCAGGTTGTTCCGTCGAAATAGCGGCTAATTCCTTGGTATGGGTCATACACTGTTAGGTCTGTGCATATTTCGTGCATGGTTAATTCAGTAACACACCACAGCGCAGCGGCACCTCCAGAAGTTTGAGCATTTGCCAGCACTCTCCAATATCTGCTAGGCGTACTAGCTGGTAAAATAATAGTGTTTAATCCACTTGTCAGCCCCGTAGCCGTGTATACATCAATCCATGTAACACCATCGGTACAACGTTGCACTTTTACACTAGACATAAAATGCAGTCCGTCGCCCATCGTGTGATCTAGTACTAATCGCCTAATATGCCTTGCTACCCCAAAGTCATACACTAGGGCGTCACCACTTCCGCCAGGGTTATTACTCTCCCAAAAAGTACTAGGGTTTCCGTCGAATGCGTATTGGGCTAAATTAGTGCTGTACGTGCTGGTAACTCCGAAGCTCCCGCCTACACATCTGTTTTCGCTATATACATAGTCGTCTGCCGCTAATACCCCCGCCGTAATCTGGCTACCGTACTGTTTACCAGTTTTAAGCTTTTGCTTAGTAGCTCCGTAAGTAACCGTCCCATCTGTCGCTCTTGTAGCGTATATATAGTGTATTTGTAGGGCTTCGTACATTTCGACTTCTGCCGCTTCCCATGTAATACCGTTTGCTAAATTCGCCATAGCTAACACGCGCCAGTATTTATGCGCCCCTACGTATGGGACTGTGAATGTGGCTATAGCGGCCATGCTTAACGCACTAGTAGTTACCGCGTCATTCCATGTAACATTATCATCGGAATACTGCGCTTTTACTAACGGCATCCATTTTGTACTCAGCGTGTTTTGGGCAAAGTAAATTTTTCTAATCGCTTTATTGACACCAAAACCATAGCCTATGAAAGACTGCCCAGATTGGTTAGAAGCTGCTTTCAAGCTTGACCATGAGGTAGAGCCGATATTATCAAACGCATATGCCTTTACGTAACCTGCACTATAATCACTGTCGCTTATAGGCGTACCCCCATTACATAAATCCGCTGTATACTGCAGTGGGATCGTGTTTGCATCTGCAGCAGGTAAAGTAAGAGATGCATCAGCTAAAACGTTGTAAGGTATATCAACAGGATTCACACCATTAAACCCATTCGCAAAATTAATAACTGTACCAGCCTTAATTTTTATTGGGCTTGCCGTTAAATCAGAAGAAAGAGCAGCTGCATTACCATTGCTATCTATAGGGCCAGTAATAACGACATTTCTTAAGGAATTATCCTTCTTTGTTGCTTCGGAATAAATTGCGGCTAATGTGCTTTGTATATCAGTAGTACCTAAACCGCTAATTAAAGTATTGGCTATTTGAGATGCAATCACATTATGCGGATTATTAGTATTTGCCGTATGATCATGAAGGTCTTGTTTCGTCGCTAATGTGACACGATCATTTATAGTGCATGTAACATTTTGGGCGTTACCAACAATAATGTATACTTCCAAAACTTCTTCAACAACATTGATTCCTTTACTCGGTAAATAATCCGCTTTATCTCCTGCATTAGTATAACTGTATAACGTTTCTGTCCCTTCTGCTCCGATTTTTGCAAACACTCCAACTTCACGAACAAAAAAACCTGTCGTTATACTATCATTGGTCATCAATGCACGAATTCGGCTTTGTCCATCACCAGTAACAGCCATATCTTGTATACCTAACGACATTATTTGTTTTTTCAATGCTGTTAAACTATCATAACTTTCGCCATCTGCTAATAATCCATCACCAACACATATTTTTGTTATTATCAGTTCTCCTCCAAGCTGTGCTTGCGCTTGCAGATTTAATCCTGCTGTAGTAAGAATCATGCCAGTATATCCAGACATTAAACCACCGCCTTAATTGTTGTGTATTTTGCTGTTTTTATAAAGCAACCATAAATTGCTGTGCCGTCAATTTTATTTAAGTCGAATTGACTAACAGGTTTGATGGTCGTTTTTTTACCTATTCGCATTACTTGACCGATACTGTACGACATATTTACAGGTCTTTCGTAATGCAATAGACAAGTTAAATGTGCAGGTTTATAGATTTCAATAGCTTCAAACATTCCTGTTAAATCTACAATACTGCCGCCTTCTGTAATGATAGAAAAAGCATATTCGCTATTGTTTTCAATTACCTTTATCGTTGCATTACTTGTTGCATAGCGTTTTACTAATGATTCTAAAAACGCTACTGTGCTAGTTTGATTCGCTTGATATCTTAATTTAATTCTGTTACGCCTAACTGCATAATCACCATTTTTATTTGGTGTAATATCTAGTATTTTTTCATAACTTTCTAATCCCCAAGTAGCGGTTTCAATAAAAAACTGATTAAAAACATCTTGTATTAATAATCTAATTCTTTCATGTTCTGCACTGTGTACATCAGCAACACTTTTAAAATTTATATCAGATTGCAAAAAAGTAGGAAGGTATTTTAAAATGTTAACTTCATTTTCACGAAAGAACATTTAAAACAACCTCCCCCACTGCTGGTAATTCTTCATCAGTTAGGCTTATATTTTTATCTTGATTATTAATAAGTAAATTATCATAGTCCTTGATTGTACCGTCATTACTTTCTAAAATCATTTTACCAATTTGTGCAATACTGACATAAGACATATTGAATACATTTTTTTTGAAGTAACTGTTAATGCTTGTTTTTATTTTATCTATATCATAAGTACCTTTCATATCCGCATTAATATTAATCATTGTAGGTGCTGGACTTGTTACCGTTACCGTTGCGCCGATTGGTCTTACGGTTTCAATATAATCAGCAACTTTCTGAATTAACTCTGCGCTTGCTGTTTTGCCATCAGAATTTATAATAATTACTTTTACCGTGCCAGCACCAGCCCATAAAGGTATTGGCTTTGCTTGCCCAACACCTGCAATTGATAAAGCCCAGTTTTGATAATGATATTTGTTGCCGGACGTGGCTGGTGTCCTTACCTTCAACAAATATCTTTCTAATAATTCCGCGTCAGTTTCTTCTTCAAATCCGTCATAAGTCGCGGCTTCATTCGTACAGCTAACGACGTTTGGTATTGACATAGGAATATTAATAATTGTGCCAGCTTCTACAATTCCAACCGTTCCGGCTGTACCTGCTTCAATATCAATCGTAATCGTTCCATCTGTGCCAACTTTTGCATCTGCTGTACTGTAAAATTTAATACCTTGCGCCGTTGTAAAAAGACTACCTTTTATAATACTTGCCCCAGCTTCACCTACAATTTTTAACTTCCCAATTGCTTTAGTGGCTTCTTTGCGGATTACACCGAATTCAGCGGCGCGCATTGTTAGGTATTTTCCCCAAGAAGTATTTGCAAAAGCCGCTTCAACCATTAAGTTCATTTCCGCATACGCCTGTTCAAACTCAATACTGTTAGCCGCGATCATATCTTTATTAAAAGTACCTTCAACAGAACTTTGACCGTTTAATTGTGTTGCTAAATCAGCTTTTAGTCGCGTTTGTATCTCTGCTTTTGATTGCATATCAAAACTCAATTCTTTTCACCACACAATAAAAGAGTAGAAACTAATCTACTCTTTAAAATTTTTATTAACTTTGTACTGTTAAGTTACCGTAAACAGTTGTTAAACTGACTTCAAAATCTAGCACGTCTGATTCATTCGTAAATGTTACATCATCAATACTTTTGATATAAGGATTAGTTAATAATGCTTCTTTTACATACATTTCAACCTCAACCGAACTATCAGCATTATTTGTACTTTTTCCTATGAATTGTTCTAACTCAATACCATAAGCACCATCATAAGCACGATAACGCCAGCGTTCAGTTTTAAGAGTTTTATAAATCCATACTTTCAAGGCTTCATTTTCAATAACTATTTTATGCTTACCATTTTCAAATATAAAACAATCGTGTTCAAAATCCCATGCGTACTCCGTAAAAGTTGGTAGAGTATCTGATTCAGTCGTACTGCCTGTTATATTGCCACCGACAAAAGGATTTGCCATATTATCACCCGCCCTATAAATGGACTATCTGATCTAAAATTATATATTGTTGACTACTATTGTCCTCGGATACCATAGGCATAATAGAAACATAGTCACCAGCCTTTAAAGTATCAGTATAAATAATGTTATCCGTATAATCATTATCTATAGCATGATTATGACTAGCATATTCAGCATCACCGCCACCGCCTGCTCTGTTTTGTGTTGCACTTTCAATATGTCCTTTTGCTGTTCGTTCGTAGCCAATTAGTAAGTATTTGCTGATCCAAACATCTTTTTTATCAAGAATGATACCATTATAAGACACTTGGATTTCCGGCGGTGGTGTAATGATTTTCCCTATCTTAATACTAGGGCTGTTATGGTTAATGCTTGTATCTTTCACAATCCCCAGTATTGTGTTGTATGGATTTTCACGCATTACTTACCACCTCTAAAAACTCTAAATCAAGTTCCATTTTATGAACATTATTTGATATAGAATGTCGATCCGAACGAATCATAAATTTCCCTTTCAATTGTTCCTCTTGTACTGTAATTGAATAACCAGTAATGCATTGTATATTGCCGATGCCATTTAATGAGGACTTAAAAGAAACTGTTTTAAGCATTCCTTTGGCGGCTGTTTGAGTATCTTGCTTAGAGTCAACTTTATAAACGTCCTGCAATTTTCCATAAGCTGATAAATCAGAATCATTTGATACACGACCAATTTCAACACCGTTATTATCAACAATCATTATAGTATTAATCATATCCTCAATAGATTCAGAATGATTTGTACTTTCTACATTCACCAAGTCACTAGCCGTATAATTTTCTATCGTTTCCGATCTTTCGACTACATATAATTTATCTTGATTCATGTACATATGATATAGTTTTTGATTTTTCCAGTAAGCCATATTAAAGGCTTTTTTTATAATTTCCGTATAGCTCATATTGTCCGCTATAAAATCGACATAAACTCCAATATTGCAAATAGAACCAATTTCTACATTCATTTCATTACATACTTGCGCTATGACTGATTCAACAGTTATATTTGAAAATTTACGAGTAGTTTTAGATTTAGCAAGATAAATTAGGCGATCATAAGCCGTAAATTCAAAAGTAAAATTAACTGTATTTCTTTGCCGCATAAAAATAACGCCCCTAAATATTTCGATAGGCGTTGAATTTTCTATATTATCATCTTGATAATACAAATAGACTGTATTACCAATGACAATATTTTGATTATCAAAAATTTTATCTTTCGTATTATAGGCAATCGAAAATTCTAACTTTCTGCCAGCTTGGTCTAAATCACCCTGCCAGTTATAAGAAATTACAAAACTAGAAATATCTTTGCCATTGCACTTACAAAGAAACATTACTATCACCTATTTTTACAGTATTATTTTTCGTTACGCTTATGATATCACCAGTACTTATGCCGCCGCGCTTGGCAAGACTTTTATATAAATCTAAATAGCTATTGCTACCTTTTTTTATAGTACTTCCCATAGCGCGACTAGCAACGTCCAAAAGGGAATCCCCTGGGTAAACTGTTATATTTTTTGTGGTATCAGCTATTGTGCTTGCATCTGATCTATTGCTTAAGCCAGTTACATCACTAACGGTATTATCAACTGCATTCCCTGTATATTTATATTCTTTAAAATCAATAGTGAAATAAACGTCCCCTGTACCATCTTTTTCACCATATTTAAATGATTCAATGCTTACAGGATAATTGACTGGTGTTTCAGTAATCGTAAAGCGTGAAGGTTGCCCACTAGTCCGCCATTTTTCTATTGTTTTAACGTAGTTATACGGTTTATCTGCTGTACATTGGCAAAAGTCATAATTTTGATTAGGTAAAAACGAACTAAAAGACATTGTAATAAGTCCAGTTTTACCTATCATATTAAGTTCACCAAGGTTATTTATATTAACCGTACTATTATTTTGTTTTACTGATACCTCAAAACTGCTAGGTGGAATAGGAAATTGAATTTTTTCTTTATTACATTGTAAATATATTTTAGGAGGTTGATTCGCCGTACTACTACTGTTACTAGGGCTTAAAAGGCTAGAAACTAAACTAGAAAAGAAATTGCTCACCATATCAACTCCTTTATAAGCGGAAGGTACTTAAGTAGCACCTTCCGCCTGGTTTATCGCGTGAGATTTTAACTTTAAAGCTAACCTTTCAACAATTTTGTCAATGTCTGCTTCTTCGCGTATTATGATCTGATCCGCTAATTTTTCTATATTGAATGTTCTACCGTTGCCGCCGCTTGATTCTTTACGACCTTCTTGGCGCGCCATATCTAACGATTTAGCATGAGGATAAACACGGCTACCATTCGGCAAGTCAATTATTTCTGGTCCCGCGTCATGAACCATTGCAAGACCGCCGCCCCAGTTATCAGTACCTTTTGCCAGCATTGGTATAGATGGTTGATAATGTTTACCGCCGACTACTGGAACCCATTCTGGAACATCAACGGATACTGAATTCACACCGCTAATCACTGCATTTATAGCGGCTTTAATCGTACTCATAACAGTATTGCAAATACCTTCTATTGTACTAAAGATACCGCTAAATATTTCTACAACGCCTTGCCATGCCATAGCCCAGTTACCAGTAAATACACCAGTAATAAACGTAATTATCCCGCCAAACACGCTAATTACGCCACTAACTACTATACCTACAATATTTAAAAATCCGTTTAGGTATATACCTACTAAATTAACCATGATACCAAATGATGCACTGATTAATTTTAGTATTATTGTAATCATGCCGCCGCTGGACAATGTTTGACCGTTAATTGCTGTCCACAACATATTAAATAATGAGATTACAGGGCTTGCAATCGCCATAAATACAGCAATAACACCGTTTTTAAATATCAAAAACAAGCTAATGCAAGCGGCAATAAATGTTGCGATTTTTGGTATGAGCATTTGTAATTTTTCAGTGATACCCATTTTATCCATCCAGCCTTTTATAGCCGTTACCGCTGAATTAAAGGTATTTACAATACCCGCCCATAGATTAATAAAAAACTCTTTTACTTTTCCCCAATTGTCATAAATTAAATAAGCAGCTATCACTATTGCCGTAATTGCCAATCCAACTGGTGTCATAAATAAAAATTTTGCGGCTGTACCTACTGCATTAAAAATTGTAGTCAAGGTACTAAATTTAGTAGCTAAATAACCAATTAAAGAACCCGCTTTCGTTATGCCTGCGCTGATATCTGCGAACATAGTAACCCCTTTACCAACTATGCCAACGGTTTTACCGATAATGCCAGACATAACAGTTGTAACAATAATAAGTTTCATAGCACTAAATATCATGTTTTTTTGTTCGTCAGTTAATGAATTGAAAGCTGAAACGACTTGTTTAATTGTTGTTGCTGATCTAGTCCATAGCGGCTGTAAACCATCTACTAGCTCAATGCCCGCGTTTTTGATCTGATTCATAGCCTTAACTGTTTCTCCGGCTGGTGTTTTTAATCGTGCTAGACTTTCAGCGGTAGCACCACCAGAATTTTGAATTTTATCTAAAACGTCAAGATATTCGCTTGCACCGTCACCGCTTGTCATGCTTAACGCTAATTTAAATGCCTCAACATCTTTAATTATTTTCCCAATAGCGGCTTGATTCCCGCCAGTTTTTGTTTGTATTTCTTGTAAAAACGCCGGAAAACCAACCGCTTTAATGTGAGCTTGATTTAATTCAATGCCGAAGTCTTGCGCGGCTTTGATAGCTTTAGGACTTGCTTTTGAAAAGCTATCAAATAAGCCAGCCAACGAACTAGCCGCTTTGCCGTTATCTGTGCCGCGGCGTACCATCATAACATACGCCGCGTCCATTTGTTGAACAGAAATTCCTGCATCTGCCGCCGATTTAGCAACGCCAGCAAGTGCCGGACTCATTGCCGACATTTCAACTTTTGCCAAACGTGCTGTCATTACTTGCTGATCGTTTAATCTTACAGTATCAGCGATAGTCAAATTATAGGCTTTAGTATAGGCGTTTGTGACTTCTACCGTCTGGCTTAGTTCCATACCAGAAACTTTGCTATACTTAATATTTTCAGCCATATATTTCATACTATCGCCAGCACTTATTCCGCCAGTTATTGCCTTTTGCGTAGCATCTGCAATCGTTTCACTGGCTACACCTGTAGCATTGGATAGGTCGACAATACCTTTTTTTATAACCGCTGATTGCTCGCTTGTCATTTGCCCCAACATACCAACTCTAGCCGCTGACTTATCTAAACTTTGAGATAAAGCAAAGCCAGCACCTGCCGCCGCAACGAGTGGCGCACTAATAAAAGCTGTAGCCTTGCCGAAACTGGAAATACTTTTACCTGTACTTTCGATATCTTTACCAAGTCGTTTATGTATTTTCGACTGTTCTTCAAGATTTCTAGATACTTGTCTTAATGTTGGACTAAATTTATCTTTTAATGATAATACTGCATCTATAACCCTTGCCATTTTTTAATCATCCCCTTCGCTTGGGGCTTCTTTTTTTCTCTGTTCTAATTCATAACGCATGAAGCTATATAAAATTTGTTTTTCACCGATTGGAAGCCAATATATTTCACTAGGTTTATAATGATGAAACCTAAAAAGATAAAATAATAATTGTGCTTCTGGATCGGTTTCAATTAGTTTTTTATTTCTTCGTCAACTTCTTCTTCATCTTTTTCATAGCCAGATAAAATATTAATTTCTTCTTTAATATCATCAATTTCACCAGATAAGAATAATTTCAAAATTAATTCTTTCGGTGTTAGGACATTGAAATGATTCAACAATTTCTGATCTTTCAAATTTGGCTCTTTTATGCCGTCAAGCAAAGTAAGTATTTTTGGCTCAAATATATTAACATCTCTAATGCCGCCTTTTTTACCAATTTCCACCGACATTCTTTGAATTTCTGCATAACGTTCTGGTTTTAAAGCAGTCAATTCCAATTCAAATTTTATATTCATTTTTTGTGATAACCGTTTTATTTCATA
Organism: Pelosinus sp. IPA-1; assembly: GCF_030269905.1. NCBI lineage: Bacteria > Bacillati > Bacillota > Negativicutes > Selenomonadales > Sporomusaceae > Pelosinus > Pelosinus sp. IPA-1. Next base: position 103,465 of record NZ_BSVC01000008.1, on the reverse strand, counting down.
TTTTTTATGTGGTTTTTCCGTTAATTTTTCTACATCCGCTTTTAATAAATTATCTAATAAACTCATATATAATCATTCCTTTTCAATTTAAATAGAATTTAATTTTCGTCTGCGGTGTCTAAGATGTCCCAGTCAGAAAAAGTAAAGTTGTAGGATTCTTCACCCATCTTTTTGGCTGACCAATCCGCTAAAATTAATTCGTCAAATACTGCATCTTTAATTACGATACGTTCAGAGCCAATCGCATCTGGATCATCTAGCTTACTAATAATCGTACAAACTGTTTGCTTGCCCGCTTTCATGTTCTCATTCATTTTTTTTATCATATAACTTGATACATGATTCATTTTTAAACTACCCTTACAAGTAAAACCAGTTACTTTATACTGTTTAGATAGTTTTTTAACCATATTGATTTCGCTCTTATCAATCGTTACTGTAGCTTTAAATTCGGTCACTTGTGACATGTAATCGCTATCAATCCATATTTCACCTTGTGAACCGTTCATTACTTGTTTTGCTTCCATACCTTTCATTTATATATCATCTGCCTTTCTTGTTTGAAAATAAAATAAAAGCCAGCGTATGCCAGCTTTTATTTAGATTATTATTGGTAGGTCTATTTCTTCAATTGCATCTAATATTTTGATACTCGCCTTTAAAAACACTTTATCTTTTGTATTTGCTTCTTTGATTTCTTGGTCTGTCATTTCGGCAAGTTCATCCGCCGTATAACTACCAATAGATAGCAAATATACTTTTTGTTGTTCTACATTAATTCCAACGCTATTCTTTTTCGGATCAAGAATTCCGTCAAGCTCAAGTTGGTCAAAATATCCTTGAATAGCTGAAATAAGTAAACATTTATTATCATAACTGTTAGCATATTTACCTAAATAGTTATCTTCTGCTGTTTTCTTGATATCGTCATGGATCATATCCATTGCATCAACTAATTTTATCTTTTTAAAGCTGTCGCCTTTATCTTGAATAGTAGTGGTAAAGCTATTTACGCCGCGCGCAATCTTGATTTTTTCGCCATCATTGAAGAAAAACAACTCACCAGCTTCAACTTTAGAATCATATTGTTCTTTTGAATGTGTATCACATTCAATCACTTCTGAAAGCGGAGCAAACGTGCAAGCAATTGTCATTGGCGTACCAGCAATCAATCCCGCAATACGTGAACAGTATTCAGCAGTAGTAAAAGTTTTAGCTTTAGTTTTAATAATTGAATTTGTAAAATTAATTACACCTTCATTATCGGCTTTAATGTTGGGTAAAATCGCTTTTACTTTTTTATCTTTAGTGGTTCGCATACCTTTGATCCAAGTCGCAATTGTTTGCGTTTCAGAATCTGCAATTTCTGGAATAACAAGATAATCCCACCGTTGATTTTCAAGAGTAACTAAAATATCGTTATAATTTTCTGCTGTCTTGCTTTCGATATATACCAGCACTTTTTTAGGTGACGTTTGATAGCCCATTAAAGCTAATTCAATTTGTTCCTTGTTAAAATCGTTTAAAGTACTTGGTATGTCAGTAGTCGTATAGATTGTATACGGACTTGTAAACTTTGTAGGGTCTTCTTCTTTTAAAATTAATACATCAATACCACGCTGTGAACGTTTAATTGCTGTTATGCCTTTTTCTTTGAATGCAATGGCTATGCTAGGTAACCCCATTTATTCATCATCCCTTTCTTATTTTCAATAAAAAAGAACCGACTAAATTAGTCAGTTCAAAATTTTGTTTTTGTTTCTAATGTAGTAGCAGGTATATAACCCATTTCTTCATCGGTTTTCTTATCGGTGCTATCAAGATATTCAATAGCAATCGTTATTTGTAAAATGTCTTGTTTCTCACCGATTCGATCATCACTAAAAGATTTAATATGCAGATATCTTTTTCCCGCCCTAAAGCCAATATTAAAAAGCTGGCTTAAATCATCTATCATATTCATGTATTCAATTTCTTTATTTTTTTCTGGACTAGAAAAATAAGTGATGATAATAGATAATTGATTATCGTTAAAATTGGTAGTTTGGATATCTGTACGTTTAATTAACTTAAAGAAAAAGCAAGGCTGCTTAAATCCTTCGATAATTTCATCAGAATAAATTCTATATGAAAACTTATTTTTTAGTATATCCGCTACCGCTTTTATAATTTCAGTTCGTCTTAACATATCATCCAATATCATCACCCCTTTTCAATTTTATTTGCTATTTCCTTTTGAAACTTTTCAAGTTCATCCGGTACAATGTTAGCGGCAACCTCTTGCGCTGTAGCTTCAAGAAAATGTTTCCCCTGCACAAACCCTTTAACCTTGCCTTTCTTATCCTTTAGCACATGCCCACGATCTACTAAATGGAAATGTGGACTAGTTGACCATATTTCACAAGTTAAATCTTCGCCTTTATAACCATCAATTTTACTTTTCCAAGACTTATTTAATTTTCGTTTTGTAGCCTTGCCACTATCCGGCGACTTTTCTTTGATGATTTTTTTAAATTTATTACCGATTTTTTGCAGACGTTTTTCAGACTCTAGGGGAAATTCATTTGCAACTTGGTTTATATCAGACATAAATTCATTAAGATTATTAAAATTTAATCCATCATCACTCATGTTGTAACACCTTCGCCCCTAGACTTTTCAGTACAATAGATTTCAAGTGAAATATGCTTCATATATGGATCAACAATATTTTGAATCTCAAAAAACTGATTTTGATATCGAATAAGCATCGAATCACTAAGATTCTTATGATACCGTGTAGTTATTTTGTAACTGTTTTCAGTTTTATTTTTTTGTGCTTCATAATATTCTTTCCCCCGCAAAGGTTCAATTCTCGCCCAACATGTTAGTTTTTTAATAGGTTTTAATTCAGTAAGTCTTAATTCGTTTTCAACTTCTTCCTGTGATAAAAAAGTAATCTTTTTATCTAAGCTGCCTATGTTCATTGCGAATCGCCCACTGTTGGATATGCAGAACACAAAGAAATATGGCTTATCAATGCATCAGCTGTATGGCTATTGGTTGCCAGTGTTCCTGGCTTACTAGGATGTAATTCCCGGTTTTCGTACCAATGGGCCACTAGCATTTTAATTGCCAAGTTCCACACTTCATCTGTTTCAACATATTGCTTTCCTGTTTGATTAACAATATATTGCTTAGCTGCCGTTATAAGGGCGACGATTTGCGTGTCATCATCAATATCCGAATCGACACGCAAATAATCTTTAACATCATTAATTAGCATACCATCACCCCAAAGCCGTTTAATCCGCTACCGTAATAGTAACACTCAAATTACTTCCCATTGACAGAACAATTGTAAAGGTCTTATCACCATTCGCAAGTGTTGCCAAATACTCTTTCTTAATTGTCAAAACTCCGCTGTTAAATGTGTAGTTAGCAGTATTTACTACCGCACTTCCATTTTTAACCGCGCTTAGTGTCGCGGCTGCTTCGCTACTAGTTACCGTAAACACTACATCAGCGGTAGTGGCCTTTTTGAATGTAGCTGTTTCAGGGCTTACGGTATTTATGACTTTTTTATTAAGGCAAATGCCTTAGTGGTCATTACATCACCATCAATAATGGCATAGCCCATATAATCGGTTTTTCTTGCTTTAACAAATTCTTGCTGATACATGGTAATGTTTTCATTAGCATTCATTGCGTATCCTCTGGACACGTTGCCAATTAATATTTCTCCATCCGAAACGGCATCTTCTTCTTTTACAACAAGGCCAAAAATACGCCCCACGCCGCCAGAGGTAGAATCTGCAACAAAAATAGGTTTTCCAGTGCCATCAACAATATTGGCTAGTACGTTCCAAATTATATCGTTTTTGGTGTAAATAGCTGCCCCTTTTAAATATCCAGATTTAATTTTAGCTAGGGCCGCTGTCATTTTTTTGTAAGTTACAGGATCAGCATCCGAATAGGTGACAATCTGCGGCGTAGTTGCTTCGGCTTCCAAGGCAACAACAATACCTCTTGCTTGCGGTTTCCATGTATCACCCGCCCCCGGCTTTCCCTTTCCTTCTGCTACCCATTTTGCAAGGCCATTGCTCATTTTTTCAGCTAACTTTGTGGTAATGTAAGCCAAAAAAGCATCAATGGACATTTTTTTCATTTTCCAGCTTACTGTAATTGTCTTGGCTAACTCGCACCCAGTTAAATGCAATTCGCCAAAGTCTAGATCATCATCATCATTAACTTCATCAGTTTCCACGACTGCATCAGCATTTTTAAGCGGATTTTCTTCTTTAATTAGGATTAAATCACCAGGAACAAAAGTCATTGCCAAATCATCTAAGATAGGATGCAATTCCCCAATTTCCCGCCAGATTTGATTTTTTACCGTTTCAGGAACAAGAACAGTATGCTCCGCAGAAGTCTGCAAAGCGTTACTATATTCATCGTTAATCCGGTTAAATAAATCCCTTTCAGTGTTAGAATGCGGCAGGCCCATTAGATTCTTAGCAAAAGCATTTTTATAGGTTTCTGTTTCTTCATTGGTCAACTTGCTTTTACTTGGGGCCTGCTGCTGTCCATCAAGATTTAATTGATCTAAGGACTGAGAGCCTACCGGGTTTAATGACTTATTCGCAAAATCTAATACCACTGCATTCTTATGCAACGCGTTTAAATTTGCCATTTCTTTTGCCGCATCCTCAAAATCTTTATCCAGTTTTTCAATTTCACCTCTGATGGCTTGGGCTTCTTCAATTTTGCCCTCATTAATAAAATTCTCGGCACGTTGAAGCATTTCATTGCGTTTTGCTAAATATTTTGTTTTATCCATTATAATTTCCCCCTTAATTTTAAAAGCTCCAGCCGTTCCCTTTCGGCTAGAGCATTATTTTGATTCTTATTTTTTTTATCAGTAAGTAGATTGCGAACTTTATTTATTACCTCAGGCGGCAATAAAAAAGATGAACAGGCATTTGCAACAAGCTTGTTTTCATTGTCGAACATGATTTCGTCGGCAAACCCATACTCTTTAGCCTGCTGTGCATTCATATATGTTTCTTGGTTCATTAAATCCAGTAACCTTTCTTGTTCCATGCCTGTTTTTAACGTATAAGCGTTACAAATTGATGTATTCATATTTTTTAATACATCAGCTGCATGTTGCATGTCTCTATAATCACCAGCTGCACTGGTTGAAACATTGTGGATCATAATCTGCGCTGTTGGCGAAATTGAAACTTTATCGCCAGCCATTGCAACTACACTTGCCGCACTAGCAGCCATACCCACAATTTGCACATTGACATTACCTTGATATGCCTTCAACGCTGTATATATTTCAGAACCAGAAGGCACATCGCCACCTGGACTATTTATTTCAACATCCACGCTTTCACCTACAAGATTTTTCAGTATATTACTTACGCTTTTTGGGCTTGTCGCTTCAATGCCAAAATAATCATAAATATCTTGGTAATTGTTTGGAACAATTACGCCTCTGACCTGTAATTTCGGAATTTTAATCACCTCCTTTACTTAATAATCCAGCCACTAGAGCTTTAATTTCTTCCATTTGGTTACTATAGGCGTTAAAGCTTTCCATTAGTTGATTTACCACTGCTGTATCTAGTCGCCTTACTGCTTTTTCTCCACCTTCTATTGGCCCCATGTTTAAAACTAAACGCCATTCATTAGGTGTTAGTGCGCCTCTATCAACCATTTGCATCAAATCTAACTTGGTTTTCATGCTGGCATATTGCAGACTATTAGCTTCAAAGATTATCCGATTTCCAAAGCTACGCTCACGCCTTGAAAAAATTTTCCGAGAAAACTCATTAGAGGCTTGAATTGAAAATGGTTCAATCTCGGCCTCAAAATATGCGTTCCAATCATCCTCGTTAAATTTTGACTGAATAATTTTATCATTAGTGCCGAAATAGTTTTGAATCCGTTGCACTGTCTTTTCTAATTGTGAGGCATTAGGGACATAATCCGTTGGCTGTATTTGCTTAACATCAGCCTTAGAATCTGTACCAGCTGCCCCGGCAATAGAATCATTATTTTCAGTATCAATCTTTAAAAAATCATCAACGAACTTTTTCGTTTGCGCTTGAATATCTTCGGGCCGAATTACACCTTTAAATTGCAAGAGCCATTTGATAACAGCACCGTTTTTTATGGCCTTAATTATTCCTTGGTCAATGGTGATAACAATCTCCATTAAACCAGCTAATACTTCCTGATTTCCTTCACCAAAAATGTCATTGCTATAATAATCCTGACGAAGATGAATTACATCATCATAGGCAAAGGTGGCTGTTCTCCCATTCTGAAAGGTGAATTTAAGATAAAGCTGATATTGATTATCATAGATTGCTTCAACGGCAATCGCCGCAGTAAGCGGATATATTTCCATTGCAAATCCATTATCATCGCGGTTTATATAAGCAAAGGCATTGTTATTAAGTTTTAGCTGAATTGCTAGTTTTTCCTGAAGCATTTGCCCTGTCATATATGGATTTGGTTCTTCAAGAAGGGTTTTAATATAAAAATCTGGATTTATTTTTAAATCTGCGCCATTTTGCCTGATTTGTTTTGCAAGTAACTTTCCCACTGACTTATAAAAGGGCCTTATGCAGCTTCTTACAATATCTGATCTATAAAGCTTTCCATTCCATGAGTAAAAACCGTTTCCACGATCTGTAACAAGTTCATATCTTACTACAGTCGGTGAACGGTTAAAAAATCTTGCTATAGTATTTTTAAAGCCCAACATCAAAACCCCCAATTATATTAAATTTAAGTATTCATCATAATGTCTTTCAAGTGCTACATAGGCATCTAGCAAGCTTGCCAAACCGTCAATTCTTCGCCGCTGATTATTGGTCTTACACGGCTGAATATTAAGGTTTTTATCAACTTCAATAGCCGTATTTGAAATACACCATTTCAAAATTGGATTGTTATTATAAACAATTTTCTTTGCTTCTAAATCTGCCCCTAATGATTTCATTGGGCCTGATAAAGTTTGCTTGCCCTGATGTACTTTTTCTTTATCATTCACGGCTTCTTCTCCAAAATAATTTTTCATTTCTTCAACCCAGTACGTTGCTGACCACGCATCATAACCGAACCACGGAAGGTAAATGTCATACTCTTGCTGTACTTCTATAAACCATTGAGTTACAAAGCTATGATGTAATTTGTTCCCCGGCGTGGTTCTAAGTAGACCCATATCCCGCCATAATGAATAAGGAATTTTATCATCACGTTCACGGCTTTCAAGCAACTCTTCTGGTAGGAAGTACATTTGTAAAACATAAATGTGTTCATCTCCTGGCACCATGAATAAAACGGTTGCACATGTTAAGTCTGTAGTACTGGACAAATCGGCCCCGCCTATACCATAGCGAGGCTTTAATGATTTAACGTCAAATGTTGCTTGATTGTCTAATTGTTCAAAAGTTAACCATGCTTCGCTGACAGTTTCACGAATATTAAAATCTTTACAGGTTAGATTTTTTACTAGTAATGGATTTTTTTGTGCCTTTTCTACTTTTGCTTTCAACTGGTTAAATTGCTTAATTGTCCCAAGGCCAGGATTTGCCTTCATCCAACAAACAGCATCTGTCCACTCTTTACGGCTGTCTAGTTCGTAAATTATGGGTAGTAATCTTTCGTTCTTATATCCGTTTGGATCATCATAACCGTTTATTGTTTGTTCAGCTTCATCATATTTCAAGTCATAAACTGAGCCTCGAATTGTCCCAGCAGTTGTTGTAATAAAAATTAAAGGCTGTTCTCTTGACGTTACGCCGTCTACTATAACGTCATATAAATTTTTATCTTTCCATGCGTGGATTTCATCAAGCAAGGCCGCATGAACATTTAAGCCGTCAAGCGTCTCGCTATCTGCTCCTAATGGTTTAAAAAAAGAATCGTTAAAATCTGACACCATTTCTGCTACCAAAGGCTTAATTCTCTTTAGCAGACTTGGTGATTTTTTGACCATTCTTTTTGCTTCAAGCCATATAATTTTTGCTTGGTCTTTTTTAGTTGCACAGGCGTAAACTTCGGCCCCCGGCTCAGAATCTGCAATTTGCATATATAAGCCAATCGCCGCAGCCAACGTAGATTTTCCGTTTTTTCTGGCAACTATTAAGATTACTTCTTGAAATTTTCTAGTTCCATCAATTTTATGAACAAATCCAAAGGTTGCGGCAACTAGTGCCTTTTGCCATAATTCAAGCAGAAAAGGCTTCCCGCCCATTTTCCCCTTAGAATGTTTACAGTAATTTTCCACAAACTCTATAGCGTGATTTGCTTTTTTAGGGTTGTATTCCCACTCGCTAACAGGATCATAAATTACCTTGATTAGTTCTTTGTAAACCTTAAAAATCTTACTTGATACACTTCTTTTATTTTGATTTATCCAATTAAAATATTCAATTACCGGATTGTAAGCAAGCGGATAACATATCCATTTAGCAGCTGCCTTTTTCATCTGTTATCAACAAATTTCTCAAAACCATCGTCAACCTTCTGTGGTTCTGGTTTTGGCAATAATTCTGTCAGCTGCTTAATAATAGCCGCGTGATTTTTAACCATCGTGTTATATATTTCAACCTCTGGAGACTTCTTAGTACCCCATTGGTTTTCACCATTTTGATATTTGCTTATAACGCCATCATTATTCATTGATTCTTGTAAATCTTGCAGCGTTATAGCCATAAATGCAGCATTCTCAATTAGTGACTGAATTGCCTTTTTACTCTTAGGATCAATCTTGGTAAAAATACCTGAAAGTCTACGCTTTTCTTTTTCAATCCGTTCATTTTTTTCCAAACTCATCTAAAATCACCTCACTTTATACCACACCCCCTCACGTGCGCGTCCTGTGTGTTTTTTGAACCTGAACCTCCGGTCTTGGGGAAAATTAAAATCTATTGTTGATAGGGGGGCCTATGCGTTGTATTAAGTTCCCATGTGTATCAAACATTACATCTTTACGAGTAACACTATTGCTATGCTCTGCTTCATGACAATCCTTACAAACAAAAATAAGATTATCCCAAGACAAAGTAACCAACGGGTTTATTATATTCTGAGGTGTTAACACTATCTTATGATGTAGTATCTTCCCTACCCTTTTACAACGCTCACATAAGCCAAATACGCTGGCAATATATGCCGCTCTGCATTTTACCCACGCTGCTGAATTGTAAAATCCTTTTGCAAATTCTTTTGCCATTATAATCACCACACAAAAATATAAAATCATATTAAAAATTCATTTTTAATACTGGAAATGAACTAAAATCTGAAATTGAATTTCAGATCAAAAATAAATCTAAAACCAAATTCAAAATCAAAACTAAAATCAAGTTCGAATTTGAAATTTGATATCTATGGCATACCTCATGTTTTCAATTTGTTGGATTTACATTTGCATTTACAAACATAATTGCAATTTGTAAATATGTTACAGTCCACTTTCACTTCGAATCTTTCTTTAAGTTTTAAATAAAATTCATACGCTAGACGTTCATCCATCGTATTTATATCAATTGCTTCTACTCCCACACGATCACCCCCGTTAATTTAAATCTCATGTCCATTAAAGTAGGCTTTTATAGACTGTTTTTTAAAAAGAGTTTTCTTGATCTCAAATACTCCATAAATGTTATTTTTTATTTTTCAAACGTCCATTAATTATCTTTGACTTTTTAGAACGGAAATGTTATATTATTGGTAAGATATTCATGAATAGGAGTTTTGAAAATGCGTATAGCTTATATCCGTGTATCAGCTAAAGATCAGAATGTTGCTAGGCAATTAGAAGCAATGAAAGATCATAACATTGATCGGTTTTACGAAGACAAACTAAGCGGCAAAGATACCAATCGAGAACAGTTACAAGCTATGTTACATTTTGCAAGAGAAGGAGATACAATTTATGTTGAAAGCTTTAGCCGCTTAGCTCGCAACATGCTTGATTTGTTAACCATTATAGATCAGCTCGCTAATAAAGGAATCGGGTTTATAAGCCTTAAAGAAAACATTGATACTACAACGCCAGCTGGTCGTTTACAGTTAAATGTTTTTGGTGCCATCTATCAGTTTGAACGTGAATGTAGTAAGGAACGCCAGCGTGAAGGCATTGATATTGCATTAGCAGAAGGCCGTCCCTACGGTAGACCAAAATTAGAGGTTAATGAAAAATTTATGGAAGCATATAAAAAATGGAAACTTAAAGAAATAACCGCCGTGGCTGCTATGAATATGGCTGGTTATAATAAGAGTACTTGGTATAACCGCGTGAAGGAAATTGAATCTTAAATACTTAAAGACCAGCATTATCGTGATAATTCTGGTCTTTTTGTTATTTATTGAATTTGATTATCTGACACGCAACCACCGTTTAATTAACCAATCATTCATTACAACTCACCGCCTCTAAATACTCCCTTAATCGCATCCGCAATTCATGCCCATTTTTCCCATGCACAGCAATATGGCAAGTATGACAAATTGTCACGGCTTGACTAATAATATCTTGCTTATTGCATCCACCCGGTTCATGGTGTATTGGATACTCGGGAGAAACATAAGACCCACACAATACACAATTGCATGAGTCTCTTTTTCTAACAGCATCAACAAAGATTCGAAATGCTTTTCCTGTTAGCCTTACTTTCTTCTGTTTCTGTGTTACTTTAATATCCCTGTCACCCTGCTGCCTTTCTTTCCGCTATTTTTAACAGGTGGATGGATGATAGCGGTATAAGTTTCAGGTTGTTTCACTTGTTTCTTTTTCACGTTATCCCTCCTAAATTAGGGCATAAATAAAAGCACCCCGAAAGGTGCTATCCGCTTTGTTGATGTTCTTAGTATATTTTATAAAAACGGTATTTTGGAACATTACTAAATTATTTATTTTAAAAACATCCCTTTTTTATAGCAATCCTTACGGTGACATCAACAATATCATTCCACCAGCTATGTAAAGTGTTTTTACTTAATAGGCAAGTCTTTCCATATTCCTTTTCATGCCAATCTGCATATCTAACCTGTACATAATCAACCCACCCCGGTCTCCCTACTTCTTTTGCATTCTCTATTATCTCAGCTCTACGCCTGAATTCCAAAAATGCCTTCTTCTTATTTGATAAAGTAGATTCTGCATTCTCTATAGTTATAATCCAAAGTCTCTTTATTTCTAAGTCGGTAAGTGTGATGGCTTTATTTTCTGCTGGTTTGCCTATACCACTACCATGAGGCATACCGCTATATGTAGTAGCAGATAATTCACTATAACTTTCTTGTTCTACTAGGTATTGATTGCGGTATTCTTGGCAATTCAGTAACCAATCTGCTGATATCTTATCTTGTCTCTTAAAATCCATAAGTGCTACAGCCATGTCCTCATACCCCCATAAAATCAATTATTACCTAACGTGGAAATAGAGAGGTCTAGCCTCTCTTTATAAATTACTTATTTTCAATTTTAGGTTGTAGTTTCTTAATCTCATAATAATCTGCTTTATGTCTATCCGCTGCTAAATTAACAGCATCATGAAATTCATTAGGTGATATTCCGGTTTCATCCATGAGGCTTTCAAGAAGGTTTACAAGGTTATGATATTGCGGATCGTTTAAGTATCGTTGGCGTGCTATGTATTCATATTCTCTCACTTTATTGCACCCCCTCCAGTAAATTGGCATTCATCGCACTGCTGGCAATAATATTTCAACACGCAACCATGATTACCACGATTTATATCATTACAGGTACTAGATTGATAAGCACCTTTGCAAGCTGTATTAGGCATTATTTCTTTAACTCCTTGTATTACCGCTTTTTCTATTTTGGCGAGTCGTAAAAGTTCATCTTCACAAAGTTTGCTTATTCCATCCTCACTCCCAAATGCTTGTATAATTATTTCACCCTTCTTTATCCGTTCAATCACATCACTCATAATACTATCCTCCTTAACGGGCAGTTTTTACCCGCCCCTTTTCACTAAATAACTTTCCCGCCATGCTTATATGGTCTAGTCTTCCTTTCGTATTTTGTACCCAAGTTGGGTACAATTTTTATTCTTTAAAAAATATCCTGACCTTTCATCTTGAATAGATCATCCTGCACCTTCGGCAAAAGGCTTGTACCGATATATGTTATAACCGCTTCTAACTCTTTTTCTTTTTTAAAATCCCTATTGGCTCTCGCTTCTTGTATCAAATTCACCCGCTTATCAATTGCTTTTTCCAGCAGTGCTTGCATAGTCATAGCCGCTTGAATCATTTCTGAACTTACAGCTGATTCTTCTTCTTGTTTTATATAACCAAGTTCATTCAGTACGGATACTGTTTTATCATCGGCATTATAAAACATTTTATTTACAGCGTTGATATATGCTTCATCTCGTGTATTAAACGCTGGATACAGTTTGCTGTCTTTAGGATTCTTTTTATCCCTATGAGGCCAACGTCCCGCCCCTACTTCAATAAATCCACGCGCCGCTGTTGAACGCCATAATTGATCTTCTTTATCTTGAACTATATATAATCTATATCCCTTTTCGAAAAGACGATCATCCTTGATATCAATAATTTCGTCATACTCTTTATAACTCTGGATATCGCCCCAGTCACGCCGACCAAATTCGTCAAATTCGAATTTTACTTCTTGCGTTTTCTGCTGTTTTTCTTCAAACCCATCTAGGTTTAAATTTTCTAACACAACTGCCTTCTCTGGCTCTCCCTGCTGATACTGTTTTACCTCTTTTGCAGTTACTTTCCCGCCCGTCTTTTCATATACCGCTTTCTGATCTGCCGCTGATAGCTTTGATAGTTCAACGGCTGATGTCATAGCTAAATCCTTATTTTTAATAGCTTCTTTTAATTCTGGCTGTAAATTTTTATCAATCTGCTGTAAACGCCCAACTTCTGATTTTGACATATTTAGCATTTCAGCAATAATATCTTGTAATTTGCCCTGCATTTTTTCGCCACGCTCTTTCTTTTTCTGTAATAATTCTGACAGCTGGCGAACTTCTTCTATTTTTTCTGAAAGATCTTTGTCCCTATGATGATTCGTGATAATCAATTCAATTTGTTCGTCTTCTACGCTTTGCGCCTTTTCAACTATACATGGTGCTAACTTAAAATTTTCTTTTCCTTCATCAGTCAATCTTCGGCAGGCCAAATATCGACGTTCGCCAGCGATGATACTAAACTTTCCGTTCCCTTCTGTTTTTACAATAAGCGGCTGCTTTACTCCATACATTTCAATCGTCGCTTTTAACTGCTCATTCTGTTTTTCAATTTCTGAATCGCCTTCGACGCGATAGAAGTTTTTTGTATTCGGAATGAGGTTATCAATATCAATCATTACAATAGACGGTGCTGCCGCCGCTGTTCTTTTCCCCATTGCTGCTAACATATCAAAAGCCATCTTATTCTCCCTCTCTCTTTAAATATTCATTTACAAAGCCAATATAGGCTTGCGCTGCTGGATTCCGCCTTGCATATTTCACTAACGGGATTTTATTAAACTTTGCTTTTTTTACTTCTACGGTTAAATTAATCATGTTGTCAAATAGCTTATTTTCAGGGCATTTTCTCAACTCTTCCGCCCCTTGCCTATCAACCTTTGTCCGGGCGTTATATTTCGTAATAAGTACACCGACTATTTTTATGCTGTCATTCAGTCCACTTTCTCTGGCAATTTGCACCTGCTCCCTGATATTGTCTAATCCATCAAGGCCGTATTCGTCAATATCCGTCGGAACGATAATATCATTTGACGCGATAATTGCATTAATAACGTTTGGTGTCATATTGGGCGCATTGTCGATGATTATATAATCAAAATCATTTTCCAGTTCACGCAAGCAATCGTGCAATATAGTAACCTCTCCATTTTTTGCCATTTCAATATTTACGGCGGCTAAGTCCATTGTTGATGGCAAAATACTCAAATTTTTATTTTTTGTATTTTTAATTGCAGCCTGTAAAATTTCTTTGTCCCCACTAGATTGAAATACCTCGACTATACTTGGCTTCATTCCTATAAGTTCAAAAAATTTTGATGTATTGCATTGAATATCATTGTCCACAATTAAAACCCGTTTTCCCATATCCGCTAAGACACAAGACATATTAATAGCTGTCTCTGTTTTCCCTACTCCGCCCTTTAAATTTGCTATGCTTATAATTTTCATTTTCCCGCCTCCTTCTTAGTCTTCTATATCCATTCCAGACAATCTACATAGCCATTTATTGTTTTTCCATACATTGTCTGTTACTGGTGCAATTACATGCATACCATCAATAACGATCATACTACCCGATAACGCTAGTTCATCTGCTTGTTGTAACATACCTAGACGTTCTTGTTTGATCGCCTTATATGTAACACCGTCTGTATATAAATTACAGCCGCCTAATTCTATCCGTGTATTGATAATTCGTTTCTTTTCAGCATTATCTAACCAGAAGTTATACCGATCTTCCCATTCTTTAAGTCCCGGCTGGCGTTCTGATTTCATTGGGCCATCTTTAGTTTGGAAATACCAAACTCCAAGGCGCGGTATTTCTAATTTACAGCGTACTGAAAAGAATTGTTCCGGCATAATGTTTAATACGAATTGTCCAGTTACTAGTAAATTCCCCGAATCACATTCTATCATCATAAATTCCCCTAGGCCGCTTGCCTGCTTTGCTACTTTTTTTGTATCTACAAAGAAAGAATCATTCATGATTTTTACGCCCCCCTTTTTCTTGCTATATTTTCAGCCTTTATGATCTGCCGCCATCGAGGACGGCGTTTTTTCTTGATCTGCCCGAACAACCTTTGTAATTGTGCTTGTATCATTGCTCTCCCGTTTTGTCTTGCTAGGATATAGTAGTATTTGGTTCTGTCTGCTCCGGTAGCCCTATCAATGCCTATATAACTACTGCCGCCGCCGTATACTTTAGGCAAGGCATGATGTAAATGGGCTTTCTTATGGCATTCTTCACACAATACCACTAAATTTTCCTTTTCTAGGCGTTTATCTCCCCGTTTTGCCGCCACGCAAAGCCCTATAATAAACACCCCGATTATCCCGGCTATGATGATTACCGGAATTAGCCAGCCTATATGGATATACATTTAACCCGCCCCTTTCATAATGACGTTTTCCCCTCTGTTAATTTAATTTTTCACCATTACCTAATAACATGATTTTTTGTTGTTCAATATTTGCCTTAAAAGCTACTTCCAACTGCTGCCCTTGGTAAGCAATCGCCATTTTTAAAGCATCCTGTTCTGATATGCCGTTTTCAATAAGTGCATCCCTATAAGTAACAATCATTGCAGCGGTTTCTTGCATACTCTTTATTAATTCTTCACTTAAAACTTTTTTGGGGTTAACCTTACTCATAATTTTTCACCTCTTTTTTCTGTCGTATTTTATATAAACTATGTGACAAAGATATCTGGTACTATATAAGTAATAAACATCCCCTTTTACGTGGTATTTTTTAATCTTCATCTTCCGCTGTGTGTATTTTTACTAAAACATAATGTTGATATTGGTATCCATCATCGCTATAGCCTTCATACGAATATTGTTTATCAATGTAATATCCTTTTGGTGCCTTAGGTTTTCGCCAATTTTTAGCACTCACTTTTCTTACTTTTATTTTCGGTTTTTTTAAATTACTGCTTTTACAATATCGTTTTGCATAAATGCGGCGTTTTTCATCATAAAAGCTTTCAAGAGTATTTTTTATGATATATGAGGCAAGATTACCGTGATTTTGGCGGCTATCCATCGGTGTAAATTCTATTCTTGGGTACGGTGTTTCTTCTGTTCCTGCGATTTTATACCATACAGCTGCAATTTTTTTACCTTCAATGTAGTTCATGATAAGGTGGAAATGTACCGCCCCACGCTCCCCAAACCCTACACTCATGATGTATTTCAATTCTTTTCCTGCTTTTCGGTATACTTTTCGTGTTTCTCGGAAAAACTTATCTATATCCGCTTTTACTTTTTCTTTTGATGGTTTTGTTTTAGGAGGATAACGAAGGCAAATCCACCAATCTCCTGCTTTGAAATTTGCATTAATATCCCATCTGCATTTATTTTCAGCATTTTTATCATTCTGACGTTTTTGCTTATCTGATGTTTCATTCACTTTAGGGCCAATTTCAATCTTTAGGTTTTTTCTTCCAGACTTATATTTTGTTTTTTCAATTGTGTTACCAGCTCTAACTTCCTTCTCCCAATATCCCATATTGTCAACCTACTTTTATTCTTGATTTGTTTTTCCATTAGGTATTGATTTATCTATACTTTATTAGTGATATGTGTCGATAAATTAATACTTTTATCAAGGTATCTAAGCTCTTTGTCGGCTGACTTTTTACGCATAATGTGCTATAATTAATTACGTAAAAACCTCTATGTCAACCTTAAATTTGGTATATCTTTTTAGAAACCCTCACAGGCTACTGCAAATAGCTTGTAAGGGTTTTTAGTTTGTTCACACCGCTCTTCCTATTTTTTCTGCAATACGAAAATGATTACAAGCTTTCTTGTTTTCCGTTACCTGGACTGCAACTTTTTTATCATTACTATCACGTTGCAGTTCATAACATACTTTCTTACCCGTTCCAGGATAATTGCTAATATAACGACATGTGCCACATTTATGTGGTCGATATGATTTGCATGCCATTTAACCCGCCCCCTCATTAATGCCCTTGCACTGTGTATTTTTCGAGTCTTCGTATCCCTCGTAAAAATATCTATCCATGCTCTTTCACTCCTTGAATGACAGTGTAATGTATGATACAATGTCTTTAAGAAAATTTAATTAATTCGTTAAACGTCTGCTCTGCAAAGCAGGCGTTTTCTCTTTGCCTTGTAGGTAATTACTCAGTCCAAGCTTGTACCTTACTTCTAGTTCCATGATTAGATTTATAGTCGAGTTAGCACGATCCACAAGCTTTCGTGTTGCCATTTCAACCTCTTCAAATTCACTGTCCGATAAATCTTCTCGAATATTTTTATCCAAAAGCAATACTGGTAGATCATCCAGGATATAGACTAGTTCTTTATCCTGTTTTCTTAACCTTAAAATCATTGGTTGTATATGCCTGTCTACTTTTTGATAACCAAATAGCTTATTGAATCCCGTTGCTTCTAGAGCTACTGCGGCAGCTGCTATAAAATTAATGCTCGATAACTTTTGCCTTGCCTTTAGTGGTATATTTCTTGTACCTCTTAATGCCGCACGAATTGAGTCCGCGCTATAACCTACGTCATAAGCAATTTGTTTAGGTGGTCGATCACAGCAAGCAAGTGCCAGTTCAAGCATATCCTGAACATTTTGAATCACATCTGGTGATGCTATTGTCATAATATCCATACTTATTCCCCTTTTTTTGTCGTATTAATGGTAAACTATCTGACAAGGTTATCTGATACTATATAGTTATGAGGACAACCTCACCCCACTTTTAGCCTGTCCTATGGATGGGCCTTTTTTTATTACGCAGATTGGCTTTTGAGCTTTTCAAGCAATCCTTGCTTAATTATCATTTCAGCAAATAAAGCACCTGTAGCTTCTAAGGGGTTATCGCGTGGGTCATGATAAACATCTACTATTTTTTCTTCACCAGTTTTTCGATTTATTACAAAAGTAACCATTATTTTATACACCCCTTTCCTGTAAGTGCATCACTTTGCATCACTCTGATGCACTTCGAACATTACAGTTCTTTTTGTGTTATCCTTGAATGTGAATATCTATCAGGAGGAGCTGCAAATGTCATCTAAATTGCCACCCATAACAGTACGAATTAAAGATGATATACTTAGAGCTAAGTTGCAGTATCTTGCTGATAATCATGACCGCTCTTTAAGTAAAGAAGTTGGACTGATTGTAAAAAGATATGTAGACGCTTATGAAGAAAAATACGGTACAATTAAACTTGATGAGTAATTCACCCTGTTTAGCATCCCTTGCCTAAATAAATTCCCTCAGACCCTCTCTATGCACTTAGATTTATTGGGTTTACTGTACTGCTGGTTTCATTCTGTAAAACATCGCCATTGTCAGTAGACAATGGTATATTTAAAAAAATATACTCCTTATGGTCTAATCCTTCTTTAAAACAAAGGTTAAGTACTCCTAGTATCAATTTTGCTCCTCCAGGCTTTTCTTTGTTAATAACGCGAGAAAGATAGGAATAATCTATATTAAGTTCATCTGCAAGAACAGGTATACTCCATTTTTTACTATCTGCTAATTCTAGTATTTTTTTGATATTTATGTATTCTTTCACTATTCTCACCTCCCCCTTCATCTATTGTCTGTTGACAATAGAATCTTATCATGTCTATAGACAATAGTCAACGTCATTTTATTGTCTATTAACAATATTTTTTTTATATCTTCTATTGTTTGTAGGCAATGTATTAAAGTACAATTATAGAATAGATAAAGGAGGGCATGAATGTGGCGTTTAACTGTCAACAATTCGCTGATTTATTACACCTAGCACTTGGTGATCGATCAATTAATAAATACGGAAATGATAGCGACGTAGACCCAGGTTATATATCTCGTCTCATGCGTTGCAAAACAAAACGTCCTCCAAGTGCAGATATAATTAAAAAACTGGCAAACAAAGCATATAATGATGTAACTGCTGAACAATTTCAAAAGGCTGCCGGATATTTAAACTCGACTGAAGACGCACCAGTTCCACAACAATATTCAGCTGATGAGCAAGCACTCATTGAAAAATATCGTCGTATGAAAGAGCATGAAAAAGATACTATGCACAAAGTTGCTGATACTATCGCTCCTGCTGATGAGCAAGCAGCTACTTTTGCCAAGGGATGTTAGGATAGTACTTAAATTATCGAAGTCATACCGAAGAAATACATAAGCTTATGAGGTGATTAATATCAATACTTTATTTACATTTTTATATTCATTATGTTTTTTAGTTCTAATTGTCTGGTTAATAAAACCTAGTATTTTGGCAAAAAAAGAAGCAGTTGCACCAACCCGTAAAAAGATTTTAAAAATAATGGTTCCCATACTCATAATTTTTTTTATTTTAGTCAGAGTCACAACAGACGATTCTGCTAGACAAACAATCGAGCAACAACAGACTAAACAAACGGAAAATCCTGTTCAAGAAGATAAAAAGAAAATAGAACAACAAGTATTACCCTCTTATGAAGTAGTTAGAATTGAAAAGCGAAGGACTGACTACTTTGTTTATCAAGTTCTTGTCAAAGAACAAGCAAACCGTAAACAACTTGAGCAACTTGGACAAGAAATAGTAAAAGAAGCCAAGAAAAAAGATAACTTCCGCGAACTTACTATCTTCCTAAATGATTCTCCTGAATATATCGATCAAGTAGCAGCTCTAGGGAAAATAGAGTACTCCACTAATGATGATTCCTTTTCTTATGCCATAGAAGAAAAAGACTGGTCAAAGCGTCTTACCCCCGAAGAATTTGAGTTGTGGAAACAATGTAGATCGTCTATTGATAATGAGCGTAAAGTTAATAAAGATATTTATGATAACGATATTATTGAAAAATTTGCAAAACAGCGTAATATCTCAGCAGACAAAATTTTTGATATTTTTTCAAAACAATATAAATGGTTGTATAACACGTAATGAACAATAAAAGACACAGCACTATTCCATCATTTAGAAGAATAGGCTGTGTCTTAATTATAAAAACTGCCTAGTGCGCTAACACCAAGCAGTTTAAGCAATTAACCTAAAGGTCAATCACCATTCATAATTACATTATAACGGATTGACCTTTCATATACAATATGGAAGGATTGACAAATAAATGAGAACAGCATTATACGCTAGATATTCTAGCGATAACCAACGCGAAGAATCTATTACCGCTCAACTTAGAGCAGGAAGGGAGTATTGCAAACATAAGAAATATAAAATTGTGGAAGAATATACTGATGAGGCTTTTTCAGCTAGGACGGATAGCCGCCCTAGCTTTCAGCGAATGATCGCTGATGCTAAAAGAGGTTTATTCGATGTAATTGTATTTCATAAAATAGATCGAAACGCACGAAATGAATATGATTATTATAGATATAAGGCACAATTGCAGGATTTGAATGTAAGATTAGAATATGTAATGCAAAACATAGATGACTCACCCGAAGGAAATATGATGGAGTCTATGCTTGTCGGCATGGCAGCATATTACAGCAGGAATTTATCAGTGGAGGTTAAGAAGGGATTGAGAGAAAATGCATATCAAGCCATACATACTGGCGGCAAACCACCTCTTGGGTATGATGTAGACCCTACAACTAAAAAACTTGTGATAAATGAAGCCGAAGCTAATATTATACGACTTATATTTACCCGCAGAGCTGCGGGATTTCACTACGGTAAAATAATTGACGAACTGAATTTGTTAGGCTATAAAACTAAATTTGGTAACAATTTTGGTAAAAACAGTTTACATGATTTATTTAAAAATAAAAAATATATCGGAACTTTTATTTTCGGGCGCGTTGCTGGTGGTCATAATGAAAAGCGAAATAGCCATAAAGAGTCAGATGCAAAAATTGAAATTCCGAACGCAATCCCTGCAATTATTAGCGAGGATCTTTTTATGCAAGTTCAAAATCGCATGACAGAAGACAAGCATTCACCCGGTTCAGGCAAGGCTAAAGAAATATATACATTATCAGGTCTGGTATATTGTGAATGTGGTGCTAAAATGGCAGGTGGTCGTGTTACTTCTCGCGGCAATGTCTATTCCTATTACCGATGTGACAAGCAACAACGAACTTTAAATAACTGTGGTACAGGTAGAGTAAAAAAAGAAGAACTAGAAAAAATGGTACTAGATAAAATAGAAACTGAAATACTTTCCCCAGATGCTATCCCCCGTTTAACCGAGGTGATTAATGCAGAAATTGAATTGCTCATGAAACAAAGCTCTCAAAAATTATCTCAATTAAAATCTGTAAAAAAAGAACTTGAAACAAAAGTTAGTAAATTATTAGATTTGGCAGAACAAGGTCTGTTTGATGATCTATTAAAAGAACGCTATAAAAATAGTGTCACTCAATTAGAACGAACTAAAGAAGAAATTGCAGAAATAGAACAAGCATCTGCCGCACTATTAACAAAAGAACAAGTGTCTGAAACAATAAATAATCAGGCCCAACTAGAAAAGACTCCTGAAAATATCAGAAGTCTTTGTGAAGTATGGGTTGATAAAATTATAGTTAAAAACGAAGAAATATCCATCAGTCTCCGTTTTGCGTTTGACTGGTGGAGGCGAGGAGAATCGAACTCCTGTCCAAAGGCATCACTACATAGGCTTCTCCGAGCGCATTCTGTATTTTAGATTTCGCCCCATTGACGCTTACAGACAAGCTTCGCTGGCGCTATCTCTTTAAAGTTTCCCAGTTGGTCCGCGGAGAATTAGACCTCAGGTATCCTGCATTGTGACGTCCTAGCCTTCCCCACAGGAAGAGGGACGGTAGAACGTTAGCATTAAGCTGCTAAAGCGTATTCGTTGTTTGCATTTATAACTTTCCACCGTATTGACGGGCTGATGGAATCCCGGCTCGCTACCTATGCCACAACCACCCCTGTCGAAACCATTACGCCCCCGATTTCAACAATATGATCTTAGGCAAGAAATTATCTACGTACGCTTCAACGTATATAATCTCCCTATTTATCATTGTTTATCTATTATATCATATAACTTCTAATTCCACCAACTATAAGTATTACCATTTTTAATTCCATTTTATTTCTTTTCGCAGGAAATTACTTTTAGGAACAGGAATATACTATTTTAAAGGAGATGGTTCTACTGAGTCAACAAAATATCGGTGCATTGTTAGTATTATTTTCAGCTGCTGGGTTTAGCACATTGGCGATTTTTATTAAACTAGCCTTCGCAGCAGGAGCGAATACCCTTACGATACTTACAATGCGCTTTGCCCTCGCATCTCTCTGTTTGTGGATGCTACTAAAATTATTTCATATTTCTCCAAAAGTGAAGATAAAAACAGTACTCAAGCTAGGTTTGATGGGGGCTGTTGGCTATGGGTCAATGTCCTTGTTGTTTGCCGCCTCTCTACAATATTTACCTGCTTCCTTATCAGAGATGCTGCTCTTTACCTATCCTATCTTAGTTAGTATCCTATCCTTCCTCATTGGAGATGAACAATTTAGTTGGCAAAAGGGTCTTGCCCTGGCCATTTGTTTCCTGGGACTCTTTTTTATTTTAGGCGTCTCGCTAGCTGGCATTAGTCATTTGGGTATTATACTGGGTTTAGGCAGCGCAATTATTTACTCTTGCTATATTATTATTGGCAAGCGAGTATTACAAAATGTACATCCATTAGTAGCTACCACCTATGTTTCTACTGCCGCAGCTTTTGCCTTTACTATCTATAGCAGCACTACCAATCAACTTGTTCTTACCCTTCCCTTTCAGGGTTGGTTAGCCTTATTTGGCACAGCTTCTTTTGGCACGATTGTAGGCATTCTAGGATTCTTTGCTGGTCTTAATAAAATTGGGGCAGCAAATGCTTCCATCATTAGTACTGCAGAACCCGTTCTTACTGTTTTATTATCAGTTTTGGTACTAGGGGAACAACTTACCTTCCTCCAATTCCTTGGCGGACTATTGGTCGTTGCTAGCATCTTGCTTTTACAACTATGTACAGAAGATCAGAAAGTAGATAATAGAACCCTAGACGTAGCTTCCTGCCAAACATCCGATCAATAAACCTTTCACCTACAAATAAAAGTCAGGCTCCATAAACGGAGCCTGACTTTTATTCTCTTTGCCGATCACGAAAAGCACGATCAATTTCTCGTTTCGCATCCCGTTCCGCTGCATCCTGACGTTTATCATAATTCTTTTTACCCGTGGCTAAGCCTAATTGCAGTTTTGCCATACCGTGAGTAAAGTATATTTTTAGGGGCACTAATGTATAGCCCTTCTCTTGGGTTTTACCAATCAATTTGTCAATCTCACTGCGATGCATCAAAAGCTTACGTGTGCGCAATGGTTCATGATTAAAGCGGTTTCCTTGGTCATAAGGGCTAATGTGCACATTATGCAGCATAAGCTCTGCTTTTTCAATTCTTGCATAAGCATCTTTAAGATTGGCTTTACCCGCCCGCAAAGACTTTACTTCCGTCCCAGTTAATACCATTCCTGTTTCATAGCTTTCATGGATATGATAATCATGCCTAGCCTTTCTATTTTCCGCAACAATTTTAATACCTGCTGTCGCTTCTTTCAAAATAATCACCTCGATACTACGTTTCTCTTTATTTTTTCTTTGATTTATTACGTTTCGGTTTTGCTCTAGCTACCCCGCCTTTTGGCTTATTACCTCTACTCTTGGTTGTCGATGCCGTTTTTTTGCTAGGACTAAAAGAATCTTTCTTCGGTCCCCGTGAACCTTGACCTTGCGGTCTGGCTCCGCTAGGCCTCCGATTCGCTGCTCGCTCAATCCAAGCACTATTGGCTTCCAGAACAAAATCAATATTACGTTCTTCTGGACTTACCCTAACGAGAATCACTTTAACAGCATCACCTAAACGATATATCTTATGACTGCGTTCGCCAATTAAGGAGTACTGATCTTCAATATATTGATAATAATCGTCTTCCATACTGGATACTCGTACCAGGCCCTCTACTCCATTATCGAGTTCCACAAAAATACCGAAAGCCGTAACACCATTAATGATACCATCAAAATGTTCTCCCACAAACTGAGCCATATACTCTACGGTCTTGAGAG
Organism: Pelosinus sp. IPA-1; assembly: GCF_030269905.1. NCBI lineage: Bacteria > Bacillati > Bacillota > Negativicutes > Selenomonadales > Sporomusaceae > Pelosinus > Pelosinus sp. IPA-1. The sequence goes on along the minus strand of NZ_BSVC01000008.1, from coordinate 79,624 downwards.
ACACTGTTTCACGTTCTGCTTCTGCCGCTGCCCTCTCTCTTTCTGAGGAATGTAAGGCAATTTGTGGCAGCATTGCCGTCAGTTTTTCTTTCCGTTTGGCTGATATATCTCCCGTACTAAAAGTTTCGCGAATTACACGGTGAACAATTAAGTCCGGATAGCGACGAATCGGTGATGTAAAATGGGTATAATAAGTCGCTGCCAAACCAAAATGGCCTAAATTTTGCGATTCATATCTAGCTTGCTTCAAAGAACGTAACATAACGGTACTAATAATGCGTTCTTCTGGCCGACCTGAAATGCGGCTTAAAATTTTCTGTAGGGCACTAGGTTGTACTTCATCTACCTTTGCTAAACTTTGTCCAAAGTTATGTAATAAGTTATTTAACTTAACCATTTTTTCCGAGTCTGGTTCTTCATGTACGCGAAACACGAAAGGAACCTTTAACTTGTGCATATGTTCTGCTACTGTTTCATTGGCAACCAGCATAAACTCTTCAATGATTGATTCCGCCAAACTGCGAACGCGTTTGACAATTTCAATTGGTTTACCCGTTTCATCTAGTTTTACTTTTAGTTCAGGAAAATCAAAATCAATTGCCCCTCGGCGCATACGGCGATCTCGTAGGATACGGCACAAACGTTCCATATTTTCTAATTGGCTTAACAATTCTTGATTTTCACTGATTAACTCTTCATCATGCTCTACTAAGATCTTTCGCACTACCGTATAAGAAAACCGCTTCTTTACCCGAATGACACTAGGGAAGAGTTCGTACTTCACCACTTGTCCTTGATGATTTACTTCCATGTGAGCAGACATTGCCAGTCTATCTTCTCCCGCATTAAGACTGCAGATGCCATTTGATAGGCGACGTGGCAGCATAGGGAGTACCCGGTCTACTAAATATACACTGGTTCCTCGCTCACGGGCTTCTTTATCGAGTACTGTATTTTCTCGTACGTAGTGACTTACATCCGCAATATACACTCCGAGAAGATAATTTCCATTTTTTAATCGTTCAACATATACCCCATCATCCAAATCTTTCGCATCTTCTCCGTCGATGGTCATAATTGGCAAGTGGCGTAAATCTCTGCGACCTGCAATTTCATCTTCACTAATGGTGTCAGGAGCCGTCTCCGCTGCCTGTTCTACTTCAGGCGGAAAATCAATAGGGAGATTATGTCTCTTGATAATTGATAAAATCTCAATACCCGTATCCCCGGTATTACCCAGCACTTCAATTATTTTACCTTCTGCACTTCGTTTCTTTTCTGGCCATTTGGTAATTTCCACTACAACTTTCGTGCCACTTTTTACGATGGTCTTTCCATCTTTCGGAACAAAAATATCCTGCCCCAAACGAAGATCATCTGGAGTTACGAAACCAAAATTACGACTAGCCTCATAAGTCCCAACGATACGAGGGTTGGCCCGTTGCACAATACGAATTATTTCTCCGTCCCGAGACTTGCCCTGCCCACTTTGGCAATGTACACGAGCGACAACTCGATCATGATGCATCGCACTCATCATTCCATCTGGGGGAATAAAAACATCAGTTTCTTCGGGTGATTTTACTTTTTCAGGAATGACAAAGCCATACCCTTTATTACTTGCACTTAATTTACCCACTACCAAATTCATACGTTCAGGTACACCATACTTGTCATAGCGAGTTTTTATAATATCTGCATTGTTTTCTAGCTCTTCAATAACTTTCCAGAGTTCCCCCAGCTCCGTACCCTTTAATTCCATTTGCTCTGCTAATTCTTCCGCCGTTAACGGTTTGTAAGCCTCTGTCTTCATAAATTCTAGGATTCTATTTTTCAGTATCATCATGATGTGTATCCTCCACAACTGCAACGGTGGCTTTACCTTCTGCGGTAACAGTCCCGTCAGGCAGTGTCATTTTTCCCCTTACCTCATATAGCTTGCCACGTTGGGATTGGATTGCTGCTCTTATGGTAAGTTTCTCTCCGATTGGTGTTGGCTCTCGAAACCGTACTTCCAAACGAGCTGTCACAGCGGTGAAGCCTTTCGCATAAAGATAACGTACCATAACTTCATCCAGTATGGTGCTAATAAGTCCGCCATGCATAATACCATCATAGCTCTGGTGCTCTGGGCCTGCTATAAAGGTTGTACTGTAGCTATCCTCATCTTCGATAAATTCCAATTTTAAGCCGATAGGATTATCCTTACCACATGCAAAGCACCACTGATTGCTTTCATCCATTCCAATCACTCCGATCCTTATTTTAGCACTCTGTTATTCTGGAGGGCAGAATCCAATCTGCAACTTCTTCAAATACCTGTTCCCGTTCAACATCTAATGTTATAATGTGTCCAGACTTCTCTAGCCAAATTATCTTTTTATCTTTACTGCCTACTTTATCATAGATATGACTTGCACTCTTTGGCTCTACAGTATGTTCAAAGCGAGCCTGCATAATAAGCAATGGAATTGTTATTTTCGGCAAAAGTGTATCCACATGCTGAATCAAATCAAGTAAACTGCTTAAACTACTCAAAGGAGTTGCATTATAACCCGCCGAATAGTTAGGTTTAATACCAGAATACACCCTGCGTTTTTTTGGTACAAATTCACGGAATACACGATACACAGGCAGCATGTCCAAACGTTTATCTACAATATAAATCGGCGTGCTTAACGACACGAGGCAATCAACTGGATACTCTGACCCTAACTTTAACGCCAGTAGCCCTCCCATTGATAATCCTACCACAGCTATATATTTACATAATGACTTTAGTATATGATAACCATCTTCTACCCCAGCATACCAATGGGACCACCTTGTTTTAGACATTTCCTCTACCGTTGCCCCATGCCCACAAAGTCGTGGAGCTAAGACAGTATAACCTTTTTGATGTAAATACTCACCGAGAAGGCGAACTTCTCCAGGTGAACCAGTAAAACCATGTATTAACAAAACGCCCTGCTCACCGCCGGGTAAAAAAAACGGTTCTGCTCCTTCCATTATGGCCAAAAAGCAAACCCCCTAATAAATGCTATTATTACAATTATACCATTTTAAAGAATAAAAATTCTATATACCACAAATAAAACTTGATTTCTGTTAATCTACCTTATCAATAGCAATAGAAGCAGGAGAAAAAGATATTTTCGTCGAAATATTTATTGTAATTTTATTTCATAATTATATAATTTTTTGGCGATAATTTTCACATTTTATAATAATTCAACTCACTATATTACGTTTTTCAAATAGAGGAGGAAGAATGATGCAAATTTTAGAGCAAGTACTAACGGCCAACAAGGACTTTGTCGGGAACTTATCCGATGAATTTATTTATCATTATGCGGTAACTGATAAATTACCAAAACGTCAACTGGCCATTTTCACTTGTATGGACACTAGATTGGTAGATTTCTTGGAACCGGCAATGGGAATCAAGCATGGCGAAGCAAAAGTAATAAAAAATGCAGGTAATTCTGTAACAGGTCCCTTTGAGGCAACAATCCGCAGTCTAATTGTTGGTATTTTTGAGTTAGGTGTTAAAGAGGTAATTGTCATCGGTCACTTAGATTGTGGTGTATCTCATACGACATCAAAAAAGCTTACTGAAAAAATGCTTAAGCGGGGAATTTCGCCAGATGCAATCAAGATGGTAGAAAAAGAATTAGAAGACTGGTTAGATGATTTTCACCAACCTATAGATAATGTGGAAAAGGTGGTCATCAAAATTCGCAGCAATCCACTTATTCCTAAGGATGTACCTATACATGGATTGATGTTTAACCCTCATACAGGGGAACTTAAAGTGGTAGTAGACGGTTATAAGTCTGCAGTTGCAAATGACTAGCTGTACTTCTTGAACTAAGAAAATACTACTATAAGAAAAACGCTACGCGTCCTTTTTGAACCACAAAGACGTAAAGGTCACAAAGGGGTTCTATCCATCTCATTCCCATCATCTTTGTGTGCCGCGATAGCGGCATTGTGTCTTTGTGGTTCAATCTTTTTAACTAGAAACTTATAAATTCTGATACCATAAGAAAAGACTTGGCTTAGGCCAAGTCCTCAGACGCAGGCAGAAGCCTTAGTCGTTCTTACTTGGAATCAAGGAAGTGTTAACCTTTCTGATTCCGTAAAAAAGGTCATTCATCCTTAAGATGAATGACCTTTTCTCTTATGAAAATAACAAGGGAGCAATGATTAAAGATATGGTACCAGCAACTTTGATGAGAGGATTCATCGCTGGACCAGAGGTATCCTTAAAGGGATCGCCGACCGTATCACCGATAACAGCTGCAGCATGGGCAGGTGTTCCTTTGCCTCCATGCCTTCCTGTTTCAATATACTTTTTCGCGTTATCCCAAGCACCACCTGCATTCGCCATAAATAAGGCTAGCAATACACCAGTAGCTGTTGCGCCAGCAAGAAAACCAGCCAAAGCCTTTGCCCCCATAGTAAAGCCAACCAAGAGAGGCATGCCTACTGCAAAGATCCCCGGCATCAACATTTCTTTAATAGCGGCTTTAGTACTGATATCTACACAGGCTGCATAATCAGGCCGACCAGTACCTTCCATGATGCCAGGAATTTCCCGAAACTGGCGACGAACCTCTGCAATCATTTCAAAAGCAGCTTTTCCTACTGCTTCCATCGTCATAGCACATACTAAAAACGGCAAAGTAGCGCCAAGAAATATACCAATAATAACGGTAGGTTCTGTCAAATTAATGACCAAATGTCCGTTAACCAATAATTCTGATAACTTTGGATTTTTAGCAACTTCTTCGCCAAAGGCAGTAAAGAGAGCTAAAGCTGTTAAAGCAGCGGAACCAATGGCAAACCCTTTGGCAATGGCCGCTGTCGTATTGCCTACTGCATCTAACTTATCTGTAGTCTTACGAACTTCTGGGCCTAGTTCTGCCATTTCGGCAATCCCCCCGGCATTATCTGCAACAGGTCCAAAAGAATCTACTGCTACTACCATGCCAGCAGTGCATAACATCCCCATGGCTGCCATAGCAATCCCATAAATGCCCGCCTGACTAAAAGCTACCCAAATGGCTACAGAAAACACAACCATAGGAATCGCTGTACTCTTAAGACCAGTGGCAACACCGGCAATAATATTCGTTGCTGCACCAGTTTGACACGCTTCGGCAATACGCTGGGTCGGCGGTTTATCACTTGAAGTATAATATTCCGTAATCATACCAACCAATACATTGACCACCAAGCCTGCAACAATGGCGACAAAAATGCCAAATCCTTTGTTGCCAAAAACCATGGTCGACAAACCATAAGCCATAATCGCGGTCAAAAGATTTGTGCCCCATAGGCCTCGATTCAACGCAGCCTGTGGATCTCCATCTTCCCCTGTTCTTACTAAGAAAATACTGACAATCGCAGCAAATATTCCAGCAGCACCGATCAGCAAAGGAAACAACACACCATTCACACCATATAAGGTATTACCGATTAACATGGCAGCGATGGCAGTTGCCCCATAAGATTCAAACAAGTCGGCCCCCATACCTGCTGTATCACCTACATTATCCCCAACATTATCGGCAATAACAGCTGGATTGCGAGGATCGTCTTCGGGAATTCCAGCCTCTATTTTACCAACTAAATCGGCTCCCACATCCGCGGCTTTGGTAAAGATACCACCGCCAATACGGGCAAAAAATGCAATAGCGCTAGCACCAAAAGCGAAACTATTGATAACAACAGGATCACGAAATAATATGTATAGTACGGAAACGCCTAATAAACCAAGACCGACAACTGACATACCCATAACTGCTCCAGCTCTAAAAGAGACACTTAATGCCTTATTGAGACTATGACGAGCAGCTTCTGTTGTACGAGCGTTGGCCTTGGTTGTTGAAGTCATTCCCACATAACCAGCGATTGCTGAAGATACAGCACCTACTAAAAAGGATATCGCTAATTTATAGCCATCAACAAAAAATAAAACGGCAAAAATAATGACAGTAAAAGGAATTAGCGTCTTATACTGTCGATTTAGATAAGCCATTGCCCCTTCAAAAATAGCTTGGGACAATTCCTGCATTTTTTCATTACCAGAACTTTCACTAAGCACACTTTTCATAAAATATGCTGCGAATAGTAGTGCTACTATTCCAGCGATCGGTGCAACATACAATAAGTCCATTATAACGTCTCCTCCTATGTTGAACTTTATGTTCGTCATTTAATAAAGGCCTCTGCTACATGGTTTGCTTAATACATACTTACATTGTACTGCTTTAGTTTTTTCTACAAAATCTTGTGCATGCTCCGGTATAAGCTACTTTAATGCATTATTTTTACTAACGTCAAAGTGACAATAGCAAATAAAGCTCCTAAAAACATGGTTATTTTGGATAAGGCAGCATCTAGACCTTTTTTCTGACCACCTAATACACTATCAGACCCACCACCGATAGATCCAGCTAGTCCTCCTCCTTTACCTGATTGCAAAACAACAACAGCAATCAAGGCAACAGAGATAATGGCTTCTACAATCATTAAAAATGTAACCAATTTTATTAAAGCCCCCTTATACTCTTAGTTGTTTTATTGTATCATAATCAAAATGAAATTGACAATATTTTAGCCACTTTTTATTTAAACTTCCAGTATTTTGAATACAAAATTTTATTTTCATCTTATTTTATGATTTATGAACAAAAAAAATACCGTTATGCAGTAGTATAGGCTACTTGTCATTCGGTATTTTTTATATGTTTTACCCCCTCATATTTCCATACCTACTTTGATGACCTGACAAAGTCGTTTTGTTCCCATTTCAATGAATTCGGCTCCATGCTCGATACATTCTTCTAATGTCATCGGACATGGAACTGTACTCATCAATCCATCTATCCCCTGCTTTAATACATCCTCATATCCTTGCCCTAAACCACCAGAAAGACAGATAGTAGAAACATTGTATTTCTTAGCCAATTTAGCTACCCCTACTGGCGCTTTGCCGAAAGCAGTTTGAAAATCCGTTCGCCCCTCTCCAGTGATAACCAGCTGAGCAGATTTAACTAACGATTCAAATCCAGTCGTCTCCAAAACAATTTCTACACCGGGCCTAAGAACTGCATTGGTAAAAAACAAAAGACCTGCACCAAGGCCACCGGCAGCACCTGCACCAGGGTGCTCTGCTATATTTTTACCAGTTGCTTCTCCCACTTTACTGGCGAAATTCTTCAACGCCGCATCAAGCTCAATCACCATTTCGGGACTTGCCCCTTTCTGCGGGCCGTATACAGCTGTTGCTCCCTTCGGTCCACACAAAGGATTATCCACATCACAAGCAACGATAATTACTGTACTACCAAGCCGTGCATCCATATCACTGAGATCAACTTTATTCAATTTCGCTAGCGCGGCTCCTCCAAAAGATAACTCTTGTCCATCAGCATCTAAAAATTTCCCGCCTAAAGCTTGTGCCATGCCGCAACCACCATCATTCGTTGCACTGCCACCAATACCGATTATGATTTTTTTCAGTCCTCTGTCAAGAGCTGCCTTTATCAATTGACCTGTTCCGTAGGTGGTTGTAACCCGTGGGTTCCTCTTTTCATTTGGAACAAGGGGTAAGCCGGATGCCGCTGCCATTTCAATCACCGCCGTTTTACCATCCCCCAAAATACCCCAATAGGATGATATTGTACACCCAAGTGGATCAACTACATCTTGGTATATTATCTGTCCATTCGTAGCCGTCACAAGAGCTTCTACTGTTCCCTCGCCACCATCTGCAATTGGTACCTTAACCACTTCTGCCTCAGGAAACACAGCTTTAATTCCTTTCTCCATGGCATTAGCAGTCCCCACTGCTGATACACTGCCTTTATAAGAATCGGGAGCAACTACAATACGCATGTCCATCAACCTTTCCTATTCTTAGATTTTTAAATCCCAAGTCTCTGAGTTATTAGAACTATGATTCAACGAGGATATTACCTAAATCTTAGTCTTTTCTATCCGATTACTACTATTATTGTATGTAAAATCCAGTACCATTACAATTATAAAAATATATAACAGTTACTCCTTGATTGAGGCAAATAATGTACAAATTATCTAATGAATAAAAAATCATAATTTGATATAATCGATACAAGATACTAATATTAATCATGCTTTACGAAAAATGCTATATCTTTACGTACTACATCATTCATTCAAATAATTATACACATTGTACAATTTTACTAATTGAGGTGAATACATTGCTTCTGACAAGTAGTCTAGCGCAGCCAATCGTTGATAACATTATGCCCATTGCTAGGCAGAACATTAATATTATGGACAGCCAAGGCATGATTATTGCGTCCGGACAAAAACACCGAATTAACACCTTCCATAAAGGTGCAAAAGAGGTAATTAACAATGGGCAAATAGTAGAAATATTTCCTGACAACCTGGATCAGTATACGGGATCACTTCCTGGCCTCAATATGCCCATTGCACTAAATGGTCAAGTGATCGGAGTCGTCGGGATATCTGGTCACCCTGACAAAGTTAGAGATCTAGCTAGAATGGTAAAAATGGTAACTGAATTAATCATAGAACAAGAAGTACTGCAAGAAGAGGTCCGATCTCAATACCAGTTACGAGAAAATTTTGCAGCCTTGCTCTTATCAGACCATGCAAATGCCAATTACGATAAATTATTGAAAACGGCTAAACTGTTAAAATATGAGCTAGATTTACCTCGTCTAGTACTTGTAATAGATCTTCAGCCAATTCTCGACCTTGCTCATAAAAACTATGGTTGTAATGATCTAGTCTCATCTAGAGCAAAAGAAAATATTGTAAATTTAATATCAGCTCCTCCCTATGTTACGCCTCAGGATTTAGTTGTTTTTATCGAGGATCGATTAATAATTCTTAAACATTTTGAGCACAAAACTTGGGAAATGGATTATCAAAGCTGGGGATCTGATTTATTACAATTGCTGCGGGAGAATAATATAGCTTTACGCCTAGGTCTCGGAAGCCTAGTTATGAGTTATGCAGCATTAGGACAATCATACCAAGAAGCCCTGTTTGCCCTTAATAGTCTTAACGACAACAATACTCTTGCTACCATTCATGATTTTGACATCCTGTCTGCTTATCTGATAAAAAAAATAAACACAACTGAGACATGCCAATCACTGCAAGTTATTAAAGCAAAGCTAACAAGTAACCTAGTACGCAGGTATGACATGAAAAATACCATTGTTAGCCTACTAAACAATAATATGAATATTAGCACCACCGCGAAAAACCTTTACATTCACCGCAACACTTTATTATTTCGGTTAAAAAAATTCAAAGAAACGACAGGTCTAGATCCATGCAGTGCCTTCAATCACGCCATGTTATGCAAAATACTCTTCGAAGAATAAGAAATCTTTTTTAACCGCAGAGACGCAGAGAACACAGAGAAAAGATAGATAGGGCCAAAAATCCCTCTCAGCGCACTCTGCGCCTCTGTGGTTAAAAACGTTCTTGCCTCACTCTCTTCCAGAAAAATATAAAAAACACCGAACTAACAACAGTGCAGGCTGCTGTCAGTTCGGTGTTTTACTTTTAAATCGCTTATTTTAAGTTATAGAATACTTTGCGACCTTTGTATTGAGAAATTACACTCAATTCTTCTTCAATACGAAGCAATTGGTTGTATTTTGCTACACGGTCGGAACGAGTAGGTGCACCAGTCTTGATTTGACCAGCATTTACAGCTACTGCGATATCAGCAATTGTAGAATCTTCTGTTTCACCAGAACGATGAGAAATTACGCAAGTATAACCAGCGCGTTTCGCCATTTCAATGGTATCAAAAGTTTCAGTTAAAGAACCAATTTGATTTACTTTAATCAAAATGGAGTTAGCAGTACCAGTTTCAATACCACGAGCTAAACGCTCTGTGTTCGTAACAAACAAATCATCACCAACGATTTGAATTTTGCTGCCTAGTTTTTCAGTCATAAGTTTCCAACCAGCCCAGTCATCTTCGGACATACCATCTTCAATGGAGATGATTGGATATTTAGCTACTAATTGGTTGTAGAACTCAACCATTTCTTCGGAAGTTTTGATAACGCCTTCACCAGCAAGATTGTATTTGCCATCTTTGTAGATTTCAGATGCAGCAACATCAAGAGCCAAGCAGAAATCTTCTCCTGGTTTGTAACCTGCTTTTTTGATAGCTTCTACGATGACTTCTAGAGCTTGCTCATTAGAACTTAGATTAGGAGCAAAACCGCCTTCATCACCAATTGCAGTGTTTAAGCCAAGTCCTTTTAATACACTTTTTAGAGTGTGGTATACTTCAGCACACATACGAAGTGCTTCTGCAAAGCTAGGGGCACCAACAGGCATAATCATAAATTCTTGAATATCTACGTTATTGTCAGCATGAGCGCCACCATTTAAGATGTTCATCATTGGTACTGGCAATTCTTTGGAATTAAAGCCACCAAGATATTGGTACAATGGTAAGCCTAATGCAGTTGCCGCAGCTTTTGCTACTGCCATGGACACGCCAAGAATAGCGTTTGCACCCAATTCCGATTTGTTTTTAGTTCCGTCAAGTTCAATCATCGCTTCATCGATTCCGACTTGATCAAATACGTTCATGCCTACTACTTCAGCTGCAATGCGATTGTTTACATTGTCAACTGCTTTTAATACACCTTTACCCATGTAACGTGCTTTGTCGCCATCACGAAGCTCAACTGCTTCATGAACGCCAGTGGAAGCACCAGATGGAACCGCTGCACGACCCATGATACCATCTTCTAAAACTACATCTACCTCTACTGTAGGGTTACCACGGGAATCCATAATTTCTCTTGCAATAACGTCTGTAATAATCATTTATTGAAACCTCCATTTATTTTATTAAGCTTTTCCCAGTCATCTCGGCAGGAATGTCAATTCCCGCTAAATCTAAAATTGTTGGGGCAAGATCTGCCAAAATTCCTTTTTTCATGGTAGACCCGCGATGTTTTTCTGATACTAGAATCAAAGGAACATCATTTGTCGTATGAGCCGTAAATGGTTCACCCGTAACATGGTCAAGCATCATCTCTGCATTACCGTGATCAGCAGTAATAAGAGTGATTCCTCCTTGGTTACGCATGGCATCGACTACACGACCTACACAATTGTCAACCGTGGTTACAGCCTTCATAGCGGCATCTAGTTTACCAGTATGACCAACCATATCACTGTTGGCAAAGTTCAAGATAATAACATCAAACTTACCAGTCTTGATTGCTTCAACTAGTTTATCTGTTACTTCAATAGCGCTCATTTCTGGTTGCAAATCATACGTAGCTACTTTGGGGGAAGCAACTAAAATACGTTCTTCACCTTGATAAGGCTTTTCGTCTCCTCCATTGAAGAAGAAAGTAACGTGAGCATATTTTTCCGTTTCTGCAATCCTAAGCTGAGTTAGTCCATTATTTTCTAATACTTGACCCAATGTATTCTTTAAGGCTTCCGGTTTGTAAGCTACAGGCACAACCACAGTTTCATCATACTGGGTCATACTTGCAAAGTGTATTGGTAACAATCCTCCGCAACGAGCAAAACCATCGAACTTCTCATCAACAAAAACACGAGTCAATTCTCGCGCCCGGTCAGGACGGAAATTAAAGAAAATAACACTATCATTGGCCTTAACACCACAATCACCGCATCCTGCGATCACCGTTGGGGCTACAAATTCATCGGTTTTACCAAGCTTATAGGAGGCTTCCACAGCTTCGCTAGCAGAAGTTGCTTCTTCTCCCTCACGGCAAACCATAGCATTGTATGCTTTTTCAACACGTTCCCAACGTTTATCGCGATCCATGGCATAATACCGGCCTGCGACTGTCGCAATACTGCCGATACCAATTTCTTTGATTTTGTCTTCCAAGGCTTTGATATATTCAATACCGCTAGACGGTGGCACATCCCGACCGTCCAGGAAGGCATGGACATATACCTTTTTCAAATCATGGCGTTTTGCAAGTTCTAACAAAGCGTATAAGTGGTTGATATGACTATGTACGCCTCCATCAGACACAAGACCCATTAAATGAAGAGCACTATCCTTGGTTTTTGCTTGTTCAACGGCATTAACCAAAACTGGATTGGTGAAAAAATCACCTTCCCGTATTTCTTTGGTAATACGCGTTAATTCCTGATATACAACACGCCCAGCACCAATATTTAAATGTCCTACTTCCGAATTACCCATTTGACCTTCTGGTAATCCAACAGCTTCACCGGAACAAGTTAATGTTGTACTCGGATATAATTCAGACAGCAGTTTCATGTGAGGTGTTTCCGATTGACAAATTGCATTGTACAAATCTTTTTCGTCTCCCATGCCCCATCCATCTAGAATTACAAGTGCAATCGGTGCCTTTAATTTACCCACCAAATCGCCTCCTAAAATTTAACGATTTTGCTAAAACCAACAGCGTCAAGACTTGCGCCACCAACTAATGCGCCATCAATGTCGCTTTTACCCATTAATTCAGCAATATTATCTGCTTTTACACTACCGCCGTATTGTACACGAGTCTTATCAGCCGTTTCTTGACCAAAAACTTCAGCCACAGTACGACGAACAAAAGCGCAAACATCATTGGCTTGATCAGCAGTAGCAGTACGGCCTGTACCAATCGCCCAAATTGGTTCATAAGCAATTACTAAAGAAGCAACTTGGTCTTTTGTCAAGCCTTCAAGACCTGCACGTACTTGTTTACCAACAAGCACTTCTGTAGTACCCGCTTCTCTTTCTTCTAAAGATTCGCCTACACACATAATAGGAACAAGGTTTGCTTCTAGAGCAGCCTTAACCTTTTTATTTACTGTTTCATCTGTTTCAGCGAAATATTGACGGCGCTCGGAATGCCCAACCAATACATACTCGCAACATACATCGCGAAGCATTTCAGCAGTGACTTCACCAGTGAAAGCACCTTTCTTTTCCCAATGTAAGTTTTGTGCGCCAAGATGAATGTTAGTACCAGCTAATGCATTTGCTACAGCTGTTAAAGCTGTAAAAGTAGGACATACTACGATGTCTACATTTTTTGCATCAGCAGTTAATTTTGCTAATTCTTGTACTAAAGCCACACCTTGACTTCCTGTATTATGTAATTTCCAGTTACCTGCAATAATTGGTTTACGCATTGTAAATTCCTCCATTTATAGTACTTTTGAGTCAAACCATAGAACCGTTGAACCACAGAGGCGCAGAGGACACTGAGAAGATTTTATAAATCTCCCAACCTCATCACACTCTCCCCTCTGCGTTCTCTGTGTCCTCAGTGGTTCAAACACTTTTTAAGCTACAGCTTACTTATCAGCTAACGCTGCAATTCCTGGCAGTACTTTGCCTTCTAAGAATTCTAAAGATGCACCGCCACCAGTGGAAATGTGAGTGATTTTATTCGATAAACCCACTTTTTCTAAGGCTGCAATGGAATCCCCGCCACCAACAATACTAATGGCACTGGATGCAGCTACGGCCTTAGCTACAGTTTCTGTACCATTTGCGAAAGCGTCCATTTCAAATACACCCATAGGTCCATTCCAAACTACCGTTTTTGCTGTTTCTAAAGCCTTGGCATAACCTTCAGCAGTGTTTGGTCCAATATCAAGGGCCATCCATTCACTGTCAATTTGATCTACGGCTACTGCTTTCTTCTGTGCGTCAGCAGCAAATTTATCAGCAATCACAACATCCGTAGGTAATAGTAAGTTTACACCACGTTCTTTAGCTGTAGCAATTAGACTTTTTGCCAATTCAACTTTATCAGCTTCCAGTAAAGATTTGCCAATATTATAACCTTGAGCTGCAAGAAAGGTATTTGCCATACCGCCACCAATGATGAGAGTATCTACTTTGCTAAGTAGATTTTCAATTACGCCAATTTTATCAGATACTTTTGCACCACCAATGATTGCTACAAAAGGATGAGTTGGATTGGCTACTGTCTGACCAACAAACTGAATTTCTTTTTCCATTAAAAGGCCAGCTACAGCTGGTAAGTACTTAGTAATTCCTTCTACAGAAGCATGTGCTCGGTGGGATACACCAAATGCATCATTTACTGCTACATCTGCTAAACTTGCTAATTGGCGAGAAAATTCTGGATCGTTCTTTTCTTCGGCTTTATGATAGCGAAGATTTTCTAATAGTAGAATTTGTCCTGGTTTCAGATCTTTTGCAAGAGCTTCCACTTCAGAACCAACACAATCAGGAGCAACGATTACTTCTTTTCCAATTAAGGTAGAAAGTCTTTCTGCTACCGGTTTTAAAGAAAACTCAGGCACAACTGCCCCTTTAGGACGTCCTAAATGGCTGGCAATAATGATAGCAGCATTCTTTTCTAGCAAATAGTTAAGCGTTGGCAATGTAGCGCGAATACGAGTATCCTCGGTAATATTACCTGCTTTATCCATAGGAACATTATAGTCAACGCGAATAAAAACTTTCTTGCCGGCAACATCGATGTCTCTAATAGACTTTTTATTCAACATTTTTCTTTCTCCTTAAAAATATTGCCCGGCCCAAAAAGGCCGGGCCGTAAAATCCTTAAAAACTATGCAAGTTCGGAAAAATACTTAATTGTACGAACCATTTGGCTTGTGTAGCTATTTTCATTGTCGTACCAAGAAACAACTTGGACTTGTGTCATTCCGTTATCCATAGGAGCTACCATTGTTTGTGTAGCATCGAATAAGGAACCATATCTGATACCAACGATATCGCTGGATACCAATTCTTCTTCAGTGTAGCCAAAAGATTCATCAGCTGCTGCTTTCATAGCTGCATTAACTTGATCTTTTGTAACAGAACCTTCAACAACTGCGATTAAAATCGTGCTAGAACCAGTTGGTGTAGGAACGCGTTGTGCGGAACCGATCAATTTACCATTTAATTCAGGGATAACTAAACCGATTGCTTTAGCAGCACCAGTAGAGTTAGGAACGATATTAACTGCAGCAGCACGGGATCTGCGAAGGTCACCATTTCTTTGAGGGCCGTCAAGAGTCATTTGATCGCCAGTATAAGCGTGAATTGTTGTCATGATACCGCTTTTAATAGCAGCCAATTTGTGAAGCGCTTGCGCCATAGGAGCTAAGCAGTTTGTCGTGCAAGAAGCTGCTGAAATAACTGTATCGCTAGCTTTTAATATATCGTGATTTACATTATAAACAACTGTAGGAAGATCCGTTCCTGCTGGAGCAGAGATAACAACTTTTTTAGCGCCCGCTTTGATATGTGCAGAAGCTTTTTCTTTGGAAGTATAGAAACCTGTACATTCAAGAACAACATCTACATCAAGTTCGCCCCATGGTAATTCTTCTGCTTTTGCTGATTTATAGATTTTGATTTCTTTGCCGTCAACAGTGATAGAATCTTCACCAAAAGATACTTTACTAGCTAAAGCATAAGTACCTTGAGCTGAATCATACTTCAATAAATGTGCAAGCATTTTAGGGCTTGTTAAGTCATTGATTGCAACAACTTCATATCCTTCTGCCCCAAACATTTGCCGGAATGCAAGACGTCCAATACGTCCAAAACCATTGATCGCTACTTTTACTGCCATTTAAAAAAACCTCCCCATTATAATATGTTTGTTTTTGCCTAATAACATTCATGGATATGCTATTAAAGCTTATATTATACTCTGAATGGCTTTGGCAGCCGATTCGTCTGTAATCAGTACGTCCTCTCCACCTGCGCTAGTAACAGCGACAATAGCCTCGGCCTTTTTTTGGCCTCCAGCTACAGCTACTACTACACCGATATCTGCCAAATCATCCAAATGTAAACCCACACTACTGGTAATATAAATATTTTTACCTTCTAAGGTGCAATAATGACCTAATGCTTCGCCAACTGCACCACTACTAATTAATTTAGATACAAATTCCTCATCAAAGCCTCGCCTTACAGCCATTTCTCTGGCTTGACCGATACCATGTATCAGAACATCGGCACGCTTAATCATATCTGCCACAGTAAGGATATTGCTATTATTTGCCATCATCGCGCCGACCATTTCTTCACTGACACCTTCTGGAACGTGAATCATACGATACTTTCCGCCTAATTTGTTCGCCATCGCAGCAGCAATGGTATTGGCCTGGTTTTCCACCTTTTCACCAAGTCCGCCCCGGGCTGGAACAACAGTAACTGTCGGTTGTGTAAAATGAATGGATTCTGCCACATTGGCCATAATAGTTCCACCACTGACGGCAACAATCATATCATCTTTTATTAAGTACTGGGCCAAAACATTAGCAGCAGCTCGACCTAGTTCCCTGCGAACCGTTGTATCAGTCTCACTATCACCAGGAATGATAATAACCTGCTTAAGTCCTAATTTCTCCGAAAGTTCATCTTCTAATACGGTAAGTCCATGAAGAACTTTTATATATTCCGACAAATCCTTCAACATGAGCTGTCCTTCACGGGTGATTGTCATCCCCATAGAAGAAACATCTACTAAACCAGCATTTTTCAAAAAATCCACTTGGGCTCTTACAACTCGTTCGCCTTTATCTAAGATAGCAGCTAACGCTCTACGCCCTACAGGCTCGACATGTTGAATTGATCGCAAGATATCGTATCTTTCTTCAATAGTCGCAATAAACTCAGGAGCAATTTTTCGATGAAGTTGGACAGTTTTTTTCCACATTAACTTTCCCTCTGGGACATTTTCCGTCCCCATGGCGCAAATTTTGTCCCATCCTGCTAAAAAAATATAACACAGCGTAAGCTATACTATTTTATTAGTATTCTTCGCCATACAACAGGTAACTCCTGCTTCTATTTCCAAAATTCATGAGAAATAATTGTAAATAATTTTCAAACTACTATCTTGCGTTGATTTCACCGCTATATACAAGTCCACGAGCTGCATCCACAGTAATAACAGTGCCATCTGTTAAACGTTCCGTTGCTCCGTCTACACCAACAATAACAGGAATTCCTGCACTAATACCAACAATAGCAGCGTGAGAAGTCAATCCGCCTTCTTCCGCAATGATAGCAGATGCCTTAGCAGCAAATCTCGCTGTTTCTTCGTCTACATTGGATACTACTAAAATTTCGCCTGGTTTGAATTTACTTTCTACATCCTTCATAGAATGGGCTATACAAACTTTACCAGTTACTGCTGTTTGGCCAATCCCTACGCCACGTAACAAAACATTGCCTACAACATGTACACGAATCATATTCGTAGTTCCTGTACCAGTTGCATGAACGCCAGCTGTAATGACAACTAAGTCGCCTTCACTTACAATACCGGAAGCCAATGCACTCTTAATAGCATTTTCAACCATTTCATCACTATTTTTTGCAGCAGCACGCAGAACAGGTTGTACGCCCCACATAACTTGCATTTTACGAACTGTTCTTTCATTAGGAGTAACAGCCACGATATGGGCTAATGGACGATATTTTGATACCATACGAGCAGTATATCCAGTTTGCGTGTCAGTAATAATTGATGCAGCACTTAATTCATGAGCTACTTGTACCGTCGCATGACTGATTGCTTCTGTCGTAGTACGTTGGGTTAAAACACCTTTATTGTGTAACATTTCGCTATATTGTAAAGCTTGTTCGGTACGAATTGCAATTTTTGCCATCATTTGAACTGCTTCTACTGGATAGTCTCCGCTAGCCGTTTCACCACTTAGCATGATCGCATCAGTACCGTCCATAATAGCATTAGCCACATCACTTGCTTCTGCCCGAGTTGGACGAGGATTGTTGATCATAGATTCTAACATTTGTGTTGCTGTAATAACAGGTTTGCCTAGTTTATTACACTTCTCGATAATCATTTTTTGTACTAAAGGCACTTCTTCCGTAGGAATTTCTACGCCAAGGTCACCACGAGCTACCATAATTCCGTCGGATACTTTGATGATTTCATCAATGTTTTTTACGCCTTCTGCATTTTCAATTTTAGAAATGATATGGATATCAGAATTTACTTCTTCCAATAATTTTCTAATTGTCAATACATCCGCAGCTCTTTGGATGAAAGATGCAGCAATAAAATCCATACCTTCTTTCGCAGCAAACAATACATCCTTCACATCTTGTTCAGACAAAGGTGGTAAGTTTACAGACACGCCAGGTGCTGCCACACGTTTTCTGTTACCAATTACACCTGTATTAAGTACAGTTGTATAAATGTCATCGCCTTCTACTTTGTCAACGGCAAGACAGATTAAGCCATCAGACAGAAGAATTTGATTGCCTGGTGCTACTTCTTGAGGCAAGAATCTATGGTTGACGGAACAAATTTCTTTGGTTCCTTCCACGTCTCTAGAAGTTAAAATGAATTTTTGTCCTTGTTCAATGGTAACTTTACCTTCGACAAAATTACCAAGACGCATTTCTGGGCCCTTAGTGTCTAGAAGCAATGCAACTGGTTTATTTAGTTTTGCACTTGCAGTACGCATCATGTTAATACGAACACCGTGTTCTGCATGATCACCATGAGAAAAATTAAAACGTGCTACATTCATACCTGATTCAATTAATTTTTCCATGATTTCTGGTTTACCAGTACTTGGTCCCATTGTACAAACAATTTTCGTCTTTTTGATCATATTACTACGTTCACTCTCACTTTACTTTTTTCTTATTTTAATACTTTGGCTGCTTTCCTAATGACATCATACACTTGGTCCTGGGCTTCAATAAAACCATTTAATCCAGTATTTTTCATTAATGAAGCGTGTTTTGATGTCTTATCCGTGTTTTCTATAAAAACCTGTTTTAAACTTGCCAACAATTGTTGATCAAGCCCAGGTCGCCCAGCAATAACATCTTTTGGTATGGGTTCCGTTTGTTTTAATATTACCAAATTATGAACTGCAAGTCCACTTACTTTGGCACTTTCCATTGCCTCTGAGTAAGTAGCACCTGCATCGACACTGCCTTCTAAGACTGCATCAATTACCCGATTGTGACTGCCTAAGAAGACTGTTTCAGCAAAAAACTTGTCAGGATTTTTCCCTTGTTCTAATAACATAGCCTTAGGATACACATAACCAGAAGCAGACTGTTTATCAACAAAGGCAAAACGCTTACCCTGTAAACTATCTATTGATTGAAACGCTTTATCTTTACGAGCAATGATATAACCATGATAGGACGGATTTTGATTCACTACCGTGGTTACCAGTGGATTAATGTCACCTTTATCTTTTGCAGAAACATAAGCAAAAGGCGAAAACCACCCTATATCAATAGTACCATTCAGTAAGGACCGTCCTAAAGAATCATAATCAGAAACGATAATAACTCTTGACTGAAATCCTAATTTCTTGGCAATCTCCTCTAATATCGGCGTATAGTTTTCCTTAATCACTTGTGGAGATGTAAAAGGATTAAATCCAAATACTAATTCTTTCCCTGTTTTAAATAAGCTAGCAACTTCTTGTATTTTATCGACAGCGGCTGTCATTTTTTTTGTTAAAACATACACTTCTTCAATATCTTTTTCCTGTTGACCAATGCTTTGCAACGCTTCTTGTGTGCCCGCTGCAATTTCAACAGTAGCTGTTCCAATACTCTCTACTGCCACGGCCATTTGTTCTGTAGTCATCTGTTGATCTCTTGACAAATTGCATAACTTTGCTACAGTATCTTCGATTTGGTTAACGTTATCGACAACTTCCTGCATACTGTCTGCAGATTGTCTTGCTATTTGTTCAATCCCATGAATTTGCTCTTTGCTCCCCTGCATATGAGAAGTAACATAATTTGTGCGATTTGTAACATCTTTTACCGTTTCTTCTACTTCACGGGTAATGACTTCACTCTCACTAGCCAATTTACGTACTTCTTCTGCCACTACGGCAAAACCCCGTCCTTGCTCGCCAGCACGAGCTGCTTCAATCGCTGCATTGAGTGCGAGTAAGTTCGTTTGGCTGGCAATTCCTTGAATTTTACCAACAAAAGCGCCAATTTTTTTAGACGCGATAGTAAGTTCTTCCATATCATTAACAGAGGTTTGCACTACCTGAGCTACTTCTAGCATGGTATTGCTAGCCTGGGTAATCTGCTGCTGATTTTTCAGTACCAGTTGAGAAGAATGTTGGCATTGTTCTAGAGCTTGCTGCGAGGCATTCGCTACAACAGCAGCATTCGAAGCGATTTCTTCTACACCAGCAGAAGCCTCTTGAGCACTGCTAGCAGTTGTTTCACTTTCGCCTGCAATACTATTTGATTGTTGCGTGAGTTTTTTGAGAGCTGTGTTACTATGTCCTGTTACCCAAGCTAATTGTTGGGATATAAAAGATAAGTCTTCTGCAATACCATACATATCTACCTTAGTTACGGAATCGTCCCTTATTACAGAAGATTGAGCCTGACTTTTCTCTATGTCTCCAGCCTTAGGCCAAGTTCTGAATAAGGCAATTGTCGAAATAATTGCCATAGCTATAACGAATAGTAACGTTCCTAGGCTCCCAATATATTCTACTAACCATGATGTTAATATACCAATGAGCAACACTGTTGTCAAATGAAATAGAACCACTTTTTTTTGCAACATAAGGATTTCCCCCATTCCAAAATGCTATAAGTTTGTCTTTATTTTTTATTACATAACAATCTTAACGTAGAACCTAACTTCATTTTTCCCAACAGCTATTTGCTATTTCATGGCAATTAGCACCATTTTGTAGCATAAACGAGGAATCTATGAACCCATTTTTCAAGCTACTTTTGTTTTGCCTCATAAGCTCTACGTACTAACGTCATTGGATGCAATGTTTTCACATTAGCGCCGTGTCCAATTTGCAGCCGGCATGTTCCACATTCAGAAACAACCGTATCAAGACGGCTCTCTTTAATCTTATCAAATAAAGTCGAACCAATACTCATGGCAATATCATATTTCTCAGCTTTAAAGCCATAGTTACCCGAAATACCACAGCAACCACCATCCACATCTTGCACATCAAGTCCTGGAATTAAAGCCAATAAATCTAAACCTGGCAATCCCATACCTTGCGCCCGTAAATGGCAAGGAGAGTGATACATGTATTTTTCATTTAGAGTACCAAAATCCGTATTTAAACGTCCTTGATCATGAAGATCCAGCAAGAACTCACCTGCATCATACAAATGTTTTGCATATTCTTGAACACCTTCAATATGGAATAATTCTTGATACTCCTGCTTAAGCATTAAGCCACAGCTGGTGCAGCAAGTAATAACAGGGTAACCTTTATCCGTCCATTTTTTAAGGATTTGGATATTTGTTTTCGCATTTTCTTCTGCCTCATCTAAAAAGCCATTTACGACTAAAGGTGAACCACAGCATACAAGACCATCTTCTACAATCACTTCAAATTTATTGGCTTGCATAACAGCGACAAAATCCATCCCTACTTGAGGGTCGTTGTAATTAATAAAGCAGCCAGGATAAAAAACAACTTTATCAGGATAACTTTTTTGTTTTAACGCCTTAAACAACTTACTAAAGGATTTAGGGGCATAAGCTGGCAATGGAGCTTTATCAGAAATACCAATCTGTTTCAAAATGCCACGACTCATTTTCATGCCGAAGTTAGCCATACCAGGTGTAGCCGCACTCAACTTTGCCATTTTTTCGCCATGAGATAAAATCCAATCCCGTAAGCTATGTTTACGAGTTTTATAGTATTTAGCTCTCGCTAACATATTAAGCGTAGAAATAGGAACGCCAGAAGGACATGACATATCACAATTCTTACAATTAGAGCAATATTCTAAAGAAGGTTCAACATCCTCGTGAGATAATCTCATTCTCTCTAAGGTTGGGCCAACCATTTTAGGGCCACGAAATTTACGTGTCGCAGCTGTCACTGGGCAATTAGCAATACATACTGTACAAGCTGTACAACTATCTGGATTATTATGATGTTTCTTCATTATTTTTTCTCCCCTTACACTGACATAGCCGCTTGATAACCTGACGCAATTGCTACACCATTACCTGATTTCTCAAAAGAGTAATCGTAACCGCGCAGATTCCGCCCAGCAACAAAGACGTTATTTAAAATGACTTTGCCATCGGCATCAAGAGGACGCATTTTTTCGTCAACTTCTAAACCAAGTTTTGCAAAAGGCTGTGCTTCATTGGAGAATAAAGAATAATTCGCCCACATTTCATGGTCTTCAGGAGCCTCTACAGGCAAATTGAAAATAGGTTCGATAACTTTTCCTGGTTCTGCAAGTAAGCCACCACCGTAGAAACCACCATTTGCTAAAATAAATGATTTTGCATAATAGGTACGTTCTCTATCAATGCCTTCTGTTATTACAGCCACACATTTATCAGCTTCTACAATGGACTTAGCAACTGTCGCTTGTTCCACAATACGAACACCGATTTTTTTCAAGTAGCTAACCATCATTGTACGAAGACGTAAACCAGTAATGGAAGGAGGCACAGATGCCGTTTCAATAAAATGACATTGCAGAGCTTGTTCCAATCGATCAGCGATGCGGTAATTAGGACGTGTCCCAAGTACTGGTGGAATGATAACTACGCTGCCTGGCTGAATTACGTTACGCATTTTAGTGATACATTCGGAAATTCCTTCTTCTGTATCAAGCCAACGAGCTACATCCAATGCAGTGACATCACGGCCTTCTGCCAAATTCGGATCAATCATAACTGTTTCATATTCTTTATCTTTAAATCGAGAAATCTTCTTAAAGTTTTTAGTGATTAATTGTGGGTAAAAATCTTTAAGTGATTCAAATCCCAATACAATTACCTTGTTTGCTTTTTGAAGTTCTTCTGTATTCATGGTTTTTGGAATTAAACAGGTAGGTTTGATTGTACCAGCTGCCGTTGGTACCCATTGCATGGTATCAAGGTTTCCCATATAAGGATATCCCTCTTCTTCGCAGATCTCTTTAAAGAATTTGATTGCGTCTTCAATGGCAGGACGACCAATTTTTTTGTATGGATGTTCCGCTGGCAATTGCAGTAAGCCTGCACTTGGCGTAGCTACTGGTTTATTACCATCCAAATATCCAATTACATCAACAATACCGCCGCCAATTGTCAAAGTACCGGCCCCTAAGGACAATACCATTACCTTTTTACCGCGTTTCGCCGCTACAGCTGCCGCTGTCAGACCTGCTAACCCGCCGCCTATTACTATGATATCATTTTCCCTCATCATCAATCGCTCCATTTATGTTTAAAGTTCCTTCATAGATTCCTCGGGTCAGTTCCATTTCACGCATAACATTTCCCCATAAAATAGGACGAATCCCTTTCCAGCGACCTTGTAGGAATTCTTTAAATAATACATTTGTATCTTTGCCCCATGATAATCCATTGGCATCTACCGCACCAACACTACGGAAGGTACAAAAAGCACCTTGGCAAGTTCCCATGCCCATACGGGTCTTACGGCGAACGTCACTAATCATAAAGCTAGTACTATCAGCGGCTGCCTCTTCCACCTCAGCCATAGTTACATTTTCGCATTCACATAATAACTGACGTTTTTCAGGTTTTGCCTGCATACGATCAATTACTTTTTCCAAGCCTTCTGAACCTAAACGAGAAGCTGCAAGTTCTGCTCCATAAGCAGGGAAATATAAGCGTGCTTTCGCCATAAGTGCTGGAGATGCGTCATCAACAAGATCCTCCAGCGCCGTACGACAAGGCGTTTTTACATTCAGGTAATTACATACTAAATCTGTTACTTTTTCCGCCATTAAACGATAGGTAGTAAACTTACCACCAACTACGCTGACAAAACCTTTAAGTCCATCATGAGCATGATCTAGAGTGACAAAACCACGGGATGCACCACGGCCTTTTGCATTAGGATCCGCGCTATAAAGTGGTCTCGTGCCTGCAAATGCTCTAAGCATACGATAACTTCTTAAATCTTCGAATAAAGCTTCCCCGATATTTAACAATTCTACTACTTCTTTTGCATTAGGAATCGTATCATCTGGTTTATCTACAGATGCAGAAGTAGTCCCTAAAATAGTAATAGAACCGTGGGGAACAAAAATATCTCCATCCGATGCGGGACGCAAACGATTAATAATACGACTTGCAATACGATGATTAAATGCAATCAACGTACCTCTATCTGGTTGTACATTGACTGTAATCCCTGCCAAAGCAGCAATTTCTCCAGCCCAAGAACCAGCAGCACTGACGATAAAATCGCAAGCAATATTACTGACTTCGCCAGTTAACGTATTCTTGACTTTCATACCTACTACTTGATTGTTGCTATGTTCAATACCAACAACCGTAGTATAGGTCATGACCCTTCCGCCGTACTTACGAGCGGATGCCACGTTTTGCCAAACCATACGAAAACCATCAATTGCAGCATCAGGTACGCGATATACAGATTTTATTTTAGCACTCAAATTTGGTTCTAGACGACGTGCTTCCTCTACGGAAATAGGAATCGTCGGAATACCAACCTTAGCACAAGCTTCTACCCATTTCCCTTCGAAATCCTCATCATCCAAGTGAGTTCGAGCAAAAAAGCCTTCTGTTTGCTCTACACAATGTCTACCGATTTTACGTAAGATTGTATTTTCTTCAATACACTCTTTACCTGCCTCAGCATCCTTTACTGCATAACGTCCGCCGCTATGCAAGAGTCCATGATAACGAGAGCTAGTACCATACGCTAGATCTTGCTGCTCAATAAGAATCGCATCGACTCCCCGCATGCACAAATCGCGCAGAATTCCAACTCCTGTGGCACCGCCACCAATTACAACAACTGTCGCCTTTTGCATCTCAATACCCCTTCGTAAAATAAATAAATGAAACAGGGCGTTTCCCTGCATCTTTGGCTTTCTCCGCCTTGTAAACCAATTCCTTCTTGCCATAAATAATCGTTTTTTTTCGAATTTATAGTCAAATTGAACATTTTATCCGATGACTAAACCGCTCTAAGACTCATCTTCTGTAAGTAGGAGTTAAGAGCGGCTAAGCCCCTGGATAAGTGCGACTAAGATTCAGCTGGAGTTAAAACTCCATCTGAGCCAAGTCTTCTTTATTTCTAATAAGTAACATAAGTTGTTACCTTATTAGTCGATACAAGCAAAGGGGATCCCTTTGTATCCGTTTGACGAACACAAAGGGATCTCATATCTCAGCCCTTTACATTATGAAATTAATACTAGAATTAGTCTTCCCAGTTCATAGCGCGTTTAACCGCTTTTTGCCAACCTTTGTATAATTTTGCACTTTCTTCAGCATCCATAGAAGGCTCAAAACGATTATCTAATTGCCAAGTGCTAACAAGCTCTTCTTTTGTTTTCCATACGCCAACAGCCAAACCTGCAAGGTAAGCTGCACCAAGCGCAGTTGTTTCAGTAACCTTAGGACGATCAACTGGGACGCCTAAAATATCTGCTTGGAATTGCATTAACAAGTTGTTAGCAACAGCACCGCCATCTACTTTCAAAGCTTGTAATTTAATGCTTGAATCCGCTTCCATTGCACTTAAAACATCTTTTGTTTGGTATGCCATGGAATCCAAAGTTGCGCGAACAACATGAGATTTGCTAGTTCCACGAGTCAATCCGAGGATCGCACCGCGAGCTTTCATATCCCAGTATGGAGCACCAAGACCAACAAAAGCAGGTACTACATATACGCCATCAGCGTCTTTTACTTTTTTAGCAATATATTCAGAATCAGGAGCAGCTTCTAATAAGCGCAAACCATCACGCAACCATTGAACAGCTGAACCTGCAACGAAGATACTGCCTTCTAAAGCATAATCCACTTTGCCATTAAGACCCCAAGCAATTGTAGTTAACAAGCCATTTTTAGACTCATACACTTTACTGCCAGTGTTCATTAACATGAAGCAGCCAGTTCCGTAAGTGTTTTTCGCCATACCAGGTTGGAAGCAAGTTTGACCAAATAAAGCAGCTTGTTGGTCACCAGCAGCACCAGAAATAGGCACAGCTGCACCAAATATAGCAACATCTGTTTGACCATATACTTCGCTTGAAGATTTAACTTCAGGAAGGACGCAAGCAGGTACAGTTAAATACTCAAGAAGTTTTTCATCCCATTTCAATTCGCGAATGTTGTACATTAATGTACGAGAAGCATTGGAGTAATCAGTAACATGTACTTTTCCACCAGTCAACTTCCAAATTAGCCAAGTGTCAATGGTACCAAACAATAACTCGCAATTCTCTGCTTTAGCACGTGCGCCTTCTACATTGTCCAAAATCCATTTCACTTTAGTACCTGAGAAGTAAGCATCAACGACTAAACCAGTTTTTTGTTGGAATTCGCCTTCTAAGCCTTTTGCTTTTAAGTCGTTGCAAATATCCATGGTTTGACGAGATTGCCAAACGATTGCATTATAGACAGGTCTACCAGTAGTTTTATCCCAAACAACTGCAGTTTCTCTTTGGTTCGTGATACCAATTGCAGAAATATCAGTTGCACTTAATCCAGCTTTTTGTAAAACTTGTTGCATTACATCATGTTGCGTGCTCCAAATTTCGTCCGCATCATGCTCAACCCAACCAGCTTTAGGAAATATTTGAGTAAATTCTTTTTGCGCTACTGCAATAATATTAGAGTCTTGGTCAAAAATAATCGCTCTGTTACTAGTTGTACCTGCATCAAGGGCCATTACATATTTTTTAGTCATTTCAAAAGTCACTCCTTCTAATTTTTATTATATATTTACTAAATTAGACCAAGACCTTTCGATATAGCAAACGCAATTCCTCCACCAATTAGCGGGCCAACTACTGGAACCCAAGAGTAGGCCCAATCAGAAGTACCTTTGCCTGCAATAGGCCAAATAGCATGAGCAATACGAGGACCAAGATCACGAGCAGGATTCATTGCGTAACCAGTGGTACCACCTAAACTTGCACCAAGACCTAAAACCAGAACACCAACCATAAGTGGACCAAATCCTGGTGAAAATGCGCCAACACCTTTGGAGAACATAGCAAAAATCGCGAAAATTAACATAAAGGTTGCGATAATTTCACATAAAAGATTCTGCGAATAATTGCGAATGGCTGGGCCAGTGCAAAAAACCGCCAATTTAGCGCCTTTATCTTCCGATATTTCCCAGTTACCACGGAAGAATAACCACACGATAGTACCACCAGCAAAGCCTCCAGCGACTTGTGAAAGCATAATTATAATTGAATCTGATGTGGTATATACACCATTTAACATTTTTGCAAAAGTGACAGCAGGATTAAGATCAGCTTGCGGTGCACCACATGCAACAGCAACAAAGACTCCCATAAGTACACCAACGGCCCAACCAATGATAATGTTTACCCAGCCAGCACCCTCTGCTTTTGAATTCTTTAACAGTGAATTAGCTACAACACCGTCACCCAAAATAATAAGTGTCATTACCCCGAGAAATTCTCCTAAAAATGGAGTTGTCATAATATAAGTCCTCCTTAATCGTTTAATACGTATAGAGCTTTCCCCTCGCTAACTACTAGACTACATTCCTTTTTTTTCCTCAATCACCATCCTTTTCCATTAAATATTTAGACAAAAAAGAGAACTCCATTCACGCCCCCATATATACATATCAAGAGGAATAAACGGACTTCTCTTTATCTCTAGCCCAAAGATATTCATTTAGGTTTCTCTAACAAAAAGTACTCTGTATATTTATTACTTCTACATCTTATTTTAAAATCCTGCAAATATACTGAAAATTAAATTTTTTATTTATCTTTGATTATCATGCTAACCAACTATATTATTGATTCCTTCTGTCTATAGTGGTATACTTCTACATTGTTAATAAGATCTCCTGCCACAATATACTGAATTTATAATATTTTTTAATATATTACGAAAAACATTCAAACATTGCTTACCATCTTAGTTTCTCCTGACTTCGGGACATAGTATCCAACATTAGCGGTTATATCTTAAACCCAAGGATTTGTAAAGACGGGTGCTGCAACCAACTCAGCTTCAATTTCCAGCAATCGGTTGTATTTAGCAATTCGCTCACTGCGGCAAGCCGAACCAGTCTTAATCTGACCGCCACCCATGGCCACCGCAAAGTCAGCCAGGAACGTGTCTTCTGTTTCACCAGAACGGTGGGAAATAACATAGCCCCAATTGGCCTTACGGCAAAGATCAACAGCTTGGATAGCTTCCGTTACCGAGCCAATCTGGTTAAGTTGAATCAGTGCTGCATTCGAGCTTCTTTCCTTAATACCGCGAGCAATGAGTTTGGTATTAGTCACATAATTATCATCACCCACGATTTGAAGTATATGACCTAATACAGCAGTTTGCTCCTTAAACCCATCCCAATCGTTTTCCGCTAAGCCATCCTCAATGGAAACGATGTAATATTTTTTCGCCCAGGACTTATATAATTGAGTCATTTCACTGCTGGTTTTTTTGCCTTGTCCTGACTTAACTAAATGATACATGCCATCTTCACAAAAAGAGCTGGCCGCCGGATCAAGGGCTAGGGCAATATCCACGCCCGGCACATAGCCTGCAGCTCGTATAGCCTCAATAATAACCTCACAGGCTTCCTCATTGCTCTTTAAGTTGGGAGCAAAGCCGCCTTCATCGCCAACACTCGTAACATAGCCTCTATCTCCGAGGATTTTCTTTAAAGCATGAAAAGTTTCCACACCATACCTAAGCGCTTTGGCAAATGTAAGCGCACCGATCGGCACTACCATAAACTCTTGAAAGTCCACATTGTTATCGGCGTGCTTGCCACCATTAAGAATGTTCATCATGGGTACTGGTAAGCGAATAACTTCCGAATTGCTTAAATAAGCATAAAGTGGCATCCCTTTAGCCATCGCCGCCGCTCTAGCTACCGCCATAGAAACACCCAATATGGCATTGGCTCCTAAATTCGCTTTGGTTAGTGTCCCATCCAACTCAATCATCCGACGGTCAATCACTTCTTGTTCGCTAGCATTCATGCCAATCAGTTTAGGGGCAATGCGTTCATTGACATTGGCTACCGCTTTTAATACGCCTTTGCCGCCGTATCTCTCCTTGTCGCCATCTCTGAGTTCCAATGCCTCATTTTCCCCAGTAGATGCCCCCGATGGAACAGATGCCGAAGCTGTAATCCCGTTATCCAGTTCCACTCTAACCCGCACTGTCGGGTTTCCGCGCGAGTCTAAAATCTCTAACGCTTTTATATTGACAATTTTACTAGTCATTTTGGTTCCTCCTCGTTGCTTATCTTTTATCTATAAAGCTTATTGCTAAGTACACCAGCACCAAAAAGTCGCTTCAAGTTATCTGGAACTTGTTTCGCCCCTACCTCAGGGATTGAGGCCGCTCAATCCCCACCAAATGTCCCAATTTGAGTTTACCGGTCAGATAGCTGGCAATAATCACGATGGTAACACCAGAAAGTGCATAGCCCTTAGATGTATTATGTGTTACTATCCAAAAACTGTCAATATTAGAAAAAGGGCTGGTCACATTTCTGCAACCAACCTTTTTAAACATGTCTTCCTTTTCCCTGCATATGCATGATAGCCAAAAGACACCGTTTACTTCTTGCCTTGCTCGCTATAATTTTTATAGCCGCCCGACAAGTTATATACGTTCTTAAAGCCATTATTGATTAGAATATTTTGAGCGGCATTCCCGGTAACCCCTTTATTACAATAAGTAACTGTAACCCTTTCTTTATCAAGGGAATCAAGCGCTGCGCGGATTTGCTCCTGGGGGATACTCACTGCACCCTCGACATGGGCATCTTTATATTGCTTGGTCACCCTGGCATCGATAATCTGCACTTCTTCACCATTTTTTATTTTTTCTTGTAACGCAGCGGGAGTCATCAGTCCTCTGCCGCGCCTAATGGCATTATCCAGAATCATGCCGGTATACATCACCGGGTCTTTAGTCGTCGAAAAGGGCGGTGCATAAGCTAAATCCAAATGGAATAAATCTTCTGCTTTCGCACCGAAAGTAATGGCGGTCACAAAGACATCCATTCGTTTATCGACGCCGGATTTTCCGACAATCTGCACCCCCAGAACCTCGCCAGTGCTTTGATCGGCAACCGCCTTAATGACCATCTCACTGCCGTGATAATATTCGGGCTTGTCTGGTTTAATATTATGACAAACAACAACTTCATAGCCTTCTTTTTTTGCTTCCTTTTCTGTAAGACCAGTCTGACCTACTGCTATATCAAACACTTTAAATATACCTGTCCCCAAAATTCCCCGGAACTCCAAATCACCACCGGTTATCTGATCACCAGTGATTCGTCCCATTTTATTGGCAGTAGAACCTAACGGCCGATACAAAGGTTTCCCGGTAATTAAAGAGTAACTTTCCGCGCAGTCACCGCACGCATAGATATCATCTATATTGGTCTGCATCTTCCGATTGACCTTGATGGCTCCTGTTGATCCGAGTTCAATACCTGCCTTTTGGGCTAGTTCTACATTGGGTCTTACCCCGGCAGCCATGATCACAAAATCCGCGTCGATTTCTTTGCCGCTTTTCAATATCACTTTACTGACGGAAGGTTCTCCTTCCAGGCGAATCACTGAATCGTTGACGATTACCTGTACGCCTTTCTCCACCAGATGATCTGCTACGTATACCGCCATATCCTGATCTAACGCAGGCATAACGTGCCCTGCCATTTCCACAACACTAACAGCGATTCCTCTAGCTGTTAAGTTTTCCGCCATTTCAAGGCCGATAAATCCAGACCCGACAATAACAGCCGATTTGGGATTGGCTGTTAGCACTTGTTCACGGATACGGTCGGCATTGATTACATTCCGTAAATAAAATACATTGGGCTTATTGCCCCCCTCTATAGCAGGCACAACGGTTTTTGCACCAGTAGCAACAACCAGTTTATCATACTTTTCCTGAAAGATTTCTTGCGTAACTAAATTCTGTACCGTAAGTACTTTACTTTGTGGCTGAATTTCTAACACTTGATGTCTGGTGTATACATCCACATTATATTTCTGCTTGAAGAATGCGGCATCCCTGGGAACTAATTGTTCCCGTCCTTCCACTTCAGTTCCAATAAAGTACGGCAAGCCGCATCCTGAATAGGATACATCACGGTCTGCATCAAATAATGTAATTTGAGCATTTTCATTGTTTCTTCTTGCTTTGGCTGCTGCAGAAGTGCCAGCAGCTACCCCACCAATGATAATAATTTTCATAATAACCCACCTCATAAAACCACCAGATTTTACCTACTAGTGGCAATTTTATTTTAGATGATCCTGCTGACCACGGTATTCCTGTAACCATTCCTTGACCGTCTCTTCAATTTCATCACGCACCTGCCGGAACTTTTGCCGCGTTTCTTCTTCTGTTCCCTCGAATGCAGCTGGATCATCAAAGGGCCAGGATAACAACTGCCGCGCTCCTGGAAATATCACGGGGCACTTGCCTTCAGCCTTTTTACAAACAGCAATGACATAGCCAAATGACATTTTCCCTAAAAACTCCCGAACACTTTTGGAATGCTGGCCGCTAATGTCAATGCCAATCTCATTCATAACCTCTACCGCATATGGATTTACTTCTGTAGGCTCAAAACCAGCACTGTGAACCTCCAACATATTATCACCATATTTTTTGAAAAAGGCTTCTGCTATTTGGCTGCGTGCGCTGTTTTGCGTGCATATAATGACCAATTTCGCTTTCTTCATGATGCCCACTCCTCTCGCTGTGTTGATTAGGTCTGATCTCATCTAACCGTCTGACGTATTGTTAGCCTTAGCATATCACATTTAAATTCTTGAATATGTTTTTATCATACCTTAAAATTGTTTTTCTAGACAATGCGCCTATATTAACATTGTGTTAATTTCAGCCAGATACATGCCTAACAGCAAAAATCGTGCTGGCACGTGCAATTCTAACTAAAGAAAGTGCAGAGTACTTATAAATTTAAATCCTGTCTTTTGCCACTCACCATATAAATTAGCCATTCACCAATGTTTGTTGCATGGTCAGCAACACGCTCCAAACAACGTGCAACCATTAAAAATTCTGTCAATTGATAGTTGATTTTTTTGTCATTGCCCATCATCGCAATAATTTCCTGGAAAAGCAAACTATATAATTTATCGACTTCATTATCCTTATCTGCTAGTTCCTCTGCACGATTAGTGTTTCGCTCGACATATGCTACTAAAGCTTCCCGCAGCATCTCTTTTGTTAATGCTGCCATCCGAGGAATATCAACTAAGGGTTTGACAAGTTTTTCACCTGACAATCGCAAGGTAGTTTTCGCAATATCTACGGCGTGATCTGCAATCCGCTCCAAATCAGTAACAATCTTCAATATGGTGCCAATCATTCTCAAGTCGGTTGCCATGGGTTGCTGTAGGGCAATTAGATTTAGACAACGCTCCTCTAGCTTTAGCATCATTTCATCAACTCGATCATCTTGAAAAATCACTTGTTGTGCTAAATTACTATCCATACTCGCAAGGGACTGCACTGCTTGAAGTAGTAGATCTTCTACAAGAGATCCCATTTCTAATAGATCTTGATGTAATACATCAAGTGTTTTATGAAAACTCATGCGCATTTCCATTTCTCTCGCTCCTTAACCGAATCTTCCCGTAATATAATCTTCTGTACGTTCATCCTTTGGATTCATAAACATTTCACTCGTATCATTTAGTTCAACCAATTCTCCATTAAGGAAAAATGCCGTCTTATCCGCAATTCTGGCTGCCTGTTGCATATTATGCGTAACGATAACAATACAGTAGCTACGCCTCAATTCACTGATTAATTCTTCAATACGAAGCGTCGAAATCGGATCAAGGGCTGAGGCAGGCTCATCCATTAAAATGACTTGGGGTTCAACAGCTAACGTTCGCGCTATACATAACCGTTGCTGTTGCCCTCCCGAAAGACTAGCTCCGCTCGAGTGAAGCCGATCTTTTACCTCATCCCACAGTGCAGCCATTTTTAAGCTTTTCTCCACACGTTCCTCTAGAATTAATTTTTTATGAATGCCATTAAGCTTTAGACCCACTGCCACATTATCAAAAATTGACAATGTGGGAAAAGGATTCGGCTTTTGAAAGATCATTCCTACTTTTTGTCGAAGATCAACCGTGTCCATTTGATAAATATCTTCATTTTTAAATAAAATTTGTCCAGTTGTCTTAGCAGTTTTTATTGTTTCATGCAGGCGATTAATGCAACGAATAAACGTCGACTTTCCACATCCGGAGGGTCCAATAATCGCCGTTACTGCATTTAGCGCTATGTCCATTGATACCTCTTTCAGTGTATGTTGATCCCCGTAATATGCATTTAAGTTCTGTACGCGGATATAGTTATCCATAAAATCACCTCGTAATCCTTTCTAAGAGTAATGCTGCGTTCGGGTTAGAAATCGAGCTAGTATGGTAATAACAAAAATGATACCCAATAGCGTCAAAGCCCCCGCCCAAGCCTGCTCATGCCAAGACTGATAGGGAGAAATTGCATAAGCATAAATCTGCAACGGTAGAGCAGCAATCGGCTGGTCAAGGCGAAAACTCCAAAAGCTACTGCCAAATGCCGTAAACAAAAGCGGCGCAGATTCTCCCATAACTCTTGCAACCGCCAGCATAACGCCTGTAGTAATCCCTCTAGCTGCAGTAGGCAGTACAATTCTGAACAGTGTCTGACTTTGTGTCGCCCCTAATGCTAAGGAAGCCTCCCGAAGCGACTGAGGTACCAGTTTTATCATTTGTTCCGTCGTCCTTGTCAACGTAGGAATCATAATTATCGCCAAGGCAATTCCTCCAGCAATTGCGGAAAACCTCCCCATGGCTAGCACCACAAGAGAATAGACCAACAGACCTGTTACAATGGAAGGAACGCCAGATAATACATCGGTGATAAATCGGATGATAGACCCGAGTTTTCCATGTCCAAATTCAGACAGATACGTTCCCGCCGCCAAACCGATTGGAATACTAATTCCGCTGCTGATCAAAATAAGTAGTAGCGTTCCAATAATGGCGTTTGCCATTCCTCCACCAACAGCACCGACTGGTGCTGGCAAATGAGTGAAGAAAGCAAAACTCAATCCAGCAGCTCCTTGTTTTACGATATACAACAAAATGCTAAATAAGGGTACAATCGCTACAATAACAGCGACTCCCAACAAAAAACGTGCAACTCCATCCGTAATTTTTCGCCGCACTATACGACTCATCATACGAGTACTCCTCCTAGACACGATTTACCCTGCTAATTAGAAATCTAGCTCCTAGATAAAAAACAATTGTTACCATAAATAAGACAAGACCGATCTCAGTTAAAGCCGCTATGTGTATTGAGGAAGTTGCTTCCGTAAATTCATTCGCAATGACGCTTGCCATCGTATAAGACGGTGCAAAAAGCGAGGCCGACACCTCTGGCCGATTTCCAATCACCATCGTGACCGCCATGGTCTCGCCAAGAGCACGCCCAAGTGCAAGCATGATTCCACCTAGAATACCAGCCATTGAATATGGAAGGACCGCAAGACGAACCATCTCCCATTTTGTTGCGCCTAATCCAAGTGCCGCCTCCTTGTGTTCCCTTGGAACGGTCATAATAACATCACGCACAATCGCCGTTATCGTCGGCAAAATCATAATAGCCAAAATAATTCCTGCAGCAAGCATACCTATACCATACATGGATCCCTGAAAAAGCGGTAAGAATCCAAAATATTTCTGCAGCCAAGGTTGTACGCTTGTGCGAAGTAAGGGAGCTAAAAAGAATATCCCCCATAATCCGTAAACTACAGATGGGATGGCCGCCAACAATTCAATCAGGAATAGCACTGGACCGGCAAGCCATGCAGGAGCAAACTGCGTTAAAAATACCGCAGCGGAAACCCCGATAATACTAGCAAGTACTATGGCAATTAAAGAACTCACCGTTGTGCCATATATAAAAGGGATCGCACCGTATATATGTGAGACTGGATTCCAATCATGCGATATTAAAAAACCAAAGCCAAATTCTTGAAACGACTCAAAAGATGCAGTCGTCAACATGATCAAGTAAAGAACGAATAAAAGAAGGACAATCAGTCCTGCCCCTAGCAATCCTCTCTCTAACATCCAATCTCCCATACGGATCGGGCTTGTTTTTAGATGACTCATATAACTGCCTCCCCCAAGGAATATAACTTAATACAAATAATAATTTGGAGTAAGCAGCACAAAGAAATACTCGCTCTGTGCTGCTTACTTGGTTATTTTAACAAGGACGTTCCATTCGATTGAACTGATTTCAATGCTTCAATTGACTTCTTTTGAACACTTTCTGGCAAAGGCGCATAATAAAGAGATCTTGCATCATTCTGCCCTTGCGTCACTACCCATTCAAACAGTTTTACTAAAGTAGTTCTCTTCGTAGTATCTTTTTGATCTTTAAAGAGGAGCACCCATGCATAACCTGCGATCGGATAACTGTCAGCACCAGGGGCATTGACAATGGAGAACTGTTTTGCAGTTACCTCCGGTAATTGAGCAGCTGCCGCTGTAGCACCTTCCAGGGATGGGACCACGAACCGACCTTCCTTGTTCTTAAGTAGGCCATAGGACATATTGGTCTGCATAGCATATGCCAATTCAACATACCCAATGGTATAGGGGGTCTGCAAAACTTGTCCAGCAACACCCTCATTTCCTTTCGCCCCCACACCCGCTGGCCACTTCACATCTTTTCCTCGTCCAACTTTTCCTTCCCACTCTTTACTGACAGAAGAGAGGTAATCGGTAAAGATGTATGTGGTGCCGCTACCGTCTGAGCGATGCACAACCGTAATGGGTTGATTTGGTAAGGCGACGTTAGGATTCTCTTTCACAATCGCGGGG
Source organism: Pelosinus sp. IPA-1 (assembly GCF_030269905.1). Taxonomy (NCBI): domain Bacteria; kingdom Bacillati; phylum Bacillota; class Negativicutes; order Selenomonadales; family Sporomusaceae; genus Pelosinus; species Pelosinus sp. IPA-1. The sequence continues at coordinate 43,683 of NZ_BSVC01000008.1, read as the reverse complement.
TCATTCCAATTTTTAATCTTGCCAAGATATATATCTGCAATAACTTCTGGCGTAAATTTTAGTTGTTCGCGTACTTCCGGAAGATTATACGCAATAACCTCAGCACCTAACGTGACTGGGATTTGTACAACCTCTCCACCGGTCTTAGATGCCGCCTCTAACTCCTTATCATTCATCGGCACATCCGATGCACCGAAATCAACGGTTCGTTGAGTAAACTGCTGAATGCCGCCGCCTGAGCCAATGGATTGATAATTCACCTGCAAGCTATTTTGTCCACCGTAGGTATTGAATGCTTTCGAAAAGAATGGATAAACAAATGTCGATCCTGCCCCCGTTAAATTGGAAGTTTGTATATTGTCTTGACCTGGCTTTGGTACCGCTTTTCCACCACCACAACCAGCCAAAAGACCTGCAGCTAGCACTATAACGCCAACTATTGATATTGCTTTTTTAAAATTCATCAATGTATTCTCCCTCCTTGATCTATACTATAGAAACGCATATGATGACAGAATTCCGTAGAGTTATACATAGTATGTTATACAGTGGCCAATAATTAACAGAGATGTATTTCGTTACATTAGCGCCTCCTTTTCCTTGTATCGTAATTTCATCTTATCAGAAGGATTTATAACTAGCTATACCGAATATCCAATCAGACTGATAAGACAAATATTATCAACGGAGGTATGGCATTGACATTGCAGCAATTAAGAACTTTTTGCGCCGTCGTAGAGGAAACATCCTTCCGCCGTGCGGCGGAACGGCTGTATATGGCTCAGGCTTCGGTCAGCCAACAGATTGCAGCGTTGGAAAAATATTATGGTGTTCTACTTTTTCACCGTTCAGGTCGACGCTGTTCAGTTACCCCGGAAGGTCAGGCACTGTATACCTGGGTGCATGAAACCCTCGGTCTACTGGATGCAATTCCACAAAAATTTACGGACATGCGACTCCTAACCGAGGGACAGATTAAAATTGGTGCGTCTTCATTGGCGGGTAATTATCTTCTTCCATCAGTTATCAAGCGTTTTCAAGAAACCTACCCGCGTATTCACCTATCTGTTCAGATCAGTCACGGATACGAGATGGTGGAACAGGTACGAACAAAAACTATTGATTTTGCGATTGTCGGAAAAAATCTGAACTGGACGACTGATCCGGTCCTATCTTTTCGCCCTATAGCCGTGGATAGGCTGTCACTCATTGTGTGGCCAGGTCATCCATGGTGCGATAGACAGCTTGTTGAACCCCAAGAGCTATGCCAAGGAAATCTCTTTATTCATTCACGCCAAGGTTCGGCTATGAGATCGTTGGTCGAAAAATATCTTCATCAAGAAAATATTATCATAAATACAACCTTGGATATGGGTAACCATGAAACCATCAAACAGGCTGTACAAGAAAAAATTGGTATATCACTGATTAGCAGCATTGCTGTTCAACGAGAATTGTCCCGCGGACAACTGGTTGAGATACCTTTAGCCCGATTGGAAACTATAACGAGAGATTTTATTTTAGTATCATTGGCCCAACGAAACGACAGTTATCTTGAACGAACTTTTATTGAATTACTGGCAGCCGCATATCACTAATAAAGTAAGCGCATTTATTTGACTACACCACAAGAGTTTCCCCTTTCCAAAAAATTCATTATATCCATGGCTAAAAAAAGCGTGGACGACCTACTCCAGGCCAAGAAGCATTTTTGTCAGTTTTTTTCCTACATAAAGTAAAGGGGATTTTCCTACTATAACGTCAGAACTTTTACTACTATCTAATTTTTCAGTATAATGAGATAATTACATTATAGCTTTTCTACAAGAATAAAAATGGGATTACTAAAAAAATGGAGGTATTATTTATGTACGAAAAAATCTTAGTTCCTATTGATGGATCAGAAGCCTCTTGGCATGCCTTAGGACACGCCTGTGCATTAGGAAAACCCTTCGGTAGCAAAATCACGATTGTTCATGTAGTTGAGCCTTATTATACTCTTCCTAATGAAGCTATCTATGGTGAAGACGTTCCTTTGCAACAAGTAAACATCGCAGAAGTCGAAGCAGCAGGTCATAAAATCCTTGAGCTGGCAACAAAAAAAATGAATCACTGTCTTAATGTTTGTTCTATTGATGAACCCTGTTATACGCTTTTGCCTGGAGACATTCCTGGCGAACCCCCTTTGGCAGCAGTCGCTATTCAAGAAGTTGAAGCGTCAGACCCTAAGGTACTTGAACTGGCAAAGCAAAACATGAGTCCTTCTGCCAAGTTTGAAACCCTCTTAAAGTTCGGTTCTCCAGCAAAATCCATCATATCATTAGCAAAGGATGAACATTTTAACCTTATTGTTGTCGGTTCACGAGGATTAAGTGGCCTTGGTGAATTGTTACTCGGCAGTGTCAGCAATAAAATCTCCCATGCCGCAACCATTCCAGTGTTGATCGTAAAATAACTACGTAAAAAAAGGATGATCATATGTGAAGAAAGTTGCTTTCGTCTGTGTGCATAATTCGTGTAGATCTCAAATGGCTGAGGCTTTTGGTAGGATTATTGGGCATGGCATTTTTGAAAGCTTTTCCGCTGGTACAGAGGAACGCTTCATGATCAATCAGGACGCGGTGAGAATCATGAAAGAGCTAGGTATTGATATGGAAATTAATCAAAAACCTAAGCTTCTAAACCAAATCCCTGATGTCGATATAGTTGTCACCATGGGGTGTAATGTGGAATGTCCCTATTTGCCATGTAGCCACCGCGAAGACTGGGGACTGGAAGATCCAAGCGGAAAAAGCGATGATGCATTTCGATACACCAGAGATACAATAAAGCAAAAATAGAAGGGCTTGTTGTGCGAATTAAGAACAACAAGTAAATCAGTAGACTAAAACAAGCCCTCGCTTCACATACTGCGAGGGCTTGTTTTAGTGATTAATGCAAAATACTCCGTCTGACTGGGTTTTATATTCTGATTTACTGGTCTTTCGAGCAATTTAATTTACTATTATCTTTTTGCTCAACTTTATCCTGCTTACCAAAGTCGGTATTACCAAATCCTCCAAATGGTAAGCAACAATCCTCTGAAGCTGTATGACAATTTTCTGTGCGGGCAAATCCTTTACCGGCTGTACTGCAATCTGGTTTATTTTCCTCATTATTTTTGGTGGTCATATTAATAATCCTCCTTTTATCTTTAATTATTTTTATTATATACTATGATACATATATACTTATATGTGAATTTGAACATGTGTCCACTGCTAAATATTTTCAATTTGGCTACTTCTTAATAGTAAGGAATACTTGCTTATTTACTATAAATGATGCTTTCCTCACCTAAAGACAGAGCATACCGTGCAGGTATGCTCTGTCTTTAGTACGTTCTTTTACCAGATTAACAATTCAATTATTTCTGGAGCGTCTGCGGAATTGCAGTTGCACCTATAACCACCATAATTATACATAAGAAAATAACTATTAGCGAATACTAATGCGGAGTTAGAAAAATGACCCTTACCCCAAGAAGACAGGAATTTTATAGCTATAACAGTCGCTGGAGGTATATATGGAAAGAGTAGATATTTTGATCACTATGCAGGAAGACCTGAAAAGAGCACTGCTAAGATCTCAAGAAACTCGGCGTTGGGGAATGTTGCTAGACACCAGAAAATGCATTGGGTGCCATGCCTGTAATATCGGCTGCGTAGCGGAATATAAACTGCCACCGGCAGTGGTCTATCGTCCCGTTATGGATGTAATCAGCGGAAAATACCCTGACCTTAAGCGTCAATTCACGCCACGCCCCTGTTTTCATTGCGCCAAACCATCCTGTGTTCCCGTCTGCCCTGTGGGAGCAACAAAACAAGACCCGGACGGCATTGTTTCCATTGATTATCACAAATGTATCGGTTGTCGGGCTTGTGTGGCCAATTGCCCCTATGGGGCTCGTACTTTTGATATCGGTGCCTATTACACAGAGGAAACACCCGCTGTCCAAGATTATGAAAAAGAGGGTTTCTACGAATATGGGCATATATGGCGGCGTGATCAAAAACACTCCATTGTCGTGGGTAGCGCGCGCAAATGCCATTTTTGCACCAATCGCATTGAAAAAGGCCTTCTGCCTATCTGCGTTTCCAGTTGTATCGGTAGGGTCAGTTATTTCGGAGACCTAAACGATAATCAATCCCTGATTCGAAAGGTAATGGCCGTCAACGAAACCTATCGACTAAAGGAAGAAACGGGCAATGAACCCCAAGTTTATTATATTTAGGAGGAGATCGATATGCAAAGATGGATGATCATCGTTCTTGCAATTTTGTTCATTTCCGGTGCAATTGGTGCATTAGGCAAAGTATTCATTTGGGGTGAGCGTGCAACGAACTACGGTGCGTGGGTTCCTTGGGGCTTATGGGTAAGTAGTTACATTTTCTTAGTGGGTGTAGCTGGTGGTGCAGCATGGACAGGTATATACGTGGCCTTATTGAATAAAAGCCAACCTAATCGCCTCACCTCCCTTAGCCTGATTGCTGGAGGTGTATGTTTAGCCTTTGGTCTGGCCTTCATAGGCATTGATCTGGGTAAGCCCCTACGCGGAGTTAACATGTTTCTTCATCCCACATTTAGTTCGCGATTGGCATGGGCATCCTGGATTTACCCCATTTACTTTATATGTTTAGCCGGTTATTTTTTTACCAATGCAAAGAAATTTTTCATGTATCTGGCCGGTATTACAGCGATTGCCTTTCTACTCGCGGAAGGATTATTTTTTGGCAGTATGGTGGCACGTCAAATGTGGTACACATGGCTAACACCCTTTTCTTTCTTTACTTCAGCCTTTGCCTCCGGCAGCGCCATGGTATACTTGGTTGATTTAGTGATTTTACGTGATAATCAAACAAGTCCATCTGAGCGTCAACTCCTAAAAAAAATCTTAATAGTCACACTCATCGTCCATGTTTTAGTGGAAGGTGTTCACTTCGCTTTCGGGATATTCGGGGGAGCAGAAAAAGCAGTCATGCTGAAGCTTATGCTGGCCTCTTGGTCATTCTGGGGGGTATTCCTTCTTCTTGGCGTAGCATTACCCTTTATTATTCTATGTAACAATCAAATCAACCAACTATGGGCACCTAGTTTTGTATTAGTAGGCATGGCGGCTTATAAATACAGTTTCATACGTTATGGCTTTAGCATCGAACCCTTACCGGGCATTACAGGTGCCCATCAGCACCCGCGACTCACACAAGCCTATTACCCAACCAGTATCGAATGGCTTGTTGCAATCGGTTTTATCGCCGGTATCTTTTTAATGATCCAACTTGCGGCAAACTTTTTACTTAAACAAAAAGAAGCATAATATGAAAGGAGGCATTCTCCCGTGTTTAAAAATTGTTGGGAAGAATTCTGGTCCAATAAAACAAGTCGTCGCAGCTTCATTGCTTCTGCAGCAGCTGCAGGATGCACAGCAATACTAGCAGGCCACGAGGAATTTTGGTCTTTATTTGAACGAGCGCAAGCGGGCAACTTAACACCTGAAGATGAGTATATACTTAATAATGCGGAAAATACGATTCTTACCACTTGTTTAAATTGCAATACCGGTTGCGCCATTAAAACTAAATTCCTGAATGGCAATCTTGTCAAAATCGATGGCAATCCCTATTCACCGTGGACAATGTATCCCCATATTGCCTTTGCTTCAAAAATCCGGGAAGCAGCGCAAATAGATGGGGCAATCTGCCCCAAAGGACATGCAGGAGTCCAGATCTATGCTGATCCCTATCGCATTCGCAAAGTGCTCAAACGGGCTGGTAAGCGTGGCGAGAACAAATGGGTCAGTATTCCTTTTTCCCAAGCCATTGAAGAAATCGCAGGCGGCGGCAAGTTGTTTGCTAACGTCCCTGGTGAAGAAGACCGAGTCGTGGAAGGGATGAATGACTTGTGGACGGTGCGCGATCCTAAAGTTGCTAAAGAGATGGGGGACTACATCGAAAAAATTTTTGGGGAAAAAGATAAAGCTAAGAAAGGGGCACTTGTTCAGGAGTTTCAAGTCAAATTTAAAGATCATCTAGGCGGGATGATTGATCCCAATCACCCTGACTTAGGTCCCAAAAATAATCAATTCGTGTTTTGGTGGGGCCGCTTGAAAGATGGCCGTGGCGATTTTATCAAACGATTCACCCTGGATTCCATGGGGTCCACCAATGCACACGGCCATACCACTGTTTGTCAAGGGTCCCTCTATTTTGCCGGTAAAGCCATGAGCGAACAATGGGGCTACGATGCCAAAAAGAACGCCATGACATGGTCAGGAGGAAAAAAATTCTATTGGCAAGGCGAATTGGAAAGTGCCGAGTTTGTTATCTTCGTAGGCGCCAATGTTTTTGAAGCCAATTACGGACCGCCGCTACGTGGTTCGCGTATTGCTGAAGGGGTTTCATCTGGCCAACTCAAATACGTAGTCATCGACCCGCATTACATCAAAGCTGCCGCTCATGCATGGAAATGGCTGCCTGTTATCCCCGGCAGAGACACCCCTATTGCACTGGGCATGATTCGCTGGATTATCGAAAACAATAAGTATGACCACAAGTATCTTGTAAACGCCAATAAAGGATCGGCAAATGCCGCAATCGAACCCACTTGGACGAACGCAACCTGGTTAGTGAAAATCGAAAATAATAGGCCGACAAACTTTTTAAAATCTCATGAAATTGGCTTTGAAAAAGAAATTCGTGAAAAAGATGGTAAAAGTTATACCAATGATCAATTTGTGGTGCTTAGCAATGGGACCCCTGTGAGTGTTGACCCAAACTCCACTGGAAAACCTGTCACTGGTGAGTTGTTTGTTAATACCGAAATCAAAGGGTTTAAAGTAAAATCTGTTTTTCAGATTTTGTATGAAGAATCAACAATTCACACCCTTGAGGAATGGGCTACCGAGGCTGGTGTAAAATCCAGTGATATTGAAGAATTGGCCCGGGAATTTACAAGTCATGGCAAGAAAGCGGTTGCCGATATCCATCGCGGCGTATCACAACACACCAGTGGCTATTATGATGTGCAAGCATGGAATACATTAAATTTGCTGATTGGTAACTATGATTATCGCGGAGGCTTTATCGCGAAAACCGATTACAATAGCAAAGGTGATAAACCTGGACAGGCTTTTGATATATCTAAACATCCTCAAAAGGCACCTAACTTCGGTATTCCCATCATACGAAGCGGCACCAAATACGAAGATACTACACTATTTAGCGGCTATCCAGCGAAACGTCCCTGGTTCCCTCTATCCAGTGATGTTTATCAAGAGATGCTCCCCTCTGCGATGGACATGTACCCTTATCAAATTAAGACTCTATTTTTATACATGGGGTCGCCTATTTATTCTCTGCCCGCTGGGCAGTCGATGATCGACACGTTACTTGATATCAACAAAATCCCGTTATTTGTAACATTTGATATAACTGTCGGCGAAACTTCCGTATATGCTGACTACATCATTCCTGACTTAACTTACCTTGAGCGTTGGGAAATGCAAGGCGGCCATCCCAGCGTTCCCTATAAAACCATGCCAATTCGGCAGCCAGCTGCCAAGCCCCTAACGGAAATGGTTACCGTTTTCGGCGAAGAAATGCCCCTAGGACTGGAATCCTTTATTCTGGGTTTGGCTGAGAAGCTTAATTTGCCAGGTTTTGGTCCCAATGGCTTTGGCCCTAACATTCCACTGACTCACTTTGATCACCTCTATCTAAAACAAATAGCAAACATAGCTACCGACGGCAGCCTGGTTCCTGATGCAGATGATGATGAAATGCAACTCTTTTTGGCAGCACGAAAGCACTTACCTCGAGGGGTATTTGACGTAGACCGCTGGAAATCGGCAGCTGGTGACGCCTACTGGCGAAAAGTTGTCTATGTGCTTAATAGAGGCGGGCGCTGGCAGGATTATAACGCCGCTTGGGATGGTGATAAAGTAAAGAATAAATACGGTACGCAAGTAAATATGTACTGTGAAAAAACGGCACAAACGAAAAACTCCATGACCGGCCTGAACTTTTCCGGCATCGCCACTTATGTCCCCGGCCCAAGAGACGTATTAGGAAACCCCATTGAAGATGAAAAGGACGGATACGACCTTACTATGATTACGGGTCGTGTTATTGAACAAACAAAATCCAGAACCATCAGCAGTTATTGGCTCTTAACGTTAAATCTTGAGAATAGTATCCTCATTAATAGTATTGACGCTGCACAGCGCGGCTTACGAGAAGGAAATGAGGTCAAGATCACCTCAATGACCAATCCCGATGGAGTATGGAAACTTGGTCCATTAGGCGATAAGCTTTTAATCGGCAAAATTAAAGTAACAGAAGAAATTCGCCCTGGCGTAATCTTTTTCCCTCTGGGCTATGGCCATTTTGCTTACGGCAGTAGGGATATAGTAATTGACGGGACTACACTAAAGGGTGATCCGCGCAGAGCAACAGGGATTCATGCCAACGTTGCCATGCGTGTAGATCCGGTGTTAAAGAATGTAGGCTTGCAAGATCTAGTAGGCGGGAGCATTGTTTTTTATGATACTAAAGTAAAGTTAGTCAAAACTTAGACTATATCAAATAACGAAGGATAACGATCAAGTTATCCTTCGTTATTTGATAAGTAATAGTTATACTCCCATAGATATTTAGGCTATTGATTTGTTTACTCGTAGATAGTTTTAAAGCTCAACTGGCAGTTCAATTAGCTGCTGGTTGAGCCTTTTTTGTGCGCAAAGCTTCCGATTGAATCCTAGAGAAACCGTCACCATGCCTTATATTCTTTGACAAGTGCCCATACCTATTCAATATTGGGACTTTATTTAATGATGTCTAAGCTTGTCTAGTCTTGCATAGATAATTTTTCTAAACTCTTCAAATGAAGCGTCCTGAACTATTTCAGTCACATAGCCGATCAGTGAAAGATTATAGATAGCCTTTTCTTCTTGCGTCTTGACCATCACATATTCATTCCCATCAACATCCGTAATCAATGTAAGTGTAATATCATCGCTCTCAGCTTCCTCACCCATAATAGTTTCGTTTATTGTTCTATAGGTTTTAAACATGTGCATTATCCTTTCGTGCGCTTATACCTTCACAAAAAATGCACGCTGACGCGCTGCTTTGGCAGCCCTGACTTTTCACTTTTCTCTTACCTTGTACTGATACCAATTTATATCCCCCCATCTTCACCCTGTAGGAGGTTTCTTCTATCCACTGATACGGATATAGAAGAAACCAGCATACAGTTTGTTCAGGGGAAACTAAAAAAGAGCATGCGAGGTCTTTTCAACCTACACATGCGCTTTGCTTCGTTTTGATTGCATGCAGACGCTAAGCTTCTGCCAACACTTCAATTGTATTATGCCGAACATACCATCTCCCTTGTCTTCAAGGGAAAATCACGGTATAATAAATTGTCGTCGTAGGCAGGTAACTGTTACGTGTAGGTGCTCAGAACACCTGCTCGTGCCTGGGAGTGCTTGCAACACTTCTAGGACACGGCGACTTTTTTAATTTCCACCTATTCCTAATTATATTACATTTTTTAGGGATTGCAAGCAAAAGTAAAATGAAAAACTAGATCTTATCGCAATAAAAAGAATAGGTTTTGGGGATGCGAAGGATATAATGGTTATGGACGACAAACAGGCCACGATTCTGCAGTTGTCTCAGGTACATGATGTTTGTACCTGAGACAACTATGAATCGTGGCCGTTCTTGTAAATAATAGATTATTTTACTTTAACATGGCTTTAATTTCTTCTTTTCCAGGCACTTTGCCAGCAACTTTGACTACCCCATCCACCACTAACGCCGGGGTATTCATGACACCGTACTTCATGATTTCTTTAATATCTTCCACTTTCACGAATTCTGCGGCAATTCCCAGTTCTTCCGCCGCCTGTTTGGCCGCACTATATAAAGCACCGCACTTCTGACAACCCATACCTAAAATTTCGATTTTCATTTTTGTTACCTCCAAATTATTTTAAAAATTTAAGAATACTTTGACTATGCCCAATCTGTTCACTCAGCGTTTTTTCCGCCGCTCCAACCACATCCAGCACCGATGGATACGCAATACGGTAGATTACTTTTTGACCATCCTTACAAGAGTCGATAATTCCCTGCTTTTTCATCACGCCCAAGTGCTGCGACAAGTTGGACTGCTCAATGTCCAGTTCCTCAATTATGTCACACACGCAGCGCTCTCCCTTTTCCAGCGAATGGAGAATTTTAATTCGCACCGGGTGAGACAGAGTCTTAAAAAAACCTGCCGTCAATTTTACTACGATGTCCTCTGCCATGATAATAACCTCTCTAAATAATTTGATAATATGATTAAATTATAATATTAAAAAGATATCCTGTAAAGACAATGGACACCGTTAAAATGGCAATGAAGATCGCAATCAGTTTTGGTTTCAGCACATTGCGCAGAATGATCATTTCCGGAAAGCTCAAGGCGGTCACAGCCATCATAAAGGCCAGTGCCGTTCCCAGGCTCATGCCTTTCTGAATCAATGCCGTAACAATCGGTATCACTCCGGCGGCATTGGAATATAACGGAACACCAATTAAGACTGCCATCGGTACCGCCCAGATATTATCCTTACCCGCATACTGGGTCAAAAATTCCTCCGGCGCATAGCCATGGATAAAACCGCCAATGCCAATGGCAATAATGACATACAGCCACACTTTTCTTAAGATTTCTTTCGTATAATCACGGGCATATTGCAATCGATCGGCAAAGGACTGCTCAACGATCTCGGTATCGCCCACTTTCATTTGATACACATAGTCTTCCACCAAATGTTCCAATTTGAATTTACCGATTAGATAACCAGCAATAATCGCTATGGTAACACCAGAGAGAATATAAATAGCAGTAATTTTCCACCCCAATAATCCCCATAGCATGACAATCGCCACTTCATTTACCATTGGCGAAGAAATCAGAAAAGAAAAAGTAATGCCCAGCGGTACGCCGGATTCAATAAATCCAATGAATACCGGCACGGCGGAACAGGAACAAAAGGGTGTGACTATCCCGAGTAGCGCCGCCACAATATTCCCGTAGAACTCCCGCTTGTGGCTCAGAATTTTTTTCGTGCGCTCTGCCGGAAAATAGGAACGCAGTATGGATACGCCAAAAATGATAATCGTCAGCATTAAAAAGATTTTTATACTGTCATAGACAAAGAAATTGAGTGCTTCGCCTAACATAGTCCCGGGCACTAGACCCAACCATTGATATACCAAAAGATCGGCAAATTCTTGTAACATAGTAATACCTCCATGAGTTAAAGCTATCTGTATTTTTCCCCGCTTGCTACCAGGGATTTAATAAATAGCAGTTTTTCAATTTTGATTGTGATCCTCGAAAATAACCTAGCCAAAGCTGGCCGATAATATACGGTCATCCCTTCGATACTGGTTTGTTCATAGTTTTCTATTGCCTTCGGCTTACCTACTTGCACGGACGGATAGCAGGGCGTTTGTCCTCTACTGCAGCTACAGGCTCCGCCCGGGCGTTCCACCACATCCAGTGTTAATCATCATCTCTTGCGATTTACGTTTGATAGATTCCCAAGCCGCTGGCTCGATATGAACTTCCATCTCTCCTCCCCCTCAAAATAGGTTATGCGGAAAAATCTTTTTTCTCCACTGGGAAACGGTTTTTAAACATATGTTTTGCATCTTCAAACAGTGTAAACAAGATTGGCACATAGATCAATGTCAGAAAGGTTGATACCATTAAACCGCCAATCGCCACCACCGCCAGCGGTGATAAGCGTTCTAACCCAACCGCCCATTCCAAGGCAATCGGCACCATGCCAACAGCCGTACCGCAGGCGGTCATTAAGATGGGCCTCGTCCGCATCCGTACACTGTCAATAATCGCCTGCTCAACCGCACTTCCTTTGGCGCGGGCCTCAATGATAAAATCAATCAGCAAAATTGAATTTTTTACTACAATGCCGGCCAAAAGAATCATTCCCATAAAAGCAGGCATGGAAGAATGTTTGCCAGCAGCCAGTAGCGACCAAGCCGCGCCGATCACGCCCAGGGGTATGGCGGACATAATGGTCAGAGGATGCATAAACGAATCAAACGCCGGCACCAAACTAAAGTACAGCAGGATAAGCCCAATTCCCATGGCTGCTCCCAGTGCACCAAAGGAGGATGTCATCTGTTTTAAATCTCCCTCCTGGCTAAGGGAATAACCGGCTGGGAGCTTAATATCGCTCAGCGCCTTCTGTACGCCCTCATCCAAATGAGTGATGGCCGCTTGTTCGCGATAACCGTAAATATCAACCGTATTTTGCAGCGCCTGACGGGTAAAGAGCGTCGGCGAGCTTTTATACGTCAAGCTACCTAAGCTCTCCAGCGGAATAGGCCCTTTCGCCGTATTAATCAGCATCTCTTTCAATTTTCCTGCATCATCCCGCTTTTCCTCCGGATATTGCACACGAAAGCCAATACCATCTTCCTGGTCAATACGATAAACCGATGCAGCCGTGCCGCGCACCGCTTCCGCGATTTGCCGGGACACAGCCAACGGTGAAATCTCATATAGAGCACAGCGCTCTTTATTGGCGGTAAAAATCACTTCTTTTTTATCATAGCTCCAACTGCGCGATACGGTAGTGAGCCCAGGAACCTCCAGCATCTTTTGGTAAATTTCTTCACCTACTTGATTCAGTATTGCCCGGTCCGGACCGGAGACCATGACATCCACCGGCGCTTTAATGCTGGCCATGGGGGTAGCGCCAAAGTCATATACATTGACATATTTTAATCCCGGAATGGTACTAAACTTTTGCCGCAGATTCTCTTCGATCTGCCAAATGGGCTCCGGCCGGTGGAATCGGTCGACCAGCCGGATGGTCATGTTGCCGCTCTGCGGCAATTTACCGCTGCCAAAACTCACAATGCCCGATTCGGAGCCAATAACGGTCGAAATACTTTCGAGTCCTGGCGTTTGACCAACAAATGCTTCCATCTGTTTGGCAATCCGGTTGGTCTCGGCCAGCGAAGTATCCGTATCGGTTTCAAAATCGATTTTTATAATGCCCGTATCCATGGACGACATCAAATCCCGGCCAATGAGCGGCATTTGCCGGATACTGACTCCGAAGGCCATGATCCCGATCAAGAGAAAAACCAGTCGATGCTTTAAGGCAATGCCCACAACCGTTACAAAAAAATCACGGATGGAGCCGATAATGGTGTTATCAAAACGCAGCGCCAGCCGCTCCAGTACATTGGATTTATATTTTGCTTTTAATAGTAAGGGAGCGGCAATGGGTATGACCGTCACCGATACGATATACGAAGCAACCAGGGCAATGGATAGGGATAAAGCCATTGGCCGCATGACAGTTTGGACATAGCCGCCGATGAATATAATGGGTGCAAGTACCATCGCTGTCGCATAGGTTCCAGAAAAAATCGCCAGCATAACCTCTTCCGTACCGCCAACTACGGCCTCCTGCAGTTTACCCGGATACTCCTCATAATGCCGGGCGATGTTCTCCAGCACCACAATGGCATCATCCAGCAGCATACCCACCGCCACAATAATTCCAGTGAGGGTTACCATATTAAATTCATAACCCATCAGCCACATGACGGCAAAGGTAATCAAATACGTAAACGGAATGGATATGGCGGCCAGCATGGTGATGCGCAGATTGCCGAGAAACAGGAACACCACCAGCACCGTCAAAAGGATGGCGTCCCGCAAGGCATCGCGCATATTGTCAACGCCGCCGCGGATTAATGACCCCTGGGTATCGCTGATTTCAAAGGTAATGTCCGGGTAATGGCTACGCAGTGTCGGTAAATACTGTTCCATCGCATTGACCCCGTCCATGGTTACGCCAGTCGGCGCGCGCAGGATGCTCATACCCACTGCCTGCTGCCCATTGCCTCGGTACGCAGATTGTGGCTCTGCCATGCCGAATTTTACCTGTGCGACATCACGCAGATAGATGTCGCCGTTCTGCCGGTGGGCTACAATAATATTCGTCGCATCCGCCGGTTTCTTAAACTCGCCTTGGGTTTTGAGCAAAAATTGACTGCCCTGCTTGATAATAAGTCCGTTAGGTACGTTGACATTGTTGGCATTGAGCGCAGCGGCCACATCGCCAATCGTAAGACCATAACGCGCCAACGCATCAGGATTGATGGCAATGCTCAGTTCCGGCTGATAACCGCCAAACACCTCGGTCTGGGCAATCCCCGGAACCCGCAACAGTTCTTCTTTAATTTCATTTTCCGCCAATTGTCTGATTTGAACCATATTGAGCAACGAATCAGGGCGAGGAGAAAGTGCCAATACAACCGTCGGCTGGGACGCCTGACTGATTTTGTTAATCTGCGGAGTCCGAATATCCCCCGGCAGCTGTCCAGTAATTTTATTTAATGAATCGGCAACATCCGTCGCGGCGGAGTCCAAGGACTTTTGATAGTCAAATTCCACATTGACAACCGAAACTTCATCTTTGCTGGTGCTGCTAACCCGCAGTACATTGCCGAGTGTCGCCAGTTCTTTTTCAATCGCCCGGCTGACTTTTGCTTCCACATCGGCGGCGGCAGCACCAGGTTCAACGGTAATAACCGTGATTTGCGGATGATCGGAATCAGGATACAGGTTAATCGGCAATTTAAAATAACCGATAATGCCAATGATTGCCATAAGCAGAATTAAGGATAATACCAGATGTGGTTTCGCTAAATATTTAGCAATCCAGCCATTCATTGTTGCTCACTCCTATCCGCGGCAACCATCACCGGTACGCCCTCCATCAGTTTCAGCAATTGACTTTCCTGTCCAACAGCTACCTTTGCTCCGGCGTCAATACCACTTACGACTGCCTGTTGATCATTTTCGCCGAGTATCGTTACCACCACAGGATGGGCAGTTCCGTCAGTTATCCTAATGACAAAAGCACCGCTGGCGTTTTTCACGACTGCTGTTATAGGAACAATGATGCCTTGCACATTTTTAAGAATAAAATCAACCCCTAGTGTGGAACCAGGCGGCAATTGGAAAGGCATATTATCGAGACGGATTTCCACGCTGGTAAGACTGTTGGCGGCCAATGCCGGATAAACTTTAGACACAACGGCCTCCAATTTTTCTTTGCCATCCGAAATGAGTGCCTGCGTACCGGTGGTAATGTTCAGTGTTTGTTCCTGGGGTATTTGCACAATGACTTTATAGCCTTGGTTTATCCCCTGCAAGGTCAAAAGTGGCTTGCCAGGAACCGCTAAATCGCCCGGCTCGGCGCTGCGTTTCACAACAATGCCATCAAATGGCGCAACAAGCCGGGTGTAACTTTGTTCCGTAGCCGCCGCTTCCCTATTCTGCGCCAGCAGTGCCACCCGTTCCCGAGCAGTCTTGACCTGACTTTCTGCCAAGTCCAGCGCAGACTTGGCATGTTCATACGTCTCCTGCGATATTGCTTTATTCTGATATAGGTACTCGTCACGGTCAAAGCTGGCTTTTTGTGTATTATAAGCGCTTTCGGTCGCTGCCAAAGTACTTGCTGAAGCACGCTGATCCGCCCCGGCAGCGCGGACTTTATTCGACAGTGTAGCATCATCCAGTTCAGCCATCAGTTGCCCGGCTTTCACCATATCGCCTTCCCGCAGGTGAATCGCCAAAATGTTTGACGTAATCCGGGCAGATATATCTGCCGTTACCATAGAATCCGCCTTTCCCAAATAATGCACCATTACTGGTACTGATCCGCTATAACTTTTTGATACTTGCACGGACGTTGGACGGATATCCGGTTTGGCAAGCCCTGCTAAATCCTGTTTTTTCTTGACCACCAGTCCGACAGCCAACGTAACAATGATCAGCCCAATAACGCCAACCAACCATTTTTTCGGTACTCTCGCCATTATTTCCCCTTCTTTCCTTCTTCATTTATTATTGCCGCACCGGATATGCCATCTGCCCATACACCGCTTTCAAATCTACCACTGCACTGATTTCATCAAAGACAGCTTGATCATACACAGCCTCAGCATTGGTGGCAGCGGACTGGGCAACCAGTGCATCCGTTAATGACGTTTTACCGGTCTTATAGGACAATTCCATAATGCGATAGGTTTCCTGGGCGCGATCCCAAGCTAAGCGAGCTGCCTCAACACGAACTCTGGCAGCACTGACGTTAGCCTGGGCGGCTGCCAAATTGGCTTGGGCGTCTACTACCGACTGGGCATAGCTTTCCTTCGCCCGGTCAAGTTGTATTTTCGTCTGACGGATATTGGCGTCAATCACCCCGCCATCGAAAACAGGCAGACTCAATTGCAAGCCAAGTGTCCACATTTCATCTTGGGCTGCATCAGACCGCCCCACCGCTGTCACCCGGTAAGTGCCGTTCAAACTAACTTGCACGTTATGATCCGCCTTGGCCGAAGTGAGCAGTTCTGTGCTTTGTTCCTGTCGGATCTGATTCTTCTTCACCTCAAGATTTTCTTTGATATCACCAGTTACCAACGCTGCCACATCATAGTCACTCATGCTTCCCTTCACAATAAGCGGCTGGCTTTGTTCATAACCTATGTAAGACTTTAATAGTGCAAGCTGGCGCTCATAGTCGCCCTGATAGCGGGCCAGCTTCTCCTGTTCGGTCGCCAACTGAGACTCCACCTGCAAGACATCCACACCGGCTACGCGCCCCACGGCATACTTCATCCGGATATCATCCGTCAAGCTGCTTAATGCTTTCACACTATCCTGTTCTGCAGTAATGGTATTGTTTAGCTGCAAAATCCGATAAAATCCTTTCACCACATTATTCACAACTGCCGTTGTCTGGTTTTTTAGTTCCACCTGCTGCCAATTGGCACTTTCTTCATTATATTGAATGAGCGATTTTGTTTTGCCAGCATCATAGAGAGTTTGCTTTAGATTCACCCCCCACTGCTTTTGCCGGTCGTCATAGACTGGGGGAATCGCAGTGCCATGAGCCGGAATAATCGCCGTAGGGTCTTCCTGCCATTGATAGTTGCCTACAAGATCAATCTTTGGTCCGGCCAACCCCTGCGCTCCTTTAGCCTGCATCTGCTTCGCCGCCAAATCCAGTCTAAAGCCTTGCAAGCTATGATTTTCCAATAGTGCCAGATGAATGCAATCATCAAGACTGAATGATTCGGCAGCTGATATTTTTGCCAGTGGTGTCATTAGCAGAGTGATTAGCATCACTGCGAAACACCTCAGCAAAATTTTACGGTAGCCATCCATTTGTTTCATAAATAGTTGTTCCTCTCCTTCGTTACGTACCTGGGTATCTATCTTCACCGCCACAAGTCAAACAACATTTTGCCGGCAATTGCATACAGCAAAACACCGATGATAACCTTGACCTGTTTATTCTGCAGTTTTTTGCTCATCAACCAAGAACCCAACAAGGCTCCCCCCACCGAACCGGCCACCGTATAGGCCAGCAATACTCCATCCAGATTGCCTAAGGACGCCCGTCCGGCAAACCCAGCCAGCGACGAAAAAATAACGATAAACGAACTGGTGGCCGAAGCTTTTTTGGCTGGAATTCCCAGCCACACCAATGCCGGCACGATAATATTGCCACCACCCACTCCCAAGAGTCCACCCAGAAAACCGGCCACGCCGCCCACCGGTGTGCCGATGCTCCACAGACCTTTTATACTTTTTGTCTCATCGGTTTCTTTATCGTTTTTGCTGATATTCACAGCCGCATTTTTGTCTTTATTATTTTGTTTGGCTTTTTTCTTGTCGCCCGGTTTATAAAACAGCATCATCGATGCCGCAAAAACGAGGAATAAAATGAATAATAGCAATAGATTGTTGCGCGGTACAAACTGGCTGGCGTAAGCCCCTGCTGGCGACAGTACCGTAGCTGTAAGCAAAATAGGGAACGCTAGTCGCCACAAGATCAGTTTTTCCCGGGCAAAGGTAATCGAAGCAAAAATCATGGAAATACCATTTAAGAGCAGTGCCGTGCTCATGGCCGTATGAAGTTCAATGCCTAACGCCAGATAAACTGGAACCAATATAAATGCGGCTCCTACCCCAGCGACCGTCAATACTGTAGTCGCCGTAAATGTCACCAAGCCAGCCCATACTTCAATCATGATCATTCACCTCCATTATAGTATTGGCCGCCGGCCCTGCCAGCGGCCTCATTGTTCAACTACTTATTGCAACTTTTCTGCACAGGGAATGCAAACTTTTTTGCCCTTCACATTTTGCAGTTTATGGACAAACACGCGCTCCCCACACGCTTCACAGAGATCAGTGTCAAAGATTCCCTTACCCTTTTCAAACTTGTAATCAAATACTGGGCTAATAACCAGGAATTCCTCTTCTGCCCGGTTCATAACCCCTTCCAGCAACGGGTCGGTAATATTGGCTGGTACATCTTGTGGCGGTACACCTTGTTTACGCTGTTGCACAAAGGGCGATTGCAGCATTTTTCCAAAAAACTCTGTTTTAAGCTGAACGCGGACCGCTTTTTCCTTCTTAGTATCAATGAGCGTAAACGCCATTTTCCCATAATACAGTTTCTGGATATTGCTTTTACCATACGTGCAGCCAGTAACCGTCATCAACCCATCGACAAAACAGCCGGCGGCGTGATCATTACCTGTCTCTACTAGCATCACCAGTTCTTTGTCCTCGGAACGCTCTACACTAAGAGCGTTCATGGCCGCCGCCCCAGCCCGAAGTCCTAACGGCATAGCCGGACATTTGTGTCCGTGAAATTTGAGTCCTACCTCGAAATAATCTTTTGCTTGCATCATGATACATTGCCTCCTTATATTTTAGGGTACTATGACCTGAGTAAACTTTTGATTTTTTATTCTATTATTATGTGAGGCAGAAATCAGTTTTATTATTGTTGATGTTTCGCATATATTGCCTGTTTTTCAACATCAGAATGTAGGCGGTCAAGGATAAAAGCAATCAGTACAATCCCTGCCAAACTGCAAATCCAGCGCGTTACTGAAAACATTCCCCCTAAAAATTGGGTTTCAAACAGGAACATAGGGATTTTCAGCGTTGCCCAAGCTCCGATAAATACCATGACATTAAAAAAACTAGCCCCTTTTTTCATCATCACCGCCGCTACTGGAAAGGCTCCATACAATGGCCCGGCCGCCGCCGCTCCCAAAGTCGTCGCCAATGTGATTCCTTTTATCCCAGATCCTGACCCCAGATGGCTGACTACTTTCTCACGTGGAACCCAAGTGTCTAGTAGTCCCAAGATAATAAAGATCGGGGGGATAAAACTAAGCATTTCTAAAAAACTGTCAGTTGTCCGCCCAGCAATTTGAATGCCTAATACCGGATGCCAAATAAAAATAACGCCGTCAGCTAGCAATGCCAGGATAACCCACTTATACCGTAGAAGTTGTGCCACCCTAACCCACCACCTTTCCTAATATAAAGGCCACAATAAAAGAAAATAATACACTCATTCCATTGCGCAGCAGCATCGTCTTCCGGCTGAAAAACTGGGTTTCCATGGGAGCCGTGACGACTCCGACCATCATCAGCGTGGAAATGAACACAGCCACCTGCATAATGCCTGCCCCCATATCCAAGACAGCTTTGGCGAGGGGAAAGGCAATAAATCCAGGAATGAGCGTAATTGAGCCGATGGCGGCCGCGACAACCATGCCGGTCGCACCAGAATTCGCTCCTAGTAATTCATTGACCATGGCCGGTGATATGACTGCCATGGTAGCGCCAATAAGCAAGAGAATCAGCGCAAACGCCGGCAATATATTATCAAAAGCCTTCCACGCTTTTTTTAGCGACTGCTTGGTTTTCTGACGGTCTTTCTGAAAAGACCACAGTATTCCGGTTATAGCCAGCCCATAAAAGAACAAAATATCCAATGTTTACACCTTCAATTCCTATACTGAATTACTGCGCTGCTGAAAAAGTACACCTTCCGCCCCGACAACCCCAGCAGCTCATATTGGTGTCTTCTTCCACCACTTGTATCGTCGTGTGCCGGATACCAAATTCCTGTTCTAAGAGTGGCATGGCCTGAGAAAGTACCTGGGACGAACGAATCCCTTGACGCACCAACATGTGACAACTGAACACTTCATAACCAGAAGTTACTGTCCATACATGGACATCGTGGACATTGACCACCCCGTCAATCGCAGTAAGCGCAGCGGTAAGCACAGCAACCTCGGTCTTGCCTGGTGTGCCTTCCATCAAAATGTGGACGGACTGGCGGACGACCGACCAAGCTCCTTTTAAAATCACCAGTGACATCACCACACTGATAATGGGGTCAGCGATATACCAGCCAAATTGGTACATGAAAAAACCAGCTAGAATTGCCCCGACTGCACCAAGCGCATCGCTAATCATATGGAGATAAGCACTACGCAGGTTAATATTTCCTTTTACATCCCCTTGGCGGAGGAGTACCCAAGCACTGACAAGATTGGCCACCAAGCCGACAAAAGCAACCGCCATCATTGGTCCACTATCTACCGCCGGTGGCTCGGTAAACCGGCTATAAGCCTCCCAAATAATGACCCCAGCGATGGCAAAAAGAGCCAGACCATTCAGCAATGCTGTCAAGATTTCAAACCTATGGTAGCCATAGCTTTTACTAGACGATGCTGGCTTAGCGGCAAACCAGACCGCCATGAGACTTAATGCCAATGACCCTACATCACTAAGCATATGTCCTGAGTCAGAGAGAAGTGCTAAACTGTTTGTCAGCCACCCACCTACCGCCTCGGCAATCATAATGCCAAAGGTAATGACCAGTGCAATTGCCAGACTTTTTTTATTGCCTTCTCGCCGCATGCCATGACTGTGACCATGATCGTGATTGTGCATATATTTTTCCTCCTCAATAATATATTAGATTTTTTATCATAAAAAAATATACTATATTAAAAAA
This sequence comes from Pelosinus sp. IPA-1, assembly GCF_030269905.1. NCBI lineage: Bacteria > Bacillati > Bacillota > Negativicutes > Selenomonadales > Sporomusaceae > Pelosinus > Pelosinus sp. IPA-1. The sequence continues at coordinate 22,694 of NZ_BSVC01000008.1, read as the reverse complement.
TACAAGGTGATTTTTTCGTACACGAAAAAACTTTTATTAACAGGCAAATTTAAAAGACAGAGTTGCTTAAACGCCCCCCTGCCTAAGACGACACCTCACTAACCTATTCCTCAATCTTTTGCCGCATTTCTTTACCATTCATCGAAAACTAGTGCCGCGTGTAGTTGAAAAAATTACATACCGACAACATCACCGTAACATCTACCAAGCGAGATACACAAGGTAAACACCGCCCAAAATTACCAGCGCTCCTGAAAATTTTCGTATTGCTACAGCCGCTTTGGTTTGTTCTGACCAATTGAGGTACCATTGAACTCGTTGGGTTAGCATGCCCGCCAAAAGAATGATTGAACAATGGCCCAGCGCAAAGGCAGCAAACAAGCCGACGGTAAACAGCGGGTGCGCCGCTGACAAACCAAAAACAACGCCCAGTATGGGAGCCATATAGGCAAACGTACAGGGACCCAAACTCATACCGAAGAGCAATCCCATAACCAGTGCAGCTACATATCCTGGACCAGTTACTACTTCCAAGTTTCTGCCTGTCCAAGGCCATTCAATCAAGCCCAGTAAATACAGACCAACAAAGAAGAAAACCGCTGCCACTATATAGTTACTCCAATTGCCAATATCACCTATCAATCTTCCCATGGCTGCAGTTATCACACCAATTATGGCAATAGTGATTAGAATACCGACAGCAAACAGGAGTGCTATTCCAAAGGCTTTTCGTGGCGAATCATTACCCTGTTTACTGATAAAACCGACAACCAGGGGAATGCTGGCCAAGTGACAGGGACTTAACACCATGCTTAGTACTCCCCAGACAAAGGCCGCCGCTATCGCACCAACTGATGCCGAATACAGCGCATTGGATAAAGACGCCAGCATCACTTCCATTTACTCAACCCCCAATTCCTTAAGCTTTGCCTGTATTTCTTCTTTGGCCAAAAATCCTTCGTGCCGCCAATACTCGTTCCCGCTTTTATCAAAAAAGATTTGAGTAGGCATAACCCTTACCTTATATTGACGAGCCAAATCGCGATAATCGCCGATTTCCAACACTAGCACATTGGCTTTGTTTCTATATTCCTGATCTAGTTCATCGAGAATAGGTTTCATCATCTTACAAGGAACACAACTATTAGACCCCAAATCAAGCACTGTTGGCCGACCATTATTCACCGCCTTGGTAAATGGATTGTCGGCACTTTTTCGCCGCTGCTCTTTTAGCCAGTCTTCGTTCTTGATAATAGTAGTCTTAGCCTTAATTTCCGCAATAAATGCTTCGACTGCCGCATCCTGTTTTTGAGTCAACAGATACTCCTTAATCTCGGCGCGAATATCTTCAAACTTTACCCCATTTACCTTGTCTGCGTTCTTATCATAGAAGCTGCGGATTTCAGTATCAGTCACCGCCGCCGTAGAAGCCACTTTGTAAGCTAACTCCTGTACCGCTTGCTCCTTGGCCTCTTTCCCACCATTTTCTGCTACGGCAATACCTTGCTGCTTTGCCTCTTGATATAGCATCTCGATAAGAATTAGATTTTCTAAAAAACCTTCCCGGTCTTCTTTAAAAGCACTTTTCATCTCCTCTGGCATTTGCTTCCACCGCTCATCAAAGTCCTGTTTGGTAATTTTAGTATTATTTACAACTGCCAGCGTGTTCCGCTCCAATCCCTGGGAATTTTTTATATTGCCAAAAGCCCAAAATGCGAGTCCTATTACCAAACAAATGACGACAGCTGCAGCAGCCAGCTTCCATGTCCTAGATTTTTTTATGATGCTATCCGTTAACAATCGCAGTTACCCCTGCAGCTGCAAGTCGAAGACGATTTACTTTGCTCTTGACAATTCTTCGCCATGATCTCGTCAAACTGCCTAGTGATTTCTGCCGCCACTTGATCCACCATGACTTGATGTTCGGTCGTTATATCACGCGTAGACAGCGCAGGCTTCTCGGCGGCAGCAGAACCAATCAAATCAGATACCAAAATACCGCTGCTTACCTTGCCGCTGTATTTTTCCGTAGCTCTTTTGGCACAAGCCTTGTCACAGCCATCTACAGCAATAGTAGGACACTCTTTCGCAAACATTCTTTCTTCTTGGCCACCGGCCAAAAATAGGGGTAGACAAATGGTCACCGTATTGTCAGGACGCAGTTCATCCATCATTTTACGGGTAGCCAAACGCGAAATGGTACCACCGGCACAGTCCTCGCCGCTGCAGGATACCACACCAATCTTTAATTTTTCTTCCTCCATCATTCTTTTCTCCCCCCACCGCTAATCTCTTGAACCCGGCTGTTTAATTTGCCGGCAATCTCCTCGACAATGGACCACCCTTGATCTGTCAGCAGCGTGGCCGTACCTGGCTGTGCTCCCTTGTGTTCTTTCATGATATCCAAAACCTTAAATTCTCCCCGAACATCGCCGCCCATCATCGCCACACTTTTAGCCGAACACATTTTTGGACAGCCGTCTATGGTGATACAAGGTTGATTTTCAATACTGGTTTCAACTTCATCGTCGCCGGTAACAATATATGCCAGGCATATGGTATCGGCCTGTTCCGGGCAAAGATGCTTTACTGTATGAAGTACCGCCTCCCGGGACATCAGCCCAAAAACTTTACCCACCCCGCTGCAGGGCACCACTTTAACCTTAGCGTTTGTTGACATGGAACTCCGCCACCTTTTTCTTTAGTATGTTTAGATATTCCTCCACATTAAGTAAAAAATCCTGTTCTTCGTCAAACTGAGTCAATTCCAGTTCGGCAATCCAGCCTCTTTCATACGGGTTCTCATTAATTCTTTCCGGTGCAGTCAATAGTTCCGTATTTACCGCCGTAACCTTGCCACTGACTGGGCAGACCAGTTCAAATACCGCCTTACCGGATTCAATGGTTCCGGCCTCGCCAAATTGCTCTATTTCAGTGCCCACCACCGGCGGCGTGAAAAACATGATATCTGACAGACTTTGCTGCACATAGTCAGTCACTCCGATGCGTGCCCGGTTGCCCAACGACTGCACCCAACAGTCGTTTTCCGTAAAATAAAAACCTTCGGGCGGAATACGGAAGCTAAACTTATCTTTAGTATGAATGATGTAATCGTGCGGCATCGGATATTCAACTGCTGTTGCCGAATCTTGGGGAGTCTCCTCTTCTTTTACCAGTTTGTCAGCCAACTCCGCGCATAAAGCCAGTTCCTCTTTCCACAGCCGTAATGGCTCGACGGCAAGCTGCAGGCCATGCTTCTGCGCCTGCTCCGTCACTGTCATTTTCCGGTAGATTTTCAACCCCTTTTCAGCGGCCAACTTGCTGGCACAGCGGGTTTGGCAGCCATCCACTACGAGCAGCGGGTTTTCTTTAGCGATTTTATCATATCTGGCATCTGCCACCCGGTAGAACACTGGGCAAATCAGTTCACTACCTGTTTTCTCACAGGCAAGCAAGGCAATTTCTTTAGCCATTTGTCCTGCGCATTTATCTAGTCCATTGCAGGGCAGAACCGCATATTTTTTACTCATGACCAGTGCCCCCGCTCCGTATCTCTTTAATTTTTTTTGTCACTTCTGCTTTATTGGGAAAAGACAACGCGTCGGGTCCACACGTTTTGCCGCAGGCGCGGCAAAATACCACACAGTTGTTAGGATTCTTGATAACGAGTTTGATCTCTTCATCTTCTCTTTTCTCATAGACATTATGAGGGCAAAAATCGAAACATTCCATACAGTAGTTGCACTTGTCGTAGTCAATCGTCGGTTTCCAATCGATTTTATCACGGGGCACACCCATAAAAGTCTCTTCACTCATAGTTATCCCTCCATTTCTTCAAGTGCTTTGGTCACTTTTTCTACTGCCTGCTCGGTACTCATATCCCTAATATCAAGTGCCAACAAGTCTTTATTGACATCCAGGCCGGCCGCCTTGAAGGCATCCCGGAACATCTTGATTTGCATGTTTTTAGCGCAGGCTCCGATAACCATAGGTCTCTGACCTAGCAAGTCAGCTAAAAAGCGGTCTCCGTCTTCCTCACAGAGCTGCGGGTGAATGAAACCGTATTCCACCGGCAGTTCCACCCGTACCTGGTTGATAAAATCCCAGATATCCATTTGGCTAAAACCGGGACACTTGCCAGTACAAACACACATAATAAAACCTGGTAATTTTTTCTCTTCTTCTCCCATGCTGTTGCCCTCCTCAAAAAATTTAGTAATCTTTTATGCTTTATGGATGGCTCGGCCGATTGCATCGGCACAAGCCTCCATCACAGCCTCACTTAAGGTAGGGTGCGGGTGCACCAAATCAGCCAACACATCGGCACTAAGACCAAGCGACACCGCCAAGGTTAGTTCCGATATTAATTCGGTTGCTTGCTGTCCAAGGATCTGTGCTCCCAAAATAACCTGAGTCCGACTGTCAGTCACTACTTTTACCAGACCTTCCCGCTCACCTAAGGCGAGTGCCCGCCCGTTGTTGCGGAAATAGAACCGTCCGGTCTTCACCTCACGTCCTTGCGCCATGGCTTCGGTTTCATTCAGCCCGACGCTTGCCAGCTCCGGCTGAATATAGACACAAGAGGGAACGGCTTGCTGATTGAGTGACCGGGAAAAACCCAAGGCATTTTCTACGGCTACCCTTCCTTCGGCATAAGCTTTGTGCGCCAGCAGTTTACCGCCAGTCACATCGCCTGCCGCATAAATACCCGGGATGGTCGTCTCCAGCCGCTCATTCACAATCAGCGCCCCTTGTGCGTCGATTGATGCCCCAAGTGCGACCAGTTCCATTGGCACGGCCGGTCTGCGGCCGGCTGCCAATAACACAAAGTCGGCCTCCACCAAACCTTCTTTGCCTTTGACTTGAAACTTCACAACTGCGCCAGCCGATGCGGGCGCAATTTCCGTAACAACCGCCGACATATGCACCTGTATGCCCTGCCGTTTCAACAGCTTCAACACTTCACCGGCCAGCTCACTATCTTCCTGCGGCAACAGCTGGTCAGCCATTTCGATGATGGTTACCTTGGTTCCCAACCCGTTAAACATTTGAGCAAACTCCAGACCAATCACCCCGCCACCAATGATAGCCAAGCGCTGTGGTACCTCTTCCAGCGTCAGCAGGTCATCACTGGTCAATATCATCGATAACTCCATGCCGGGAATAGGTGGGCGCATCGGTGTTGACCCGGTAGCGATAAGTATTTTTTTACAGTGTATGGTCATTGGACCATCCGCTGTTTTCACTGTAATTTGCTGCGGGTTGACGATCCTCCCTGTCCCTCTGACAATGCGAATCGTATCATTGTTCAGCAAATGTTCCACACCCAGCCTCAGGTTTTTTACCACCCGGGCTTTGCGGCTGTGTGCCGCTGACCATGACACTGTCTGCAGTTGCCCCATTACACCAAATTCCTGCCCCTTGCGGCCAAGCACCGCCAGTTCTGCCGTCCTTAGCAGCGCCTTGGTGGGAATACAACCCCGATTCAAGCAGACGCCGCCAAACTCATCCTTTTCGACAATGACCACACGAAACCCAAGTTGCGCAGCCCGCACAGCTGCCAAATACCCAGCCGGGCCGCCACCCAGAATGGCAAGCTCTTCATCATAAATAGGCTTCATATTCTCTCACCCCAAAAATATTACTTGAATATTATATAAACATTTTATAATATTATAATATATTTAATATTATAATAAAATGGAATTTGTTGGATGTCAATTACCTTTTAAAATTTTTATTTATACGTTTCATTATGGAAGGAGGCTATCTATGCTGCATATCATCAATTCCTGTATCGACCCCAGCCTTAATCTGGCCTTGGAAGAATATTTTCTTAAACAGGCAGTTGCCGATGATATGGTCATTCTCTGGCGCAACGCCCCAACCGTCGTCATTGGCAGAAACCAGAACCTGACTGTCGAAATCAATCACCCCTTTATTACTGAAAAACATATACAGGTTGCCCGCCGGCTCTCCGGCGGCGGTGCGGTATATCATGATTTAGGAAATCTGAACTTTACCTTGATTACCGCCGCTTCGGCCATCGGTCACAACGAATTTTCCCGTTTGACCCTGCCTGTCATTGACGCGCTGGCAGTGTTTGGCGTGCAAGCCGAATTTACCGGCCGTAATGACCTGACCATTGCCGGGCAAAAATTTTCCGGTAACGCCCAGTATATCCATCGTGACCGCTTGCTGCATCATGGTACATTATTATTTGATACCGACCTGACGATTTTGGCACAAGCTTTATCCGGCTCCGAAGCAAAATATAGTACCCGCGCCGTCCCTTCGATGCGCAGCAAAGTGACGACCATCCGCCGGCATCTGCCGACTACCGTAACACTCACCGAATTTGAATCCGTCCTAATTAGATCCATCTTTCACCATGCTAGAGCCTCCTACCAACAGTACAACCTTTCGGCTACCGACCGTCAATCCATTGAAACTCTCGCCTGCCGCTATCGTGACCCAGCCTGGACCTATGGCACACTGCCGCCCTATAACCACTCCACAAAGCAAACTTTTTCCGGCGGCACCATACAGGTGTTGCTCAACATACAAAACGAAACCATTGCCCATTGCAAATTCTGTGGGGATTTTTTCGCCACCGGCGACATGAATGACCTGGAGACTGCACTCTGCGGCACAACTTGGAACCCCGATTGGGTCAGCAAGATTATTATACCTTGGCTAGCCGAACATCCCATTCATAATATATCGCCTCAAGACCTCCTATCGTGCTTTTTTCCTAACCCATAATCTATTACGTAAAAAAACGCCTTTACCCGTAACAATTAACAAGATGTACTGCTAATAAACGATATATGTTACACATTTTTTACAATTATGACACAAAAACATGCACCTTTTTATTCTATACTGAACCGTAAGCAATCAAGACAAGGAGGATATTCTATGAGCAACCCAACCGTACTCGTTGTGGATGACGACAATAAAATTCGAGAAATCATAGGCCTGTATTTTATCAAAGAAGGCTTTCAGGTTGAAGAAGCTGCAGATGGCGTTGAGGCCATCCGGAAAATAGAACAAGTCAAACCGAACTTAATCCTCTTAGACATCATGATGCCAGTACTCGACGGCATCGAAGTTTGCCGCCAAGTACGCAAATTCTCACAGGTGCCCATCATTATGTTATCGGCCCGGGCAGAAGATGAAGACCGAATTATGGGACTTGAACTGGGGGCCGATGACTACATCACTAAGCCCTTCAATCCCCGTGAAGTGGTCGCCCGGGTCAACGCCGTACTGAGGCGGGTGCCTGATACCGAGTTTACCTCCGCCGATCGGCTGCATTTTCCCAACCTTGACATCAATATCGCTGATTACACCATTACCGCCTTTGGCCGATCCGTTCCGCTGACGGCCAAAGAAATGGAACTCTTATGGTGCCTAGCATCCCGTCCGAGACAGACTTTTTCCCGCGAAATCTTGCTGGAAAAAATTTGGGGCTATACGTATTGTGGTGAAACCCGTACCATAGATAACCATATTCGCCGCCTAAGGCAAAAAATGGAAGCCAGCGACACCACGCCTTGGGATATTAAAACAGTCTGGGGCGTTGGGTACCGCTTTGAGGTCAAATCATGAACAGTTCCCTGCAATTAAAACTGCTGGCCGGCTTTATGCTAGTCATTACGGCAACGTTGGGGATTGTGCTAGGTGGTATCTCAATGTTTATCAAAGACCAAATACTAGCAGGTAAACAGCAAGATTTGCTACGAAAGGGAACTGAACTGGCCCATGTGGTACAAAATTTTCAGGATGAATCAGGAAGTCTTGAACAGCTTGGTGATTTTCTCACCAATGCCGACCAATATCTAGATGCCCGAATATGGGTACTCGACAAATCTCACCAAATCGTCGCCATGTCAGGACGGCACATGCCCGGAAACCGACCACACGAATCCGGCTTTGGACCGGGAAACCATGGACCTATGGGGGGAGGCATGGGGCTGCAGCCAATGGGAGGTATGCGTGCGCTGATTAACGAACTGGACCCGGTATATTCTGGTCAAGTTGTGACAAAAACGATGGAGCAGCCGTACTACGGCGAAAAAATGGTGGTGGTGGCTGTTCCTATTAAGAACCAAGCTGATGGCAGCGTCATCGGCGCAGTTTTACTTAATGCGCCAGTGACAGGCATTAATGAATTCATGCAGCGCGTGTATTATTATGTCGGTGTTGGCGGCATCGTTGCCCTTCTGCTAGCTTTACTGGTAGCCAACCGCCTTACTCGTGCTATCGTGCGCCCACTGAAATCCATGGAAAAAACTGCCGAATCCTTGGCAAAAGGAGACTACACCACACGCGTGACTGTCACTAGCAGTGATGAAGTCGGTCGGCTCGGTCATGCTCTCAATGCCCTGGCACAAGATTTGGCCAATTATATGACGGAGGTGGAAAAAGCGGAAAAACTACGTCGCGATTTTGTCGCCAACGTTTCCCACGAACTCAGAACGCCGCTAACCGTTATACAAGGTTACACCGAGGCATTGCTGGACGGCACAGCCAGCGACTCAACGCAAACAACAAAATATCTAAGTATCATGCGGGAAGAAACAATCCGACTGGAAAGGCTGGTGAAAGACCTCTTGGACCTAAGCCGCCTGCAAAGCGAAACAGTAGCTTGGCATGTGGAATCCATCCCTTTGCCGGCCATTGCCGGCAGTGTTGTCCATATATTACAACAATCTGCCGCGCAAAAAAACATTACCCTGCACCTAGCAGTCGAAGACATCATATCCAACATTCTGGGGAACGGCGACCGGCTGACACAACTCCTCTTAATCCTCTTGGATAATGCGCTCAAATATACTCCGAACAACGGTCACATCACCCTATCGATCACCCAAGAACAAGACAGTGTGATACTAGCGGTAGCCGATTCGGGAACTGGCATCTCACTGGAAGACTTACCCTATATCTGGGACCGTTTCTATAAAGTGGACAAATCCCATAGCCGGTCAGAAAGTGGCGCTGGCTTGGGGCTAGCTATCGCCAAACAAATTATCGAACGACACCAAGCCAAAGCAGAGATATCCAGCCAGATTGGCCAGGGTACCACATTTACCATTCGCTTCCCATTACAAGAAAATTTATAAGACAGCATAACAGCTTCTATGATGCAAGAGGGCGCAGGTCCTCTTTTTCTTTTTTATCTATGAATTGTTTCTGTGTATATAGTTTGCAAAACGGCGGATGGCGGACGTCATTAACGCTAACTGGGACCGCGTATCCGCTGACAACTCTGCAGGGGAATAATCGAGATCAAGTTACGAGTCCTTACAAATTTACAATTTTGTTACAAATCAGCCACACTTTTAGCGCATTTGCCATTTATACTAAAAATTGATAAGGAGGTGTTATCCGTGTCACAAAGTCTAGATCTTTCGCAAAATTGCCACCTAGCCAGCCAATCTAATGCCAGACTATCAGAAATAAAACTGCAATGTTTCCCGGCGACAAAAAAATGGAACAATTTCTTTCTTGCTCTTAGTCATGTCCGACTACCCCCAGTATAAAAGAAAGCAAGGGACTATTCCAAATAATGAAAATAACAAAACGAAAACAACTTGAAGGAGTTTGAGTATGATGAAAAAATCTTTATTTGCGTTTCTCATTATGGCAATGGTGGTAAGTATAAGTTCCGGTATTTGCTTCGCTAGCGAAAATAACGATGGACCACAATCCTATGCTGAAGAGCAAGACATGATCGCCGAAATGGCCAAGCCAGTCGTTCTTGACAAAGAATATCCGCAATGGGGATTTAGATCCCATTCCTGGATCACCGGCACCGGAAGCGAAACGATTGCCCACACTCAACTAATCGACTTGGTCACTGGTACAGTAATTAAAGAAAGTAATACTAAATGTAATTATACAGATCCAGTGTACAATGACAGCAACAATTAATCCGGTTGAAGTCGTTGGAATTACTCCAACTTTAAATAAATACGTAAAATTCAGGAGGTAGATATCATGAAAAAAATCGTTTTTCTCACAATCGTCGGTCTACTGACTCTAGCCTTTGTAGCATCATTGGTCAGCGCCGCAACACCGCCCCAAGCGCCACAACCCTATGGGCAGCAAGTCACTCTAACTGACCAGCAAAAACAAGAATTGACTCCACTCTTTAATCAGATGATGGAGCTCAAAAAACAAATCCTGCAGAAATTCGTAGCTGATGGTACCATGACCCAGGCTGATGCCGACCAACGCGCTGCCTGGATGCAAGAGCGTATGAATGATCGGATGCAAAATGGTATTGTTGGTGGTCCTGGTATGGGACACGGGCCTGGCATGATGGGTTCTGGACATGGCAGAGGTCCTGGCTACGGTCCTAGAGGACAGCAACAACCACCAGTAAATCAGTAGATAAGAAAAGACTTGGCTTGTGCCAAGTCCTCGGACGCAGGCAGAGCCTTAGTCGTTCTTACTTGGAATCAAGAAAGTGTTATACTTTCTGATTCCGTAAAAAAAACTTGGCTTGCGCCAAGCCTTAGTTGCCCTTACTTGGAATGGAAAGTGTTATACTTTCTGATTCCGCTAACAAACCCTCGCACAAACAGCGAGGGTTTGTTAGTAACTAATGCAAAATGGAGGTCGATCCTATGGGAAACAAGCGTATACAGTTACTCATTGAGCTACTACTATTCATCGTTTTCATTCCATTTGGCGCAGAAGCCGCACCGATGGATACACCGTCAGGAACTAATATATTGACATTAACAGAAGTAATCAATACCGCAGTGGCTAATAACCAAACCATCATTCAGGCCAATCTGGGAGTTGATTTAGCCTCAGCCCGCTACCAGGAAACCCAAAGTGCATTTAACCCCCTCTTGACACTATCTGAAACAGCCGGTCGCCAGCAAGCCGATAGTTATCAGACAAAAGCCTATGATTTTACGCCCAATAAGTGGAAAAAAGTCGATACCAACGAGATGCTCCAAAACAGCTATGACACCAAACTGTCCTTACAACTGCCACTGTATACTGGGCACCGCCTAGAAGCCAACAGAGAACAAGCTGCCCAAACCATTGAGCAAAGCAAAGCCAACGCGCTTAAAGCTCGTCAAAACTTGGTGTTAGATACTACAACCGCCTACTTTGCCCTGCTGCAAAGTTATAATACTCTTGATTTATCCCGTCAGTCCTATGAGCAAATGCAAACCCATCTGAAAAATGCAGCCCTCAATTACAACAATGGTATTGTCGCCAAATCCGATGTGCTACGAGCCGAAGTGGAATTGGCGGCTGCCGAACAAAATCAATTCAAAGCCGAAAACAATGTTCAATTAGCCAAAACCACCCTCTGTAATATGATGGGTGTTGATTTACATACAAATTTTAGCGTCAGCGATATCCTGCCTGCTACCTATCCAGTGCAAGATTTAGACAGTTATCTCGGCATGGCTCGACAAGAACGTCCTGATCTAAAGGCCATGAGCGCCCAAATGAGGGTTGGAAAATCGGCAATCACGGCCGCTCAAAGTGGACAGTTGCCCACCCTTAACCTAAACGGCGTTTACGAATTGAAAGGCAATTCTTTCCCAGCTAATGACGCCTCTTGGTCCATCATGCTAAATGCCAGTTGGAATGTTTTTGATGGCGGGATAACCACTAGCCGAATAAACCAAGCCCAAAAGAACCTTGCCATTAGCCAATCACAGCAACAACAACTCATGGACAATATTGTCCTAGAAGTCACCCAAGCATACTTCAATGTCGAGGATGCCAGCAAACGGTTGTTGACCGCACAAAAAGCAGCTGTCAAAGCCGATGAAGATTATCGCATTGCTCAGCGGCGCTACACTGCCGGCATTAGCCCTAGCGTAGAAATACTAGACTCTCATGTGGCTTTTCTAAACGCCAAAAACAGTCTCATTCAGACAGAATTTGATTATCATACTAATTATGCCAAATTATTAAAAGCGACGGGAACTCTTGATAGCAGTGAAAGGATGAAGGGAAATGAACAATAAAAAATATCTGTGGACCTTGCTTGTCGTACTCCTATTTACCCTTATCGGCTGGCGCATTTACGGCAGCTATGCCAAAGCGAACGCCAGTACCGTCAAACCAGGCAAAGCGATTACCACCGTAGAAGTAAAAAAAGCCGTTATAGGTCCTATTGCAGCCAGCATTAATACGACAGGCACCATTCAAGGCATTCAAGAAGCCACCATTGCAGCAAAAACCTCTGGTCGTATTCAATACCTCGGAGTCAGTGATGGTACTTTTGTTGCGGCAGGTCAAACCCTGGTTGAGCTTGATGCCGCAGAAATTCGCGCCCAAATGGACCAAGCACTAGCCAACCGGGATAACGCCCAGCTAAATGTCGATCGACTTCATAACCTGTTCACGGAAGATGTGGTAGCCAAACAACAGCTTGACAATGCCAACGCCCAATACTATGTCTATGATGCTCAAGTAGCTCAGGCATCTGCTAGCATCAACTTGGTTCAGGCCCAATTAGCCAACACCGTCTTAACCGCCCCTTTTAGCGGCACTATTTTTAATAAGCGTGCTGTCCTGGGTGACATGGCATCCGCCAATCTGCCTCTTATGACCCTTGTGGATACTTCCAAAGTAAAAGTAGAAATCAATGTGGGTGAAAACGATATTGCCAAATTAGCCGTTGGGCAAACTGCCAATTTTAAAGTAGACGCCTACCCTGATCAAACATTTACTGGCACTGTCAGTGAAATTAGTCCTGCAGCCGACCTTAAAAACCGTACCTTTAAGGCCTGGATACTCTGCGATAATCCTGATCAAAAACTTCGTTCTGGAATGTTTGCCCGGATCAATTTACCATATAAACAAATTGACCAGGCAGTTAAAGTCCCGAAGGACGCCCTGGTCATCCGTGACCAAAAAGCCTATGTCTTTATCATTGAGGACGGCACCGCCAAACTGACTCCCATTGTTACTGGTCTCGAAAGCGACACAGAAATTGAAATTACCTCAGGATTACTACCAGAAACAATCGTTAGCATCTTGGGACACGAAACCATCAATGACAATGATAAAGTCGCGGTTGGCAAACGAGGTGGCGATAAATAATGAAGATGGCAAAGTTCTCCACCCGCAATCCGGTTACCGTCGCTATGGTCGTACTGGCAGTCGTTATTCTCGGGTTACTGTCATACACCAAACTGAAAGTTGACTTAATGCCCAATATCGTTGCTCCCCATATTGTGGTGCAGACCACCATGGAAAACACGGGCCCCGAAGAAATGGAAAATCTGATTTCCCGTCCCATTGAAGAAGCAGTCGCCCGCGTTAATAATGTTAGCAAAATATCCTCTTCCTCCATGCAGAGCATCTCCATGGTGGATATTGAATTCAACTGGAGAACCAACATTGATGTGGCCGCCAATGATGCACGGGCTCGTATCGACCGTATTCGTGACACTCTGCCAACGGAAGCCAAAACACCCGTTGTCTGGAAAATCGATACGTCTAACAAACCAATCATTATTTTAGCTTTGACTGGCAATAAAGACCTCCGCGAACTGCGCCGCATCGCCGAAGAAGTCGTCCAAGATCGTTTAGAACAAGTGCCTGGCGTCGGTTCTGTAGACCTAGACGGTGGTTTTCAGCGAGAAATTTCAGTCAAAGTTGACCAAGGCCGCCTACAAGCCTACGGCCTGTCTTTGAAACAAGTCAGCGACCGTCTAGCCCAAGAAAATGTGGATTCTTCCGGTGGTTTTGCCACCGAAGGCAAGGCTGAATATCTAGTGCGCACCCTGGCAAGGTTTGCCTCCCTTACTGACATTCAAGATGCCATCCTAATTGCCGCTAACGGTGTGCCTGTGCGCATGAAAGATATTGCTACCGTTGAGGATTCCCACAAGGAGGCCCGTATCCTAGCGTCCCTTGACAAACAAGTTGCTGTCGGTCTCAATGTGCGCAAACAGCCTGATGCTAATACCTTAGATGTCATTAACGACTCAAAAAAAGCCTTGCAAAAAATACAGCAGGAGTATCCTGATGTTACTGTTACCATTACCTATGATCAAGGCAACTATATCAAAAATTCCGTCATGAACGTCCAAGAGAACGCCATTATTGGCGGTATTTTAGCCATTCTCGTAATTTACCTATTTTTGCGCAGTGCCCGTAGTACCTTTATTGTTGCCCTATCCATTCCCATATCGCTGATCGCCACCTTTATGATGTTCCAGTTTAAGGGCCTGACCATCAACTTAATGTCCCTCGGCGGGCTGGCTCTGGGCGTAGGCATGATTGTTGACGATGCCATTGTCGTCATCGAGAATATTTACCGTCATTTACAGCAGCAGAAATTCATTTGGCAGGCGGTGGATGATGCCACTGCAGAAATTGGTGGCGCGGTTATTTCCACCACTATCACGGTCATGGTGGTCTTCCTGCCCATTTCTTTTGCCGAAGGAATGTCCGGAATGCTCTTCGCAGAATTTGCCTTAGCCGTTGTTTTTTCCATTGGTGTCTCTCTGGTCATGGCATTGACCGTCGTACCCTGCCTGGCTACACAACTATTAGAACCAGCAGCTACAAATGCACCGACCACCTCACCTGGAACCATAACCATCATGTTAGATAAAGCCCTCGGGTTGTGGGATCAACTTTTCAACTACCTTGAAGCCAAGTACCGTACTATATTAACTATTGCTCTCAATCACCCCCGTAAAGTCATTCTAATGGCCGTAAGCACCCTAGCCATCAGTCTAGCACTATTGCCTCTTGTTGGCACTGAGCTCATGCCAGTCACCGATAGCGGTAACTTTACGATTTACGTCAAGACTCCCATTGGTACGGCTTTTGATAAAACCAACCAAAGCTTTGCCCAGGTTGAACAAGTTTTACAGCAAACTCCAGAAATTGCCACAGAATATGCTGTCGTAGGGAAAATTTTAAAATTTGGTAGCCGTCCAGCTCCTAATGTGGGTTATATTTCCGTAACCTTAACCGACAAAAATACCCGCACAAAAAACACCCAGGATGTAATCAAAGAACTGCGTAGTAAATTAAACAACATCCCTGGGGTTAGCATTCGCTTTGCCGTAACCGACCTGATTACCCAGCTCCTTACAGCCAACAAATCGCCTATTGAAATCAAAATCTTCGGTCCAGATATCAAACAACTGTCACTATTGACTGAACAAACGGAGAAACTTATGAAACAAGTGAGTGGCATCCGAGATGTCAATATCGAAGTAGACGATGCTTCACCCGAACTGCAAATCACCATTGACCGTACAAAATCCTCTCAGTATGGCTTAAGTACAGCCAGCATTGCCGGTCAGATCCGCACCGCCATCGGTGGCACTACAGCCACTCGCTACAACTTAGCCACAGCGAAAAATGAAATTGATATCATCGTCCAGCTATTAGAGCAGCAACGAAAAACACCTGCTGATATCTATAATACCAATATTTCATTGCCGAATGGTCAAACCGTATTATTAAAAGACATTGCACTAGTCGAGAAACAAACTGGCCCGAATGTCCTGACCCGAGAAAACCGTAGCCGAATGATTCTCTTAAGTGCCAATGCCTTTGACCGTGATAAAGGATCTATTGCCAAGGATTTGCAAACCCGAATGGCCGAAATACCTCTGCCACCTGGATATAGCATCCGAGTCGGTGGCGACCAGGAAGAAATGCAGTCTTCATTTTCCAGTCTTGCTTTATCCCTCGGCCTGGCCATTCTGTTAGTTTACATGGTACTGGCATCCCAGTTTGAGTCTCTGACTCATCCACTAGCTATTATGTTATCATTACCACTCTCCGTTGTGGGCGTGGTTTTGGCCCTCCTCATAACCGGCAAAGCCTTTGGCTTGACAGCATTTATCGGACTCATTATGCTGGTCGGCATTGTCGTTAAAAACGCGATTCTTTTGGTGGACTATACCAATACGTTGCGTAGCTCTGGTCTTGACAGAAAAGAAGCATTGATGACCGCAGGTCCAGTGCGGCTACGCCCTATCCTTATGACAACCATTGCCACTGTACTCGGCATGATACCTATTGCCCTTGGAATTGGAACCAGCTCAGAAGCCAATGCACCCATGGCAATTGCAGTGATTGGCGGTCTCATGACCTCTACCATACTCACTTTGGTTGTCGTACCAGTGGCTTATACCTATGTAGATGCCTGGGAAACAAAAACGACGTGGCTTAAACGTCTCCCTCAGAAAATTCTCAATATCAAAAACTAATCATTTTTACGAACCATAAAAGAAAGCACGCCGACAGCGTGCTTTCTTTATTATATACTATGCAATTAACAAGACATGATGTGTCAGCAACAGTTACAATCTGACCCATCGCAACTATCTTCTCCGCTACCAGCATATTCAATGGCACCTGCCGGACATTTATTCTGACAACCTCGGCAACCGTGCACACATCCGACCGGTTTGATGACAAGGGGCTTACCTTCTTGCTTTGCATAGACTCCATTTCGGCAAAAATTAACACAGATCTGACACCCAGTACATTTTTCCCAATCAACGATTGGATACCACGTTTCGGACATAGTTTACTCCTCCCCCATTCATCCTTAGCACTGCCGTTTTTTCTGTCTTTCTTGTTGCGAAATAAATTGCGTTAGAAGCACCCCTATATTTAAAATCGTCGCTTCCATTTTCACGCAGGTTTTTCATGTATTGCCAACATAAGCCTTCTCCAGCCTTCCAAGATAATAATATTACCTCCAACGCTAGCTTGATAACACCTATTCTTATATCGTGCGGTACAGACTCGACACGACGTTGACAACGACGTTGGCGGCAGTGCATAACAATGAAACTTTGCCTATTAAAAATATTCTTTTCCGTGTACCCAGCGTTTTCCCTACTTTCCCGGAAAAAAAATAAGCAGATAAATATAAGATAATAAACCAAAATGCCCAGTATAGGAAAAAGGCCCCCAATTGTTGACCTAAATCAAACATCTCGTTTTCCCCTCTCGACTCTATGTCTCATCAGTGCGGGTGTAGAACCACCAAATCCTTTTTCCAATCTAGCCTTTTTCTTTGGTCAACTGAGACCCAAAATCAAACCAGTGCTGGGTTCGGTTGCAGAAGCTACATACCGACAACATGACTGGCACTTCCACCAATACACCAACAACAGTGGCCAGTGTTGCACCCGACGTCAAACCGAATAAGGAAATAGTAACCGCAACCGCCAATTCAAAAAAATTGCTAGCCCCAATGAGTGCCGCAGGCGAAGCGATATTATGTGGCACTTTAAAATACTTGGCTAAACCATAGGCTAAGGAGGAATTAAAGTAAACCTGAATAATAATCGGGATTGCAATCAGAATAATACTAAACCAATTATTTGTAATGACTTCCCCTTGGAAAGCGAAGATAATAACTAGCGTTACTAGCAAGGCTATAATGGTCACTGGTTTTAATGGGGTCAATATTTTTTCATTAAACCATTCCTCGCCACGGGATGGAATCAAGATACGTCTGGTAATATAACCCGCCACTAACGGAATAACAATATACAATAGCACCGACATAAACAATACATCCTTAGGTACAACAATGTCGGAAACCCCTAATAAGAACATAACAATTGGTGCAAATAACACCAGCATTAAGAGGTCATTGACGGCCACCTGCACTAATGTGTAAGCGGGATCACCATCTGTCAGATAACTCCATACAAATACCATGGCGGTGCAAGGTGCCGCCGCTAAGATAATGGTGCCTGCTAAATATTCATTGGCCATTTGCTCACCGATCAAACCAATAAAAACATATTTAAAAAAGAACCAGCCGAGTAGTGCCATGCTGAATGGTTTTACTAGCCAATTGACAAACAAGGTGATGAATAATCCTTTCGGCCTATTACCTACTTTAAGAATAGCCGAAAAATCAATTTTCAACATCATGGGATATATCATCAGCCAGATTAAAACAGCAATCGGTAAATTCACGTGACTGATTTCCATTTTACTCAATGAATCAACCACCCCAGGAAACAACTTGCCAAAACCAATACCAATCACAATACATAATGCCACCCATAAACTTAAATACCTTTCAAAAAAGTCCAACCGTTTTTCTATAGACATTGAAATAAACCTCCTCTTATTTTTAAAATTCCTTTATAATCTAGCAGAGGAAACTACTCTCTGCTGTACGCTATAACCATATCTCTTCATTCTTACTTTATTATATTATCATAATTTAATTAATGCATGTACTGTTTATTTTTAATCACCACCAATCTTGACGGTCCTTTCACAACTGCCACCACACTCTCTATACTTTTTCAGTCGCGCCAAGTCTTTTTGGCATTGTGGACTTTTATCCAGTTCCTTTGCCAACAGCTCTTTTAAAAAAGAATACTTTTCGAGTATTTTTTCATCGACCTGATAGTATACCCACTGGGCTTGCTTTTCGCCGATAATCAACCTGGCGTTTTTCAATTTTGTTAGATGCCTTGAAGCGTTAGACTGGCTAATTTGTAATATCTCTTCCAAATCACACACACATAAAGTTTCTTTGTATAATATGTTCAAAATCCGAATTCTCGTTTCATCCGCCAAGGCTTTAAGCACTTCTACAATATCCATGAGTCCCACCTCTTACTTCGAAATCTTTCTGTCCGCTTAGCGCAACTTCCTTGAGCAAAGATAAAGAAGACTTGATTCAGATGGGGTTTTAACCCCACCTGAATCTTAGTCTTACTTATCCAGGGACTTAGCCGCTCTTAACTCCCCTTATAAAAGATGGGGGTTGGGGATTGGCTTAGTCATCGGATAAACCTTCTCTTATATATAATAATATGCAATTACGTTCATACTTAGTAATGAGAATTCAGCAGCCATTTAAATCTCATTATCGGAAAAAGGTCCTCTCTGTGTTTAATTCACACTTCAGCTGTTACTAGCTGCTTAGTATACAGTACAACTAAAAATCTATACAAAATTTACCTAATTAATTCTACTAATTGTTCGCCTTTTATTTCTTCGCCTTTCCATGCAATTATGGCAAAATTACCTTGAGAAATTTCATCCACTTTATTGATCCATGGAATTTCGCTTACGGATTTTGCTTTTAACAAGGGACTTTGGGTATTAGTCATTAAAAGACTGGAATTAATAACCCACCACTTATTATTGATACCTGCCCTTTTTAAATCGTCTTGTAGTCTCATGGCTTCATATACAGGAGTGGCTTCTGGAAGTGTAACAATGACAACTTCTGTTTCTTTCTCATCTCGTAATCTTGGCAATAAATTCTTTACTGATTCTGGTATATCGCCTTGGGATTTTTGTATTTCTTTGTGATAACTCTGTGTAGCATCTAATAACAGTAAAGTATGACCTGTAGGTGCGGTATCGATCACCACAATCTCATCATCAGCTTGGTCTACAATCTCAGCAAAAGCCCGGAATACAGCTATTTCCTGAGTGCAGGGAGAACGAAGATCTTCTTCTACATAGGCAATATCTTCTTCTTTCATGGTTTCCCTTGCCTTTGCTAATACTTCTTCTGTGTATTTACGAAGTTCTTCCTTCTCATCGATTTTACTTACCCTAATTCCATGACCCTCTTCCACGACAAATTTCAGGTGGTCTGCAGGATCAGTAGTTGTCAAATGCACTTTTACACCTCTAGCGGCAAGACCGATGGCAATCGCTGCTGCTAAGGTAGTTTTTCCGACTCCACCTTTTCCCATAGTAAAGATTACTCTTTTCTTGGACGCGTAAAGATCTTCAATTAATGCTTTCACTGTTGGCAATTCTGTTTTATTGAGCTTGTATTCTTGGGTTTCTAAATAATTTTCTTTTAACAACATTCTTATATTTTTAATTCCTGTTACATTATAGGCGCGTAACGGAATTTTATAAATCTCTGTATCACGTAAAGATTCAGGTATATTCTGTAATGCTCCCTGTTGTTTGGCATATAGCTTGTCTGCTATTTCATCATTTTCAACATCTAATTCCAGTATTCCATTTACAATTAATAGTTGATTATTAACCCCTAATTCCTTTAGTTCTTTAGAGGCTCGCGCTGCTTCCTGCAATGGAGAGTATTCAGGCCTGGTTATTAAGACCAGTGTTGTCAATTTACCATCAGCTAGAGTGCTAACAGCATTTTTATATACTTCCTTCTTGCTTTCCAGGCCTGACAATTGACCTAAGCAAGAGGCTCCATGGGTACTTTCACTAATAAAATTACTCCACGCTGATGGTAGTTGTAACATGCGCAAGGTATGACCTGTTGGCGCTGTATCAAATAGAATATGATCATATTCCAGTTGTGTTTTTTCATCGGTTATAAAGTTAGAAAACTCATTAAAGGCTGCAATTTCCACTGTACAGGAACCTGAAAGTTGCTCCTCCATGTTTTGTATAACACTTGCGGGAAGTTTACCTTTATAAGGTGCAATAACAGATTCTTTATATTCCTTGGCCGCCTCTTCCGGATTCAGATTAGCTACTACAAGATTAGGCACCTCTTGAATCGGAGTACCTTTACTATTGAGATCAATACCGAATACATCTTGCAAATTAGAAGCTGGATCTGTGCTGACTAATAAAACTTTCTTCCCTTGATCAGCCAAGGTAATAGCTGTAGCACAAGCCGTTGAAGTTTTCCCAACTCCACCTTTGCCTGTGAAAAATAAATACTTGGTCAGATTTATATTGTCGGGATTAAATATTTTATACATGAGCGCCCTCCTCTTTTTCTTTTAACAACATCCTCCACTATCACAGCAGCAACCTTTATCTTTATCTGAGGCCACTGTAGTGAATTCTTCTCTCGGTATGCCTGACCATTTAGCAAATTCATCGTCAGTAGGATATTCCTTGGTCTTAACCACTTCTCCATCGACTACTGTAATGGGCAAAACTTCTACTTCGTCTTTCATCAAATACTCATTTACCTTTTTATTATCGATGAAAGCTTGAGGCTCACTAGACAGACCATATCGAAAGACTGTAATACCCTTTTTAGTAAGGGTATTGATAGTGGTAGCCACCCTTAAAAGTTCTTGATCAATACCAGGTCCACAAATCCCTGTTGAACAACACATAGCTGGATCAAAAATCTCAATTTTACTCATTTTCATTTCCCCTTTAATTTATTGTATTATATACTATGATGTATATACCTATATGTGAATACAAACATGTATAAATTGCTACACATTTTCAGTTTGGCTAACTCGGCTTACTGTTAAGGAATATTTACTTATTCTGTCTCTGTCAATACCGCAATATACCCACTAAGAAATTTTGCTACTTTGCTTACTAATAAATATAATATTACTACATTCAATTTCAATCATATACTATTCCTCTTATATTGTCAATATTATCCTTCCTGCTAACTTTGACTACATTATAGCACCTGCCACCCCACCTTATTTTATGGACGTAGCAGGTCGTTTCACTCAACTCAGTCTCCTCTAGGATAAGTTTTGGAAATGGCTGTTTATTTTCATCTTTCAAATCACCAATAAAATGAAATATAATAGATAGTCGTTGAACACCATCAACAACATCCTAAAAACCATCTTCTTAAGCAAATTTTAATATTATAAAGCTATGAGCAGCAAAAATTCTATACTAAATCATACATACCCATCCTCTTTAAGGCTAATGTATTTATCATCTCCAACAATGATATGATCAAGAACCGTTATATGTAGTATTTTTCCGCCTTCCATTATTAGTTTCGTAAACTCTATATCTTCATGACTTGGCGTTGGATCCCCCGACGGATGGTTATGAACCAATATAATAGACATAGAATTTGTAAATAATGCTCTTTGAAATATTTCCCTTGGAGAAATAGCTGTTTCATTGAGCGTTCCTATAGTTACCAAACTTGTTCCAATTACTTGACATTTAACATCCAACATTATGATTTGGAAGTATTCAACAGGTAAGTTTTCCATCATAGCTCTTACGAGCTCATAAGCATCTCTGGCTTTAGTAATTATTTTGATTTCACTCTTAAATGAGCCATCTTTTATCAGTTTAAGACTATATCGCACTACTCTATACATACCACACCCCCTAAGCTTACAAGCATAAACATAGATGTTATATTCATCATTATAGCATGCATTCAGTAATTACCAAAAACAATAGTTAGTTCAATGCCCCATTATTAAATCCTTTGCTCTCCTTATGAGTGAGTTTTTACTTGGCAGTGTCAGCAATAAAATCTCCCACACCGCAACCATTCCAGTATTAATCGTAAAATAACTTTTAATTTGGTTCTCTTAAAAAGTAAAAAGTATGTCCTTAAGGACATACTTTTTTTGTATTTTTTAGAAAGAGACTATAGCCATCGCGACTAACGATTTCGTTCTTCCACCTAAAGCTATGATTATCGAAGCCATCCTGTGAAAAGTTTACGGAAATCCACATAGACCCTTACAGGATAGTTAAAGTGATATACTTTCTATTACGCCCTAATCAATTTTACCTTGGTATCATAAAAACAGATACTTCCACCTACAAGATCTTGAAGACCTGTATTTTTAAGAATGGGGTCTACTCTCATCGTTACATTTGCATGAATACCCTTACTACGCCGCGAATCTCCCTTGATTGTGGCCCCGTCAATGGTCACGTCTTTACTGCCATTGGCAAAGTGGCCGCTTCCCAATGAAAAGCCAACTACTCCTGGACGT
>NZ_BSVC01000006.1:300000-428069 GCF_030269905.1 Pelosinus sp. IPA-1 | reverse complement strand
GGATCAAACTCTCCAATAAATTATATTAGAGAACCTTGATGGCTCTTTAAAAAACTAGCTTTTGTCAATCTCACCGAAGTGGATCAACTTTGTTTTGTACTCAAACGAGTACCGCACATCTGGCTTATTTTAACCTTACTTACATTGTTTAGTTTTCAAGGAACACTACATCGCTTATTGCGCTTCAAATATGTTAACACATTTATTATGGCTTGTCAACATTTCCAAGAGTGCTTCCGATGACTTATTTATATTAACATATTTTTTAAATTTATGTCAACCCCTTTTTTCATTGATTTTAATTTTATACCTGTTCTTATTGTTTCAATTCTTCGGCTATATTATTAGGAAGAGGAAATGGAAATTGTACATATGTACTAGGTACATCCCCAACAACAACATATTCGGCGATTGGCATCTGTGTATCCACACTAATACTTTTACTAACTAAGGGAACTACTATTCTAATTTGTGTAGTGGCAATTAGATAAATCATGTGCCTAGTTTGATTAATACCTGCCTGTTCAAATTTATCGATTACTTTTACCTGAACTGTACCAATTGGAATAACCGTTACCGTTATATTTGGTCCAATGCTAGCCAATAACTGACTACCTAAAATTTGTCCCATTGGTATCTCAATTTTCTCTTCACCGATACCTTTTAGAATATCTTGCACTTTAATTGTAGTATCTGCAGCAATTCTATTAAATTCCATAGTATTAGGTTGTATTAACACTACACGACCACGACTATCAAGTGTAACGTTCATCAATGTTTGAGGATTAATATCTAAATTCACTCGGTCGTTAATAACCTGATTAATAGATTGAGTGGCAATAAAAGTGGCTTTTGTTTCAGCTATAACTAATAATGTTGGCTTTAAATGGGCTTCTACCATCCAAAAACCCGTCACAAAAATAATACATGCCACAATAGCTAACAATATTGAGGATGATATTCTCCGTCTTTTCACTACAGAAAACCTCATGATTACCCTCCTAAAGTAGGATATAACGTATTATATGGTTTTATCGCTTTTAATGTGTCATATTTATGTGGAACGTATGAAAGATTTGACCGTAACACCATATGTTATATGGTGTTACGGTCAAATCTTTAACTATGGATCACATTGACAATTGTGGTGTATCCTGCTATATTACAGTTAGTATTTCACATAAAAGTTTCCCGAAAAATATGCAATCCGTTTTACCTTAGAACGGAATGGCAGCGCGGGTAATACTCGTCCCTAACCAGGACGGTTTTATTTTTATATGTTAACCATTTGGCAAATATAAGGAGGTTTATCAACTCAATGACTGTACTTGATGTTCTTAAAGAACGAGGTTTTATCCAACAACTTACCCATGAAGATGAAATGACGGAACTCTTTGCTAAAGAAAAAATCACTTTTTACATTGGCTTTGATCCCACAGCGGACAGCTTACATGTGGGACATTTTCTAGGAATGATGGTAATGGCACACATGCAAAAGGCTGGTCATCGACCCGTGTGTCTAATCGGTGGCGGCACGACAATGGTCGGTGATCCTTCAGGTAAAACTGATATGCGCAAAATGATGACCCAAGATGATATCGTCCACAACGGTGAACGCTTTAAAAAACAAATGCAGCGCTTTATTGACTTCTCTGATAACAAAGCGTTAATGGTTAATAATGCTGATTGGCTACTTAATCTCAATTACATCGAATTTTTAAGGGATATCGGTGTGCACTTCTCGGTCAACCGGATGCTAACTGCTGAATGTTTTAAACAACGGTTAGACAAAGGGTTATCTTTCTTAGAATTTAACTATATGCTAATGCAAGCCTATGATTTCCTAGAACTTAATCGTCAATGCAACTGCATCATGCAAATGGGCGGAGATGATCAATGGTCTAACATCCTTGCTGGAGCAGATCTTATAAGACGCAAAGAAAGCAAACCAGCCTTCGGATTAACCTATACTCTTTTGACCACTAGTGATGGGCGAAAGATGGGTAAAACGGAGAAAGGTGCACTTTGGCTCGATGCCGAAAAAACTTCTCCTTATGCTTTTTACCAATATTGGCGTAATATTGACGATGCAGATGTAGAAAAATGTTTAGCACTTCTAACTTTTATGCCAATGGATGAAGTAAGAAGGCTAGGTGCTCTTAAAGACAAAGAAATTAACATCGCAAAAAAAATACTAGCCTTCGAAGTAACGAACCTCATTCATGGTTCAGAAGAAGCTGAAAAAGCGCAACAAGCAACTGAAGCATTATTTAGTGGAGCTGGTGCATTAGATAATGCCCCGACAGTGTCCATTACCACTAACATGCTTGGTAACAAAATTATTGACGTTTTAGCTGCAACTGGAATAGTCCCATCCAAAAGCGAAGGAAGAAGACTAATCCAACAAGGCGGTCTTTATATTGGCGACAATAAAGTAACCGATTTAGACTTTATAATTACTGCTGATTTATTTGAAAATCATAGCCTGCTTATTCGTAAAGGTAAAAAAACCTTTCATCGCATTATTATAGAATAAATGCATAGAAAATCTTAACTATTCTTAATTTCTATACTATAGACTTTCGTAATAATCTAAATGACACCACTTTGGTGTCATTTTTTTGAGCGGCATTATAACATAGGATTTCATAAATTGCAAACAATGTTAGCAAAATATATCCCCTGAATAATACCCTTTTATGGTATAATAGTTAGCGTACTCAATTCTAAGGAGGTTGCCCATGGACAAGGATCGAGACGATAGCTCCAAAAACAGCCGTCGTTCTTCTAAAAGTGGAAGTTCAAAAATAACCGTAATAGCATTAATTGTTTTTGTTGTAATGATTACTGGTGCTGGTCTTGGTTTTTTGACAGCTAGTATTCATACTATGCCTAGTCTAAAAGATGAAATCAGACCTGCTGCTTCTTCACAGATTTATGACGTTAATGGAAAATTAATTAACACCATTCATTCTGTTGAAAATCGAGTTCCTGTTTCTATTAATAAAATCCCTAAAAATTTGCAAAATGCGTTTGTAGCTGCTGAAGACGCACGTTTTTACCAGCATATTGGTATTGATCCCCGCGGTATTTTACGGGCAGTATGGTCAAATATAACTGACCGCGGCGTATCTGAAGGCGGCAGTACCATTACACAGCAGCTAGCTAAAAATGCCTTACTCTCACAAGAACGTACATTAAAACGCAAAATACAAGAAGCAATTTTAGCGTTACAAATTGAACGTCAATACAGTAAAAGCGAAATCCTAGAACTTTACTTGAATCAAATTTATTTTGGGCAAGGCGCCTATGGAGTACAATCTGCCGCGATTGTATATTTTGGCAAAAACGTCGAAGATTTGACTTTACCAGAGTGTGCTATGCTAGCAGGTATTCCTAAAAGCCCAAACTATTATTCACCATTCAATAACCTAAAGGCAGCCACAGAGCGGCAAGCTACTGTTCTTGATCAAATGGTTAAATATAACTTTATTGATTCTGCAACAGGCATTCAAGCTGCGAACAGTAAACTTAAATTAGCAACACGTTCTACCCAATCAGATAATAAGATTAATACAGCTAGTTATTTTGTTGACTATGTTACACAATATCTTATTGATAAATATGGTGCTGACGCAATTTACAAAGACGGTCTAAAAATTTATACTACCTTAGATTTAGATATGCAAGAAGCAGCAGAACAAGCCATGCAAAAATTACCGAATGTACGTACGGATAGCAGTGGTTTACAACAGCCTCAAGGAGCCCTTGTTGCTATTGATCCACGTACAGGTTATATTAAAGCAATGGTTGGCGGCCGAGGCAATGACCAATTTAATCGAGCAGTACTAGCAGAACGGCAGCCAGGTTCTGCATTTAAACCTTTTGTATATTTAGCTGCTTTAGAAGGCGGGATGACTCCTTCAACAATGATTGAAGATACCCCAATAACCTTTGGTAGCTGGTCTCCAATAAATTATGATGCAAAATTTCATGGATCTGTTTCTTTGCGTACAGCACTGGAGCAATCGCTTAATGTACCAACTGTAAAAATAGCCAATCAAACAGGTGCCGATAAGCCATTATACTATGCCCAACAAATGGGTATTTCTACCCTGGTTTTACAAGGTTCTACCAATGACCGCAACTTAGCCATGTCTCTCGGCGGCCTTACTCGTGGTGTTACTCCCTTAGAACTTGCAAGCGCTTATGGTGTTTTAGCAAACCAGGGAGTACACGTAGAGCCAATAAGTGTCATTAAAATTGTTGATCGAAACGGTAAAATTTTAGAGCAGATAACGCCAAAAGAAAAAGCAGTTGTTAATGAACGTTCCGCCTACATTCTTACTGATATGCTACGCGGTGTTATTACAAACGGCACCGGTACAGCAGCAGATATTGGTCGCCCGGCGGCTGGTAAAACTGGTACAACCAGTGATTATAAGGACGCCTGGTTCGTCGGATTCACCCCCGATCTTGTAGCGTCCGTCTGGATTGGTTATGACTCTGATGAAAACTTAAATGGAATCACCGGAGGTACTCTTCCAGCTACAATTTGGAGAGCATTTATGAATAAGGCTTTAACCAAAATTCCTGCTCGCGATTTCATTAGGCCTAGTGGTGTTGTTCTTGAACCTAATCCTACTCCCAAGCTTACTGAACAGAATCCTGATGAAAAGCAGCCTGTAAACCCATTAACTACGGATGGCAAAAAAGATAAATTACCTAATCAACCAGGCGATGAAGCGCATCCTGTTGATAAAAATCTTCCACCGCCACCATCTAAGCCAGATAAAAATACTTCGCCCCTTCCACCACCACCAAAAGCAAATGAACCACCAAAAAAAAATAATCCTTAAATAAGAAAAACACGCGAAAGTACGCGTGTTTTTCTTATTGCTGCATATACATTATTATAGATCATAAACAGGTAGATATGTCGTCATTATCAAAACAACAAAATAAAAGGATAATAATGATTATAATCCAAATACCGCCAAAACCGCGACCACCGAAGCCACCAAATTGACGTGCCATAATTATTCCTCCTCCTCATATATAATTAAAGATAATTATAAATTTTGAACACCTATTTACTCTACTATATGAATAAAACAATCAGTAAGTTACTAAGTTTCCCACAAAAGTTTTATTATTTTAAATTTAGGAACACACCTTAACGTGTTCCCATATCAATAAGTAAAATATTTATTATGAGAAACTACTTTCATCATTATTAAAAGCAAAGAGTAAAAGAATGATAATGTTAATGATAATCCACCAAGATTGACCTCCACCAAACACAACCTCTTGCCATTGCAAATTACCGCCTTAAAGAATAACATTTTAAGAGCGATTATTTAAATAAGTGTCGCCTGTTATTTAAATATCGCCCACCCTCCTAGTTCAATATATGGAACTATCTATCAAAGTGTTACTAGACTACTTTCTTTTTATTAGAATTTATTCTAATATACGACGAATACTCTTCGGGACTTCCGATACCATCTTCATCGACTGCATCCCATTATTCACTAACTCGGTAATATTACGAACCTTGTCAATTGTACTTGTCATACCTTCTATTCTTCTATCCATCTGTATCCCCTCAGAAGATAGGGTTAATAGGATTACTATAAGTTGTAGATTGAAATTTGGATTATTCATAATTTGGTTAATTATTTTCGCTGGCCTGAATGATTTACTTTTAACATTTTTTGGTTCTCTTGCCTCATTTTCTTTTTGCTTATTCTCTAATTTCTCCATATTTTCGGCAAGCCCCTCCCCATTCATGACCGTTTCAGTATTTTTATCATCCTGTACGATTGATCGCTTGTAGTTTTTATAATGTCTTCGCAAGCGCACCCCCATCACCCCTTATAAAATTAATAAGTGCCATGATCTAATCTAATATATGTTGAACTTTTGCAATTGGCTATTATTATATACACAAAATTAGATTTTGGGCATAAATTATAATGCTATAAATAACCTGATTTAAATTCTATTATTTTATCAGATAAATTTAGTATGGAGGCGATTTTCAATGTGGGAAAACTTAGGAAATATGATGGAAATGGTAAAAAAAATTCAACAAAATGTTGATAATGCACAAGATCAGTTAAAAGCTCAAAGAGTAGAGGTTTCTAGTGGTGACGTAATAAAGTTAACATTAAATGGACAACAAGAAGTACTAGCAATAGAAATCAACAGTAAATATTTATCTTCTGAAAATGCAACATTATTACAAGATTTATTAGTTGCAACCATAAATAACGGTCTAACAAAATCCCGAGAACTACATCAAAACGCAATGTGCAAATTAACTGGCGATTTAAATCTCCCGAAAATTCCTGGCCTATTTTAAGGAGGGTGCTATATGCCGAACGAAAGTCCTAATACAATGTTAGAAACGGTAACGCATATGATTGATAACATAACAAAAGAGGGTACCGGCTATGATACCCTCGTTCACATATTGTCACTGCTTTGTATACTTCACATCCTAAATCGCACACAGCCTTCTACGGCAGCACCTATTCAGAATTCACCTGCAACTTCAGCTAATCCATTACATAAGTTATTAGGTGAACTAACAAAAAGCGGCGAGGGAGGAGGAGGACCTTCTCCCGATATGCTTATGTCTCTTTTACCTCTTTTAAATAATCCACAAATAAAATCAAAATTAAACCCAGCAAATATCAGTAATATGTTAGGCCTACTCAATAATTTAGGCGGCGGGAATAATGAAAAAGCAGAAAGTACTAAAACCGAAAAGGTGGAGAAGAAGGATCCTCCCGCTGCCGCAGTTACCTCATCCCTTGCCGAATCTCCAATGCATAATTCTATCCAAGATCCTGATCCTCTAGATAAAAAAGACCTAGGGCGTTCTTTAAATTGGAAAACTACTTTCGGAAATGAGAAAGAGGTGTGAGAACAATACTCACACCTCTTTTTGCTACAACGACTTTATGAACATAAACTCAAAGCTTCTATAACACTAAAAAGTTAGCTTGGACTTATGATAACTGTACTACAGTAGCTCCGTCTCCACCTTCATTTAACTCACCTATACTAATATCTCTTACGTAATGGTGATTTTTCAGATAAGTTCTTACCCCTTTACGCAACGCTCCTGTGCCCTTTCCATGTATAACTATTACTGTATTTAATCCTGCTAAGATAGCATCATCAATATACTTGCCTAATACATATTCAGCCTCGTCTACCATCATACCTCGTATATCAATCTGCCTAGAGACACCTTGAGTCTTCATAAAGTTTTTATCACGATTTTTATCTTTGTTTTTATTTTTATTTTTTATTGAAGAACTTTCGCTTATCAAACGGCAATCTGCTATTGCTACACTCATTTTCATAATACCTAGCTGAACAGTCACTTCATTACTACCAATCGACAATACTGTACCCTTTTGTTTTAATGTAGTCACATATACGTCAACACCTGGATTTAAGTTATTCGCAGTAGCAATAGGTAAATCAATATCATTTTCTTCATTTTCATTTAAATCACCTAAGCTTTCTTTTAGGCGTTTTCTGCTTTTATCAAATATACCTTGTCGTGCTGAACTACTTTTAACTGCGAATTGCGCCTTTAGTTCCGTAATAATCTCTTCGCTTTCTCTTCTAGTCCTTCTTAAGAGGGACTCAGCTTCCTCTTGCGCCCTAAGTAAAATCTTATTTTTCTTCATTGCTAACACGTTTTCTTCACTTGCAAGCTTTTCTCTTAAAATTTGCAATGCTTGCTCTTGCTCTAAAACTTCCTCATGAAGTTTATCATAAGCTATTTTTTGTTCTTCTAAAGCATTTAATACATTTTCAAATTCAGCATGATCTTTATCAATAAATTGTCTTGCCTGGTCAATAATAGGATCTGATAGACCAAGCCGTTTACTTATGGCAAAAGCATTACTACTTCCCGGAACGCCAATTAATAGTCGGTAAGTAGGTCTAAGTGTTTGTATATCAAACTCTACACTAGCATTTTCAATCCCTTGCCTTGAGTAGGCAAATGTCTTTAACTCACTATAATGTGTTGTTGCTATTGTTTTAACACCAATTCTAAGTAGATATTCTAAAATCGACATTGCTAGAGCGGCTCCCTCATCAGGATCAGTTCCCGCACCGATTTCATCAATCAATACTAAATCTGAAGGGGAAATATTTTTCAAAATCCTTACTATATTCGTCATATGAGCCGAGAACGTACTTAAACTTTGTTCTATACTTTGCTCATCACCAATATCAGCAAAAATATTATTGAATACAGTTATTTCTGATCCGCTATTTACAGGAATATAAAGACCAGATTGAGTCATAAGAGCAAATAGCCCTAATGTTTTTAAGGTTACTGTCTTCCCCCCTGTATTTGGCCCAGTAATTAGTAATGTATTAAAATCTTTGCCGATATAAATATCAATAGCTACCACGACAGCAGGATCAATAAGAGGGTGCCTAGCTTGGCGCAAGTTAACATAACCAGTATTATTGATAATAGGTAAAGAAGCATGCATAACAAGACTGAGTTTAGCTTTCGCAAAAGCTAGATCGATTTGAGCTAGCATGTGACAATTCACATGAATCACTTCAGAAACATTCGCAACTTGCTCTGTCGCAAGGCGTAAAATACGTTCCACTTCATTCTTTTCAGCAGACATTAGTTGTTTTATCTCATTATTTAATACAACAACGGCCATTGGTTCAATAAATACAGTAGCACCACTTGCTGATTGGTCATGAATAATCCCTGGAAAATGATGACGATATTCTTGTTTAATAGGTATAACATATCGATCGCTTCGTACAGTTACTAATGCATCCTGAAAATACTTTTGATACTCGCTTGAACGCAATATACCGTCTAGCTTATCCTTAATACGTCCCTGGGATAATTTAACTTCTCGTCTAATGTGCAAAAGTTCTACGCTAGCGTCATCACGAATTTGCCCCTGTTCATTTACTATATTTTCAATAACATTTTCAATATTACGAACTACAGTAATATTTTGCACATAACCAGGCAATATAGTGAAAGCTGCAGGCATATCCGCAAAGAAGCTTTTCATCCTTCTAGAAGCATATAAAGTACTTCCTATTGCAACTAGTTCATCAGGAGCAAGTACTGAACCTATTTCTGCTCTTTTTAATAAAGAACGGATATCGCGAATGCCGCCGAGTGGTACACTAGACATGGCGTCAAGAATCTCTCTAGCTTCTCGAGTTTCCGCAATTCGTTTGGTCACTTCAGCAAAATCATTTGCCGGTACTAATTTTTCAGCAAGTTCGCGCCCCATAATAGAGCTGCTTTTCTCAGCTAACATCTCTCGTATTTTGTTATATTCTAATGTTTTTAATACAGAAGCATCCATTCATTTCTCCCCTATAGACAAAAGATAGTTACTCTTTTATAATACGCCCCGAAAATAATGTCCGCGGGTTATTTCATGTTCAACATTTTTTATTTTATCTTCCAAAATTAAAGGATGATTTTCTCCTTGATCCAGTAATTCTCGATATAACTTCACGGTTCTACTAAGGTAATCTACATTACTTTTCTTGCCTTCGATTCGGATGCGCTCGATACCCATGGTACCAAACTTAGAAACATGAGGCAACATACTTAATTCTTTGGCATTCAAAATATGCATACGGCAAAATTGATCTGTAGCTATTGGAAAATTTTCGTCTTTACGATCATTCAACCAATATTCTTTGCGTGTACAAGCTTGGTTACATTTCCCTGCACCAACATTCCCTAAATAACTACCTATTGTACAGTATTCTGACACCATTAACGTTAAATACCCATGGACTATACATTCTAAGGAGACATTTTGATTATTACCAAGTTCTTCAATCTGTGAAAAATTTAATTCAGGTGACAAGGTTATACTCGATATTCCCTGTCTAGCAAAAAAAGCAATGGATACATCATTATATACATTTAAAGGATAATCTCCATGTAGAGGTATGTTAGTTAACTGTTTTGCCATATGTAATGCCCCAAGATTGCTGATGCCAATCCCATCAGGTTGCAATTCTTCAAATAAAGCTAACTCTCTTTTCAATTCTTCAGTTTGCCACGTTTTAATAATACGAGGAGTATTTAAAATAATCTTTTTCCCTTGTTCACGGGCAATACTAACTGCTTGTTTATATTCGTCCTTACTAATCGCCTTATGATTAAACGATTCTCCGCCAAACAGAACCAGATCCCCGCTGTTTTGGTAGGATGCAGTAAGTTTCGCAATCGTATCCACGTTAGTTACCAGTAAAGGACGTTCAACACGATGATTGTGATTGGGCGAAACATTTGTCGACGGAATAAAATCTCGTATCACGTATTTTTTCCGCGGTAAATCCTCACGGTAAAACGGTGCTAAACGAGCTTTCTCTAACTCTTCTACTGCTCTGCGCCTAGCATCATTGATCTCACTCATAGGCACCATAACCTCACCCTGGATTTCACACTCTAACGTGTCCAAGCTAAAAATCGTAGAGCCAAGGCGATCTACTTGTTTTCGAATTACCTCTAGAGTCAATGGCCGTTTCAGTGCTTTCTCTGCAATAAAAGCTGTCACAGCACCTCCAGTAAAGCCATCTTCATCTTGTATATTGATTTCCATGGGTTGTCCTTCACATACTGTTACTTTGATAGCAACTGAGACACGTTTTATCGCATTGGGTTCCGTGAAAAATGCTCGCGCTCGTTGCATCAACCCGGCATCAAAAACCTTAAAAACTCTGTCATTCATACGTACATGCGTATGTAAAGGAATGGATACTTCTGCTCCTGCCGGAGCAAAAGTGACAGCTTGATTATTCACAGTCATAGAAGAAACTGTTACACTAACTCGCCCACCAACTTTAACCCAAAAATCAACGATATCATTTATATATAAAGGTTCATCCAATTTTATAGTCGCTATTCTTTCTTGGAAATCGTAATCGCTAACTCGACCAATACGTACACCACGATTATTGGGACGACGATCACTCATCATGTTGCGCCCATGATTCTTTTTTAAATAGGCTGTTGTAAAATCCCTGTTAAAAATCTGTGCCAATTCTTTTTGTTCTTGCTCTGCAACTACGTAATTATCTGGGTTAGCCAAATAAGCATCAATAGCCCTACGGTATGTATCAACTGCCACTGCAACATATTCTGGTCGTTTCATGCGACCCTCGATTTTAAAAGATGTTACGCCCGCATGAATAAGTTCTGGTATCAATTCTAAGGTATTTAAATCCTTAGGGCTTAGTAAATATTCACCAGCTTCGGCTTCCGTAAGTAAATCATTTCCCCGCTCATCTACAAGGGTATACGGCAGACGACAAGGTTGAGCACAACGACCACGATTACCACTACGCCCACCAATCATACTACTCATTAAACATTGCCCTGAATACGAAATACACAATGCACCGTGAACAAATGCTTCAATCTCTGTATTTGTATTTTTGCAAATATAATTCAGGTCTTCCATAGATAACTCTCTAGATACTACAACTCGCTCAAAACCAAGATCGGTAAGAAACTCTACACCCTCCAAGTTGTGAACGGTCATTTGCGTACTAGCATGTATTGGCATCTCAGGTACGATTTGGCGTGCAATTTGGAAAACGCCAATATCCTGAACAATAATCGCGTCCACACCAATTTTATATAAATACTGCAAGTAAACAGTTAATGCAGGTATCTCAATATTGTCTACTAAGGTATTTACTGTTACATAAACCAGTACACTACGCAAATGAGCGAATCGAACTGCCTCTGCTAATTCTTCATCGTTAAAATTGGGCGCACTAGCGCGAGCACCAAACATTTTACCCGCCAAATAAACAGCATCTGCACCACTTTCTACAGCTGCAACTAGAGCTTCTCGACTACCAACAGGCGCTAATAATTCTATCATATGATTCCATCCCTTTCAAAAAAACACATACAAAATAATGATATAAACTCTTAAACACGAAAACATACTACACAAGGAAATACACAAAGGTTCTGAAAAGATCCCTTTGTGCTGCTTTGCGTGCTAAGCTCAAGGCATAGTGTCTTCGTGTTTCAATCCTTTATTACTTAAGTCCTTTATTGTTTTTTACATACTCTGTTAACTCACGTACATCTGACATA
The DNA here is from genome assembly GCF_030269905.1 of Pelosinus sp. IPA-1. Taxonomy (NCBI): domain Bacteria; kingdom Bacillati; phylum Bacillota; class Negativicutes; order Selenomonadales; family Sporomusaceae; genus Pelosinus; species Pelosinus sp. IPA-1. The sequence continues at coordinate 415,912 of NZ_BSVC01000006.1, read as the reverse complement.
AACTGTTCCATTTTAACCCATTCCTGTCCTAAGGGAGTAAGTGGGTTTTTGTAAATGTCACTAATGTATGTCTCAAGGTCTTTTCTAGTCAAAGGTTCCTTTTCAGCTGTCTTTATGATAGAGAAAACGCCACAACTTTCAAGTCGCGCAAGTTTAATATCTTGTAAATCGGTCATTTCCATACCTAATTTATGCAATTCTTGACGCAAATCATCATAATTAAAATGAGTTTTAACAAAGTTTTCTCGAAGAATTTTTCCATCCTGAATTAAAGTCACTGGTGTACCTTCTACCCATTTACGCAACGTAACATTTTTTAAGGATACGTAAGATAATATTTGCTGCAATAATAGAAGGGTAAATAAACCTTCTATACCGCTTAATAAAGTTTGCCCCTTATCCATTGAAGCGGTAACGATAATATCACCAATCCCTACCATAATTACAAAATCAAAGGGAGAAAGTTGTCCTACTGTACGATTCCCCATTAAACGTACAACAATAAGAGCTACCGTAAATAGTACCACTATATGTAATAAAACATGACCAAAGTCGCCAGTCTCTAACACAACATCACTCCTTTTGATTGTTATTATTCACAATCAAAAAGACAGTTATGCAACACAACTTTATCAGTATTTTTCTTCTTCTACCATTTGAATTAATTGTTTGTAGTTTTGTTCTAATTGTAAAAATTCTTCGGCAATCGTTAAAGCTGCTAAGACAGCAACTTTAGCTGGAGATAATCGTAGGTTTTTATGCGCAATTTTTTTCATCCGCGAATCCACTAATGCAGCAACGGATATTACCTGCTCTAATTCTGTATCACTCTTTAGACAATAGGTTTCACCAAAAATTTCAACTGTTACTTTATGTATATTATCATTCATAACGTCACCTATATTACCTATTTTACTAATCTTTTAAATTCGACCTTACAAATATAATTTCCTGCATGTTTCATAAAGAAAACTAGTATGTCTTTATGTAACGTACTTTTTTAATAAAAAAGAAAGCAGCTATGTATTACATAACTGCTTTCCCTTATATATTAAACTATGCCGCTTTATCAGTTTTTGTAAGCACGCTATTTTTATTACCATATAAAAAGTATACGACAAAACCAATTCCACTCCATACAAAAAAGCGTACCCAAGTTTCATACGGTAAGTTATACATCAAGTAACCACAAGAAAGAACTGCCAATGGTGCTATTATATGAACTGCAGGACATCTAAATGGCCGCTCTAGTTCTGGTTTAGTATAGCGTAGAACTAATACTCCAATGGAAGCAACGGCAAATGCAAATAGTGTTCCAATATTCGTTAATTCTGCAATAATTCCAATAGGAGTAAACCCAGCAATTAAAGCTACCGCAATTCCGGCCACAATCGTAATGATATGAGGTGTACCATACTTAGGATGTACTTTCGAGATAGCAGCAGGAATCAAACCATCACGAGACATCGCAAAGAAAATGCGAGATTGGCCATACATCAACACAAGCAATACAGTGGTAATACCACAAATGGCTCCAGTTCCAACTAGGGCTGACCCCATGTTATATCCGATAGCCCTTAACGCATAAGCCACAGGCTCAGCATTATTTAACTCTGTGTAAGGGACCACACCTGTTAACACAGCAGCAACTATGATATAAAGAATGGTACAAACCACTAATGATCCTATAATTCCAATTGGTAAATCTCGATTTGGATTACGACACTCTTCGGCAGCAGTTGCCACAGCATCAAATCCAATATATGCAAAGAAAATAATGGCTGCACCACTAGCTACTCCAGCAAAACCATAAGGCATAAATGGATCCCAATTTGCAACATTTACTTTAGGTCCTGCTAATGCCAAGAAAATAAAGACAGCAAGTAACTTAATCGCCACAAGAACTTTATTAAGAGTCGCACTCTCTTGTGTTCCACGAACTAATAATAAACTTAGAAATAGTGCAATAAACATAGCTGGGACATTTGCAATACCACCATCAGCTGGAACAGCAGTATAAGCTTTCGATAATTCAATACCACCTGATTTTAAAAGCCCTACTACATATCCAGACCATCCAGCTGCAACAGCACTTGATCCTACAGAGTATTCTAAAATAAGGTTCCACCCTACAATCCAAGCAATGATTTCTCCTAAAGCAGCATAAGTATACGTATATGCGCTTCCAGCAATGGGAACCATGGCAGCTAATTCAGCATAGGCTAAGGCAGCAAACGCACAGGCCAATCCTGAAAGAACAAAAGAAATCATCAAGGCAGGACCAGCATATTTTGCTGCTGCAACTCCGGTCAAAACAAAGATACCTGTTCCAATAATACACCCTATACCAAGTAGTGTTAAGTCCATAGCGCCTAGTGTCTTCTTCAAACCTTTTTGCTCTGCGCCTGCTAAAAGTGCACTAATACTTTTTGTGCGGAAAATACTCATTACGCTCCACCTTTCTCTAAATAACTTAATTAAATTCTTTTTTATTCTTTTTACAATTTAGGTAAAATTTCTTAAAAAAATAGATCTGTCCAAAAGGACAGATCTATTTTTTACTAAATAGTAAAAAAAACGTACTTACAACTATCCTGTTAACAGGATAACACAATCGCAGTCACAGGTAAAGTGTTTTTTGTGTTTTCAGCAAAGACATTTTATGCTAACTCCGAATTTTTGCCGCCAGTGTCTCTTCTAGATAAACAACAGTTTTCTTATAGCACACTTCAATTTCTTCATCTGTAAGTGTCCGAGTTTTATCTCGATAAGTTAATGAAAAAGCTAAACTCTTAAACCCATTTGCAACTTGTTCACCAACATATACATCAAATAATCGTACATCATTCAGTAAAGGGCCAGAACTAGCGACAATTGCCTGTTTCACCTGATCCGCAGAAATTTCTAATGGTAAAACCACTGCCAAATCCCTATTGATTGCCGGAAATTTAGGTAAAGACTGATACTTGGTAAGTAAATTCACACAATTAACTACTGATTCTACGCTAACTTCAAAAACATATACTTTACGTTGTATGCCAAAACTATCCATTACTTTTGGATGCAGTTCACCAACCGTTGCTAAGACATTACCGTTTTTACGGAATATTGCTGTCTTGCCAGGATGTAATGACATATGTTCACCAGCAGCAACATCATAATCCTGAATTCCTAAGCTGGATAATAATACCTCTACAGTTCCTTTCGCATCATAAAAATCCACACTATCCTTTCCTTGGTTCCAGGAAAGTTCATTACGTTTACCAACTAATGCACCACATAACATTAAAGGCTCTTTAGGCAAAGAATCTAATGGTAATTTTTCAGGTAAATACACAGCTCCGAGTTCATAGATTCTTATATCATCATTTTTCCTTGCAAGATTACGAGCAATCGTTTCCAATACACCACCAAGTAAAGTAGTCCTCAGTATTGGAAAGTCATCTGTAATAGGATTAAGTACCTTAATTGCTTGATGTAATGAATCATTTTCTACTATATTTAATTTATGTAACACTTGTGGATGGGTAAAACTCAATGAGATAACTTCATCCAATCCAGCTCCAGTTAAAGTAGTTTTAATGGAATCTACAATAGACTGAGCGTATTCTTGTCCGCCACGCAGTATATTACCGCCAGGAGTAGTCGTTGGGATCTTATTATAACCATAAATTCGGGCAATCTCTTCACATATATCTGGCTGATATTGGACATCCCCACGCCATGTAGGTACGTTTACAATTATATTTTCACCTTCAGAATTTGTATCAATGGCAAACTCTAAACGACGTAATATATCTAACATAACAGCCTTATCAATATCAGTTCCCAAATAAGCATTCACTTTTTGAGGAATAAAGCTAACTTGTCTTGGTAAAAGCATATTAGGATAACTATCTACAATACCTGGGCATACCTTACAGGCTCCCATATCTTCCAATAATTTTGCAGCCCGGTCTAAGGCCCGAATACTATTAACTGTATCAACGCCTCTTTCAAATCTTCCGGATGCCTCGGAACGTAGGCCAAGGGCTCTTGATGTACGACGAATGCTTACTCCATTAAAAGAAGCAGCTTCCAATACTACATTTTGTGTATTATCAGTAACTTCAGTAGCTAGGCCACCCATTACCCCTGCAACACCAACCGCTTGCACTTGATCGGCAATAACCAGCATGTCCGAAGTAAGCTCTCGTTTAACTCCATCAAGAGTCGTAATTTTTTCTCCTGTTTGCGCCTTACGTACGGTTAAACTATGTTTTGACAGTAAATTATAATCATAGGCATGCATTGGCTGGCCCATTTCTAACATAACATAGTTTGTTACATCCACTACGTTATTAATTGACCTCATTCCTACAGCTTGTAGTCGCTGCTTTAACCATTTCGGTGATGCTCCAACTTTTACATCTTGTAAAACCCGTACTGCAAAACGGGAACATAAAGACGGTTCGTCTATAGCAACCTTAACTAGATTCACAGCCTTCTCTCCAGCCTTTTCATGCAAATGAATCATCGGTTTCTTCAACGTTCCGCCTGTGAGCACAGCAATTTCTCGCGCTAAGCCAATCATACTAAAACAATCAGCACGATTAGCTGTTAACTCAAACTCTAAAACTACATCATCCATTCCTAAAGCTTCTCGAATATCAATACCGATTAAGGTATCATCGGGCAAGATATAAATTCCTTCTTTTTCCTTGGGTGATAATAATTTACTATCAATATTAAGTTCTGTTGTGGAACATAACATACCATAAGACATTACACCACGTAATTCACTAGCTTTTATTTCTAATCCTGTGGGTAATTTAGCACCCACTAATGCTACAGGAACAACATTTCCGACTGAAACATTCGTCGCCCCAGTAACAATAATTAAAATTTCTTTTTCTACGTCCAGCTTACAAATAGATAGCTTATTCGCATTTGGATGTTTCTCTATTTCAATAATTTTTCCCGTTACAATATTTTCAATATCTTTTCCTAAATGAGTTATACCTTCTACTGGAATACCAGCCATCGTTAACATTTCCGCTAATACTTCTGGTGTTTCTTTAAATTCAACATATTCTTTAAGCCACTTGATTGATGCTTGCATACCTATCTCCCTTCACTTATCTGTTTCTAGAATTGTCTTAAGAATCGCAAATCATTTTCATAAAATAATCGTAAGTCGTCTATGCCATATAATAACATGGCTATTCGCTCTACTCCCATGCCAAAAGCAAAGCCGCTTACTTTCTCTGGGTCAAAGTTGCTCATTTCCAGTACACGAGGATGTACCATTCCTGCACCTAGTATTTCGAGCCACCCTGTACCTGAGCAAACTCTGCATCCGTTGCCATTACACATTACACAAGAAATATCAACTTCTGCACTGGGTTCGGTAAAAGGAAAGAAACTTGGACGAAAACGTACGCCGACATCCTTACCAAAAATTTCGTGAATAAACAATTCCAATGTTCCTTTTAAATCAGCGAAGCTAATATTTTTATCAATTACTAAACCTTCTACTTGATGAAACATAGGAGAATGGGTTGCATCATAATCTCGACGATACACCTTTCCAGGTGCAATAATGCGAATAGGCTGATTAGGTTCAGCGGCCTGCATGGTACGTACTTGTACTGGTGAAGTATGGGTACGCATTAAAAATTCTTCCGTTATATAAAAGGAATCCTGCATATCCCTAGCTGGATGGTCTTTGGGTAGATTAAGTGCTTCAAAATTATAGTAATCTTGTTCAACTTCTGGCCCTTCTGCTATAGCAAATCCCATTCGCATAAAGATATCTTTAATACGCTCTAAAGTCACAGTTAGAGGGTGTTTATGCCCTACATTAACCTTACGACCAGGCAAAGTAACATCAATCTTTTCAGATGCTAATTTTCTTGTCAATTCAGCTTGCTTAAAGTTTTCACTTTTGACCTGAATTATATTTTCTAATTCTACTCTAATATCATTTACAATTTGTCCAATTCTCGGGCGTTCTTCCGCACCTAATGCTCCCATCCCCTTTAAAGCGCTTGTCAAACTACCTTTTTTCCCTAAATATTTAACCCTTAAATCATTTAACGTGTCCAGATTATCAACTTGTGATAATTCTACTAAAGCTTGTTGCTTTAAAGATTGTAATTCTTGTTCCATATATACCTCCTAAAACATAATTTGGAAAAAATAAAAAGACCTCACCCCTCTAAGGGGCGAAAGTCTTACTCCCGCGGTACCACCCTAATTTAGTACTCAGTTTCTTTAACGCAGAAAATAACGTCTGGCTTACACAAGTTACCCCTTCAGCACAGATACTCCAGAGTGAATTTCTGTTAGCGATTTGGGACTGTTCTCAATCTATGACAGTATCCTCCCTGTATCAATTAGAGCTAACATACTCTCTCTATCATTGCACTTAAGCAAGTATAGCAGCAAAAGCTACTATACATATTCAATTTTACGCCTAATCTACTATCAAATTCGAGATAGTAGGAAAACTCTATTATCAAAGGCATTATAGCATACTATCCCAGTAATTACAATATAGGGTTATCCTTGGCGTTGACGCACTGCTTCATATAAAATAACTGCTGCCGATGCAGCAACATTTAATGATTCCACATTTCCAACCAAGGGGATATGCATTCTTTCTTTAGATTCTTGTAGCAAATGGTTGCTAACACCATTTCCTTCATTACCAAATACAATAGCCACTGGTTTTTTTAAGTTTGCCTGAAAATAAATACGAGAACCCTCTAAAGAAGTTGCTAGAATATCTATCTTATATTGGGCTAAATAAGATATAATTTCATTTTGAGTGACACCCTCAACTATAGGTATATTAAACAAGGAACCCATGCTAGCTCTCACTACTTTACCTGCAAATACATCTGCACAACCTTTTGTCAATATGACTCCAGTACAACCAGCAGCGGCAGCCGTACGAATTATCGTCCCCACATTTCCCGGATCCTGCACTTCATCAAGCACTACCAAAAGAGGATTTTCAACTTTTCCTAGCATATCCACCAGCTGATGTGCAGACTTTCTAACAATAGCCATAAGCCCCTGTGGTTCTTTAGTTTCAGACGCTTTATCATAAACTGTTTTTAAAACTTCAATTGTTCGGCATTCTTTTGTTTTTAGCTGGTCTAGTATTTTTTGAACGCGGGGTTCTCCTTGCGCTTCACTCGTGTAAATACATGTCTCAACTAACCAATTTGACTTGGAAGCCTCTTCTACTAAACGAATCCCTTCTACTATAAATAGTCCTAATTCATCACGATATTTTTTTTGTTTTAGTGATGTTGCCATTTTAATATATTTATTCTGTCCACTTGTAACTATTTCACTCAAGAAAGATCCTCCAAACGTTGTATTCCTTTAATACCACCAACAACTACTAAAATATCGTCCTCTTTAAATTTTTCACTTGGCAGTGGTGGAATAATTAAAGCTTCGCCTCTTTTAATCGCTACAACATTAATTTCAAATTTCGCCCTTAAATTCGTTTCAGCTAGAGTCTTTCCTATAAGCGCCCTAGGTATACTAACTTCTACAATACCTAAATTAGGAGAAAGTTCAATGTAATCCATGATATTACTAGAAACTAAATTATGAGCTACCCTTTGCCCCATATCTCGCTCCGGATATACAACCCGATCAGCACCCATTTTCTCCAGCATTTTACCATGGAGTGCATTTTTTGCCTTTGTAACAATATAGGGAACCCCTAGCTCTTTCAATTGCAGTGTAGTTAAAATATTAGCTTGGATGTCCTCTCCGATTGCAACAACCACTACGTCAAAATTTCTAATACCTAACGCAGTTAAGGTTTCTTCGTCGGTTGTATCGGCCTGTACAACATGTGTTACCTCATTACTAAATTCTTGTACTCTTTCCTCACTAGAATCAATGGCTAATACTTCATATCCCAATTTGTGCAAATTAGTCGCTACACTAGAGCCAAAGCGGCCTAAGCCGATGACAGCATATTGTTTTTTAACTTTCATTTAAATCAACTCCTTAACCAATATTGACCTTACCTTCAGGGTATTGAACCGCACCTTTTCTACTTCGCAGAGCCAAAGCTAAGGCTAAGGTCACTGGACCTACCCGGCCTGCAAACATAGTCACAATCAGCCACAATTTACCGTGCACCGTTAATGAACTTGTTATACCTGTAGTTAATCCTACTGTACCAAAAGCAGATACAACTTCAAATAATATATTTAAAAAAGAAAACTTTTCACTAATACTCATCATCATTGTCACAAAGATCACTAAAGCTGCCGCGATAAAGAATACTGTAAATGCTTTATAGATAATATTTTGGTTAATACGGCGCCGAAATAATTCTGCGTCATTTTTGCCTGTAATTAAAGCCCATATTGCGGCTATCATCACACCTAATGTAGTTGTTTTTACGCCACCGCCTGTAGATGCAGGAGAAGCACCAATAAACATTAATATAATCGTAAAAAATAAAGAAGCATCCTGCATTTTTCCGATATCAATTGTATTATACCCTGCAGTCCTAGGTGTCACAGATTGAAAATAACTAGCTAGAATCTTCCCCTTCCAAGATAATTCACCAAGCGTCTCTGGATTATTTAGCTCCAGCAAGAAAATAATTATAGTACCAACGAAAAGCAGTACTGAAGAAGTCGTAAGAACCAGCTTAGTATGTAATGAAAAATTATGCCATTGACGATTATCCCACACATCAAAAATCACGGTAAAACCAATACCGCCTAAAATAATCAACGTGGTAACAACAAGGTTAACAGTAATATCATCAACATAGTGTGTTAAGCTACTAAAATTACCAAACAAATCAAATCCAGCGTTACAAAATGAGGAAATTGCATGCCAATAGCCAAAATAAATTCCCTTTGCCCCCAAGTCAAAATACCATCGAATGGCCAAAATCGTCCCACCAATAAACTCAATAAGAAATGTTGCCATAATAATATACTGGGTTAACCGAACAACCCCTGATACCGTCATGTGATTTAGAGCTTCTTGCATAATAAGTCGTTCACGAAGTTGAATTTTACGACGCATAATTAATGCCATTAAAGTCGCCATCGTCATAATGCCAAGGCCTCCGGCCTGAATAAGAAAAATAATTACAAGTTGCCCAAACAAAGAAAAATAAGTCCCAGTATCCACTACAACCAGGCCCGTTACACACACTGCCGATGTAGCAGTAAATAACGCGTCTACAAAAGATAATCTTTGCCCAGTCACCGAAGCAATAGGTGTCATCAGAAACAAAGCTCCAACTAAGATGAGTCCTGCAAAGCCTAACACTAAAATTTGATAAGGTGTAAGCTTCCACTCTGAAAGATCAAGCAAATTGGAAAAACTAGTCTGTAATTTCAATTCCTTCACTCCATTTTTGAACTTTGCATATCTTTTCATTGTAGCATTACTCATAGAAAAAACCTACCTAATTTTTCTAGAAGGTAGGTTTTTCTTTATTATAATTTGTAGTATAAGCTATATTGCTTTGGAAATACAATTGAAATGTAACATATATTTACGAACTGAATTTTTAACTCCCTTTTTAACCGCAGACATTAAAGAAATATAATTAGCTCCTGGATTTTCTAACAGTTCTGTTCTAAGTTTTTCACTTGCCGCCATAGATGTATCTGTAGGAATGTTAATCTTAGTTATTCCATATTTTATAGAGTTTAAATAATCATCACTACTAAGCCTAGAACCTCCATGCATAACTAAGGGAACATTAATTACAGAATTTAATTGACTTAATCTAGCAATATTCAAATTTGTAGTACCGCGGTATGCGCCATGATGATTGCCTACCGAAACAGCCAAAGCATCAATATTAGTTTTATCCACAAAGTTTGCCGCTACATCACATGTAACAATATTGTCTTCATTAATATCATCAGCATGTTCACAACAACCAACATAGCCCAATTCACCTTCAACAGATACGCCGAGGGAATGGGCTATACGTGTAACTTCTTTTGTACGTTTTAAATTTTCAACAACAGACAAGGATGATCCATCAAACATCACAGACGTAAAACCCCAGCGTATTGCTTTAATAATTCCTTCATAAGTATAACCATGGTCTAAGTGAAGTGCGATTGGGACGGATGATTTTTGTGCAGCACGTACCATAGCCGCACTTAAGGTATCTACATCAACAAATTTAAAAAATCGTTCTGTAATGCCGAGCACCAAAGGAGTCTTCAATTCTTCCGCAACTTCCACGACAGCACACAGTGTCTCCAGATTAAATACATTAAAACCGCCAACTGCATATTTTCGATTACGTGCATCCTGAAGCAAATCATTCATTGTTACCAATGCCAAAATAAAATCCCTCCTCAACGGTTAAATTTTACTTTAAGTTAGTTTATTTTATTCGCGATGCATCGTTAAAAACCTGCAATATTAAGAATATTTTAAATAATATTTTAATGATATGATGCATAAAAAAATCCTAGACCCAAAGTCTAGGATTCTTTTCTATTTAACTTGCTCTTTAGCAATTTCAACAAGTTTAGCAAAAGCAGACATATCGTTTACTGCAAAATCAGCCATCATTTTACGGTTTACTTCTACACCAGCTTTATTTAAACCACTAATCAATTTGCTGTAAGAAAGACCATTTAAACGAGCTGCAGCATTAATACGAGAAATCCACAATCTACGGAATTCGCCTTTTTTCGCACGACGATCACGACGAGCATAATAAAGAGCTTTCATTACTGTTTCATTTGCTTTTTTGAACAGTTTGCTCTTAGAACCTCTATAACCTTTAGCTAACTTTAGAATTTTTTTATGACGTTTATGTGCTGTCACGCCTTTTTTAACTCTTGGCATGTGCTGTACCCCCTATTTAATATATGTCAATTTTAGGCGTAAGGAAGCATTTTCGTTACGCGTTCGTGGTCAGCTTTACTAACCAAACCAGCTTTACGCAAATTGCGTTTACGAGCTGGACCTTTTTTCTCAAGGATGTGACGTTTAAAAGCTTTAGAACGTTTGAACTCACCACTACCAGTAACTTTAAAGCGTTTAGCAGCAGCTCTACGTGTTTTCATTTTTGGCATAATTGGTCTCCCTTCTTAATTCTGTGGCTTAGGCGCCAGAATCATTATCATATTTTTTCCTTCAAGCCGAGCCGCGCGCTCAATATTGGCAAGATCTTTAATTTGGCTGGCCATTTTATCCAAAACTTTCTTCCCTAGTTCGGGATGGGACAATTCCCTTCCACGGAACATGATGGTTACTTTTACTTTGTCACCATCTTCAAGAAAGCGTTGAGCGTTTTTAAATTTAACATCAAAGTCATGATCCTCAATGTTTGGACGTAGTTTAACTTCTTTGACAGTTACAACTTTTTGTTTTTTCTTAGTTTCTTTGTCACGTTTTTGTTGCTCATATTTGAACTTACCAAAGTCCATAATACGACATACTGGTGGTTTAGCTGTTGGCGCTACTTCCACTAGATCAAGATGTTGTTCCGCTGCCATTTGCAACGCATCCCTTAATTGGACAATTCCTAATGGTTCATTAGTCGCACTAGTCAAACGAACTTCCCTAGCCCTGATTTCCTCGTTAATTCTTAATGTGTCTTTGCTAATTGTCGCTCACCCCCTGATAAATTTGGCTACATATAAATAAAACGGATGGTATAAATACCACCCGCAACAAAAGCATAATAAAACAAATATGCTGTCATAACCTCACTAACTGCCTATGCGTTGTAAGGTGAGAAGCGGATGGCTTCTGCTTAACTCAATATCTTGAGTACTTGATTATATTATCATTAGATAGTTTTAATGTCAAGCACTAAAATGAACTTATTGTTTTTCTTTTATTTCTTTTAATAGAGTAGCAATAAATTCAGTAGCATTTTGTGCACCAATATCACCTTGACCACGTTTACGCACAGCAACGCTATTTGATTCCACTTCTTTGTCGCCAACAACTAAGATATAAGGAATTTTTTCTAATTGTGCTTCACGAATCTTGTAACCAATTTTTTCACTACGTTCATCTACTTCTACACGTATTTCTTGTTCAAACATAGTAGCAGCCAATTCTTTTGCATATTCTGCTTGGCGGTCAGTAATCGGTAAAATTTTAACCTGTACAGGTGATAACCAAGTCGGAAAGGCACCAGCATAGTGTTCGATCAAAATTCCGATAAATCTTTCCATACTACCAAACGCTACACGATGGATCATAACAGGACGATGTTTTTGCCCATCTTCTCCTACATAGGTAAGATCAAACTTTTCTGGCATCTGCATATCCAATTGGATCGTACCGCACTGCCAAGTACGGCCTATAGAATCTCTAAGGTGAAAATCAATTTTAGGACCGTAGAAAGCACCATCGCCTTCGTTTACACGGTACTCCATCCCCCGTTCTTCCAAAGCCTCTCTAAGAGCATTAGTTGTTACTTCCCACACTTCATCAGAACCCATTGCTTTTTCTGGTTTTGTGCTTAATTCTGCATGATAAGACAAACCGAATGTACTATACACAGTATCAAATAAATCAATTACGCCTTGTATCTCTGATTTAATTTGTGCTGGCAACATAAAAATATGAGCATCGTCTTGGGTAAAACTCCGCACACGCATTAACCCATGTAATGCTCCCGAGATTTCGTGACGGTGTACTAATCCTAACTCAGCTGTTCTAAGAGGAAAATCCCGATAACTATGGTGTTGGGTACGATATACTAAAATTCCGCCTGGACAATTCATTGGTTTTACTGCGTATCCTTCATTATCAATTTTGGTAAAATACATATTTTCTCGATAGTGATCCCAATGACCGGACTGTTGCCATAGCTTTTGATTTAAAATAATCGGAGTCTTAATTTCTTGGTATCTATATTTAAAATGTAATTTCCGCCAGAAATTTTCCAATTCATTTCTAAGAACCATACCCTTAGGATGGAAAAATGGGAATCCCGGCCCCTCTTCTTGGATGCTAAACAAGTCAAGTTCTTTACCTAATTTACGATGATCTCGTTTCGCAGCCTCTTCCAACATAGTAATATATTCATCTAACTCCGCTTTCTTTTCAAAAGAAGTACCATAAATTCTTTGCAACATCTTACGTTTTTCATCACCGCGCCAATAAGCACCAGCTACACTCTGTAGTTTGATAGCCTTTACTTTTCCTGTTGATGAAAGATGTGGGCCAGCACATAAATCAATGAACTCCCCTTGTTTATACATGGATATCGTTACATCAGCAGGCAAATCCCTAATCAATTCTACTTTGTAATCTTCACCTAATTTCTCAAATATACGAATAGCCTCATCGCGGTCAACCTCCATTCTTTCGATTGGAAAATCTTCCTTAACAATCTTCTCCATTTCGGCTTGAATCTTCGCCAAATCGTCTACCGTGAAGGCAGAAGCCATATCAAAATCATAATAAAAGCCATTGGCGATAGCTGGGCCAATTGCTATTTTTGCATTAGCATACAAACGTTTTACAGCCTGAGCCAAGATATGTGATGATGTATGGCGGAAGGCATCACGTCCTTCAGCATCCTGGAAAGTAAGAAATTCTACTTTCGCATCCTTTTCTAGTTTAATTGGCAAATCGGTTACTTGACCATCCACCTTTGCAGCTACAGCACTTTTGGCTAAACTACGGCTAATGGATGCTGCAAATTCAGCAAGAGTTGTTCCCTGCTCAACCTCACGCAGACTTCCATCTTTTAGCGTAATTTGAATCTTCATTTTAAACCTTCCTCCTCATGCATCTTCTTCAAAAAAAATAAACTCTCATCCCCATATAGGGACGAGAGTTATAACCCGCGATTCCACCCTGATTGGCCAAAGCCCATCTCAATTTTTGATAACGGGAATTACCCCGGCACAGCTTACTATTTTATAAAGACAATCAAGTACTTACGTAATTAATCGCATAAAATTTTCAGCATAGCAGTTTAAAGGTGGTAACAATAATGGTGTACGTAAAGATGCTCACAGCCTACGACATCTTTTCTCTGAAACAACAGTTACACTATTGTCTTATCCTTTGCATTACTTTTACAAATTTAATTATTAAAATAATAATATCTATTTTCAATATGATTGTCAAGATCTATAGTAACTGTTTCAGCTAGGAGGTGTAAAATATTCCTTATAAGCTTTTATACAAAAATCACACCCATTACATACCATAAACCTACCCTCAAAAATATTTTTTATAATATCTACTACACCTTGGGTAGCAGACCGATAATTATCATCAACGTGAACCATAACGCTGTAAGGAGCTATTGTAATAAGAGCTGTAATTAACAAATCTTCATAATTAATTGTTTCATCACTATTCGTTGCAAATGTTTCTAACATTTGATTGTTAATTAGGTTTCCTTGTTCATCCAAAATTTTATAAGTTCCACAGTTAATAATCACAACGTGTACTTCTTCCATTTGCGGCTCTTGAATTGTAACAAAATATCGCAATACACGAATAAACTCTTTGTATTCCAATTCCATCATAAAATCATCTACAGCTGTATCTACCACTTTTGCTAAATTTTCTCGATATTCTTTTAATCTAAAATTTACAAATCCCTCCAAAACTAGCTCATGATGAGAATCAAGATATTCCCCAATCTTTTCTACTATACTTTTACAACGCATGCCAAATCCAAAATCTGCAACTACACCATAGTTATCATTCAGTAAATGCAATGCATTATCGTAAATAATTTTACGTTCTTCTTCAGAAAAATAATAATAATTATGTTCGATAATTTTGTAAACGATCTTTTTTTCTTCTCGTGAAATAATCAATTCGGCCAGCATTTGGGCAACATGATGTTTGACGGCATTCTTTATTCGTTCATAATTACGAAAAGACAACTCACCTTCCATTACGTTACAACCAATAAAAGTATAATGTCCTTTATTCGTTTCATCAATAGCTACTCTATATCCGTCCTTTATTAGCGTTTTACAATCCAGTTGGAGTTTCTCGCGTATATCTTGGGTTGTTCCGCTTAAGCCAACAGAAAGCAATTTCACCACCCTCACTCCTTTCCTACTTTATTATATGTATCACATTATATTTGCATACAAAACAAAATATATAATAAAAAAAAGACTTAGCTTTGCGCCAAGTCTAAAATTACTTTATACGTCCATTCTATTAATCATTTGCAAAACAATTCTACTTACGAGTTTTGCCACTATCAAATATTTTGCCATGTTCCATATATTTGGGTGCTATATTTATTTTTAAGAATTTCTCATATTTGTGAATCAAGGCAACTTCCTTTTTAGTGACAATAGAGATAGCAATACCACTTTTACCTGCTCGCCCAGTGCGGCCTACACGATGTAAATATATTTGCGGATCTTCAGGCAGATCCAGATTAAACACATAATCTACACCAACGATATCTAGTCCTCGTGCTGCTACATCCGAAGCAACCAGAAGATTAACTTTCCCCTTCCGAAATTCTTCTAAAGATCTTTTACGATCACCTTTTATAGAACTACCGTGTATACCAGCAGCTTTTAGTCCATGATAGACAAGTTTTGCCGTAGTCTCTTCGATATCTTCACTTTTATTGATGAAAACCAATGCACGCTCAGCATTTACTAACCTTACCATTTTGCGTACTACTTCAGCCTTATCTCTTTGTTCTGCAACAAAATACATATGAGTAATATCAGGCCTATCACTAGATTCTTCTGCAACGGTAATAACCTCCGGATCGCGCATAATTCCTGTAGCTAATACCAACGTTTGCGGAGTTATCGTCGCCGAAAATAACAAGACCTGTCGATCTCTTAATGTTGTTTTTAGTACAGCTTTCACACTATCAACATTTCTATCGTCTAGTAATCGGTCCGCTTCATCAATAATAATAGTCTTTATTGTCTGAGATGTTATTTTCTTTTTTTGTATCAATTCTAATATTCTACCACTAGATCCTACTATAATGTGAGGTTTCTCTTTTAACTTATCAATCTGCCTCGCGATATTTACATTTCCGATAATCGGGGTTGAAGTTATAGGTAGTTCTGAATTTTTCGCCAAGACCTCAATTTGCCGTTGTATCTGAATAGCAAGTTCATGAGTAGGTGCAAGAATCATGGCCTGCATTTCACGTTTCGTCGTATCGATTTTTTGGAATAAAGGTAATAAATATGCTAATGTTTTACCTGTACCAGTTGCCGATTGCCCTATGATGTCCTTTCCAAGTAAGGCCAAGGGAATTACCTTTTCCTGTATCCCAGTAGGAACATTGATTCCAGCCTTACCCAATCCTTCTATCATTGATGTAGTTATGCCTATTGCTTCAAATGAATTACTCATCTTATCTCCTCTTTATATCATATAATTATTATTTATTTATAGATTATTTCATTATACTCTATTTCTGGTATCTAAAAAAACAATAAGCGATTCTTATTACTTTAAAATTATCGAATATAACTAACAGTTCCATTCTTACGTTCTGGGCCTCGACCATTCGTTCGTGCCTTATATCCTAAACAAACAGCATATAAAGGCTTATATCCTGCTGGTAACTGTAGTTTCTCAACTTCCATCTCATGAGCAAAAAAGAATCGAATTAACCCAATCCAACAAGAACCGATATCTAGTGATTCCGCAGCCAATAATATATTTTGAATTGCAGCTGAACAGTCTACAACAGAGCTAAGCATAGTATCTTCTTCTTTCTTACCTGATACAATAAGCACAGTTGGAGCATTATAAAAGAGATTTCGCCCACTACGCCCCATACGGGCCACCCATTGTAAAGTTGATTGGGCCATATCTTGTGTAGCAACATGACTCATATGTTCTATTAGTTTTCTATCTTGAATAACAGTAATATGCCATGGCTGAGCATTATGGCCACTCGGTGCCCATAAACCAGCCTCTAGAATCAACTGTAGTTCCTCTTCCTTAATTTGTTCCTCTCGGTAAATACGTACACTTCGTCGAGTCTTAATAGTATTAATAACTTCATTCATAAAAAGATCTCCTTTATTTCTAAAATAACTACTATAATGCTACAGATCATCACTATAAAGAACAAATCAAAACACCGCCCAAACGGGCGGTATTAGATTTACTGTTATATATATATATATATATATATCTACAACAACTATCTTTTTAGTGTCTGAATTAAAGCATAGTTAATCGCTGACATCTCATCTGGTACAGCTGCAATACCAACTTCCTTTGCTGCTATGTACCGTGCACATGTTTTATGTCTATCACAATAGAGCTCTGGTGGACAGGAAATGATACAGTCATACTTAAAAGGACACACAGTACTTCCTCCTTATTATAGCAAATAATGATAGTTTTTACATAGTCATATCGACATTTTTTTTAATACATCAATACCTTTTACCAAAATTTATAAATTTATTCGCAATAAAAGAGGTTTTCATTCATAAACCGCCAATAGAATATCTAATTGGAATATAAGGAGGTTATTATATGGATAAGGAAAAAGTAATTCAATATAAAGAACTATTTTCTAAGAAGTTTGCCACCTTATGGGAGGAACTAGGGGATGACCTCAAATGGGCTAAAGACGTCACCGAACTCCGAGTCCAAATGGAATATTTAGAAGTAAAACAAGATCGTCTTTTTAAAGATTACGGTAAAAAGGTATTTATCTACGGACAAGCTGACGGCCCACAAGTTATTAGCCTTCTACGAGAAATTGAACTAATTGAGCGAGAGTTACAAAAGAAATATTTGCAAATACAAAAATTAAAAACTGATCGTTAAGTAATTTCATTGTTCAGAAAATTCATGGGACCTCAAATCTTAATTAACCAAAAAAGTCTCTCATCAAAAATGATGAGAGACTTTTTTATAGCTTTAGGGCAAGAATATTACATAAAAATACTAACTAATACGTAACCAGTAAGACACCCTACTCCAACGCCAATTAGACCAGGGGCAATAAAACTATGATTGATAATGAATTTACCAATACGAGTAGTACCGGAACGATCAAAACCAATGCAAGCTAAATCACTTGGATAAGTTGGTAATACAAAATAACCGTAAGAAGCGGAGAAGAAAGCTACCATCATTTTAGGATCTACGCCTAAACTGAGACCCAATGGCGCAATAGCAGCAACAGCAGCACCTTGACTGTTTACTAATTTTGAAACTAGAAATAGCACAATCGCATACATCCAAGGTTTGCTAGCAACAATTCCAGCTAAAGTACTCTTTAACAAATCAAAATGCGCATGAAAGAAAGTCTCGCTCATCCACGCAACACCAAATACTGAAACAATCGCTACCATACCAGCCTTAAAGACAGGTCCATTGGAAATCTCCCTTTGATTAACCTTGCAAACAATTAAAATAATAGCACCTGCAATCAACATTAACATCTGAATCACTAGATTCATGGATAAGGGTTTCATCTTTCCAACGGGACCAAAGGAAGGAAGTAAATTAGGAAATGAGCCAAACAATACTACAACACCAATAGCAGCAAAGAAAATCCAAGTTGCCCAGTAGGATTCCTTTGGAAACACTTTATCCAATAATGTTTCAGAACTTCCATAAATATATGCTTTTTGTTCAGGATCTTTGAGTTTAGCTTGAAATTCCTCATCCTTATCAAGATCCTTACCACGGTTCATACTCCAAAGAGCCGCTACGATTACCCCGATTAAGGTAGAGGGAATTGAAACAGATAATAAATCAAGAATACCAATCGCTTTACCTACACCATGAGCTTGCGCCAAAATGGAAACCATTGAAACTACCGAAACCGATACTGGAGATGCACCGATACCCATTTGTGAGGCAACGGAAGCAACGGCCATAGGTCTTTCTGGACGAATGCCTTTCTTTACGGCAATGTCATAAATAATAGGAAACATAGTATAGACTACGTGACCAGTACCACATAAGAAAGTTAATGTCCAAGTAGTAACTGGAGCCAAAATTGTGATGTACGCAGGATGTCGGCGGAGTATACGTTCCGCAACCTTCATCATAACATTTAAACCGCCAGCAGTTTGTAATACAGATGCACAACCAATTACCGCTAAAATGGTTAACATAACATCAACAGGAGGCTGTCCTGGTTGTAAATGAAAGACAAAAGTAAGAATAAAAAGACCAATACCACTAATTAGTCCTAGTCCCATACCTCCATATCGAGTACCTAAAATTAAACATCCTAAAATTACCAAAAACTCCATACCAAGCATATTATATACGATTCTCCTTTCTTTCTAAGAGCAAGTAAAATATGAAATAAAAGAAGATGATATGTAAGCGCCTCTTTATGTAGACACTATTCTAATTCGTCTGCTACTCTTTTAATTCCACTCTCACTAAACGACTCTTTTATACTTTATGACATTTGCCATTAACGAACGAAAATCCTGCGAAATATACCTATTTCACAGAATTTTTGCGGTTTTTTTACTTATTTAATTCTTTCAATTATTTAGCAATATATTGTTTGACAATGGCATCAATACTAGCTTCCTCCTTACTAGGCCTATCTACATTTTGAATCAACTCCCATTCTTCAATATGAATAAGTGTTGATTCAGGTTCTAGTAGTGTTAACGGAGAAAGAGATTCCATCTCCAACATAAAGTCAGTCGTATAGGTTTCAAACGACACACCAAAGTCTGGATATTTCTGCCCTATCATATGATTAAACCTTTTGATAAATAAATTACCATGATTAAAGTATGCTGCCCATCCATCTTCATTGGGAATCCCTATTTTAAAGGGAGGTTTCATTTTAGGATCTTGACTTAAGACAATGTATTTATCTCCCCAATAAATTCT
The DNA here is from genome assembly GCF_030269905.1 of Pelosinus sp. IPA-1. Taxonomy (NCBI): domain Bacteria; kingdom Bacillati; phylum Bacillota; class Negativicutes; order Selenomonadales; family Sporomusaceae; genus Pelosinus; species Pelosinus sp. IPA-1. Next base: position 396,076 of record NZ_BSVC01000006.1, on the reverse strand, counting down.
ATGATCATTCATTTTGGTAAAAGGCCATAAAGCCACCACTCTATTGCCTAAAAATCCAGTATCTCTAGATGGCTGCGGTATTATTTCCATACCACCCGTAGCCATGACACTCAAGGCCCATGCGGCTAATTCTACAGGCCAAGCATTCTTATTTGTTAAATGATGTGTAACAACAACCCTATTACAATCTGCTGATAATTCAATTTCCATTTCCTTTTTTATCTGCACCCAAGGTTCAACCTTTTGTACCAACTTAACTCCATTTTCAGTGGTTTGCCATTCTACCGGTTCGTTATCAGCAATATAAGAGCGAGGAAAATATTCCGGACTATGCCATAATCGATGACCTCCCCTTATCTTCCATTCCTCATTCCCATAAGTCACAAGAGTGGCATCATTATTTTCACAAAACTCATTCTCGCCACCAATAAAGCCGATTCTTATGATTCTTGGTCCGTGATCCACTGTCGCTACTAGATTGATTACTCCATTGGAAATTTCAATACAATTACCAAATTGTTCGTATGCAATTTCTTTGATTTGAACTGCTGACATATTTTCACTCACCTTTTATCTTTTTTACAAAAATACCTTTCAATTCTATCTATTAACTTAACTCTATTACCAACTTTGTCTATCGGATAAACTAGTTCAATTTTTTGAAAGGTATTTCCTGTTAAATTAATAATATTTTTTATAATCTTATTAATTGTCAAAAGAAAAATTGATGGAAAACTACACCTATTATAGTCATGATCTGTAATAACCCTCTCCTACAGTAATTATAGTCAAATCGCATATCTACAAATGATAGACGGTTTATTACCAGATGTATCTTACAAAATAGGGAACTTAAAATTAAAAAGTGTAGACATATATATAAAGAGACCGTATTGAAATTAGAATTCAATACGGTCTCCATCTATTAACTATGTAGCCCATGATATCGTTTCTTTTATATGTCCAAACCTGCCACTCGCAGGTGGGCATCTTAGTTACGTTTTTGTCATCCACTCGAAGATGGCCCGACATCCGCATAACGATTAGATTCCCCATTTATAAAAGTAGGTTGGACATATAAAAGATAACAAACATCCCAGGCATATTGCTGTTCTTTCAGTAACTATATGATACCACATCACCTGAGTAGATGCAAAGCCATTGACTATGGAATATTAAGGAATTTCTCTATTAATTAGACTTTTGATATATCTACTTTTTTCTTTGAAAAAGTCCCTAGTTATACCATCTATGATTATTTATAAAAAGAATATGAAAACAAACTAGATGATTTCAGATAGTAAAGGAACTAAGGCTTCCACCGAGCCTTAGTCCTTTACTATGAATAAGAAGATTTGCTACTTCCTGCTACCGTAAAAAAAAGGACTTACCAAATGGCAAGTCTTCTCTCCATAGAAAAAATGAACGCCCATAATATCGTTTCTTTAATATGTCCAAACCTGCAGCTAGCAGGTGGGCATCCTAGATATGTTTTTGCCATCCACTCAAGGTGGCTCGGCAGCCAAATACCATTAGATTCCCTATTTTAAAAAGTAGGTTGGACATATAAAAGATAACGTACACCCCAGGCAATTTGTTTACTACAGTGAATATATAATACCACATGAATTTAGTAGATGCAAAGACTTTTAACATGAATTAAATCTTGTCTTCTTTGTTTAGATTGAACAATTTTCATTATACGACTTTATGCTTCAAAATGCAGTTCTTCATAAAATTTTGTGCCTATTCAATTTCTAATTGAAATTGATTAAAGAACATACCATGGTATACTCCTTTCTTATATATCAAAAAATCATGGCTCCCTTTTTCTACTATTTTACCGTGATCAATTACCAAAATGTTATCTGCATCGCGAATGGTATTTAATCTATGAGCAATAACGAAACTTGTACGACCCTCCATAATTTTTAGTAAAGCGTCTTGTATATGAAGCTCAGTGCGAGTATCAATGCTGCTTGTCGCTTCATCCAAGATCAGTATCGATGGCTTTGTTAAAATAACCCTGGCAATCGCTAAAAGTTGCTTCTGCCCTTGGCTTAAGCTGCCACCGTTTTCCGACAGCAGCGTATCATATTTTTCAGGAAGACGTGCAATAAAAGCATCTGCATTAGCCATTACAGCTGCTGCTTTCATTTCCTCATCGGTAGCATCGGGTTTGCCATATTTTAGATTTTCCTTGATAGTACCGGAAAATAAATAGGCATCCTGAAGTACAATACCAAAACTTCTCCTTACACTATCTCTGGTATAGTCTTTTATGTCACGTCCATCCAGTAATATTTCACCATTTGTCACATCATAAAAACGAGTAACTAAATTTACAATGGTAGTTTTCCCAGCACCTGTAGGCCCCACAAGTGCAGTGCTGCTACCTTCATTTGCTACAAAGCTTACATTTTTCAATACGGAAACATCTGCTCTATAACCAAAGCTTACATTTTTAAATACTACGTTTCCTATTGCCTTTTCTAATACGACAGCATTAGGCCGATCAGGCGTTTCCTCTTGTTCATCAAGAATTTCGAACACTCTTTCTGCACCAGCCACGCCTGACTGTAAAAGGTTAAATAAACTGGCTATATCATTTAAAGGTCTGGCGAATTGTCTTGAGTAACTTAAAAAACTAGCGATAACGCCAACCGTTATTAAGTTATCGATGGCTAATACACCACCAACAATAGCAATAAGAGCAAATCCAATATTATTAATTACATTCATTAGGGGCATAAGGAAACCAGACCAAATTTGCGCCCTTAATCCGACGCCACATAACTTTGTATTTATCTCATCAAATTCTGCTATCACTTTATCTTCATAATTAAATGCCTTCACTACCTGTATTCCTGAAATGGTTTCTTCAATATGTCCATTCAATCTGCCGAGTTGCATCTGCTGTTCTTTGAATAACTTACTAGTCTTTTTAGCAATGATCCGTGCAAGTAAAATAATCAATGGTGCAGTAAGTAAACTAACTAATGTTAGGGAAGGGCTTAATGCTATCATCATAATCAGAGAACCAATAATCGCAATAGAGCCAGATAATAATTGAGTTGTAGACTGGGATATCGTACTACTTACATTCTCAATATCATTCGATAGCCTGCTCATTAACTCTCCATGAGAATGTTGGTCAAAAAAAACAATAGGAAGCTTTTGCATTTTTCCAAATAATGTACTTCTAAGATTGGTAACTACCTGCTGAGACACCCCCGCCATAATCCACCCTTGGCAAAAAGAAAGAAGACCATTAAAAACATATACAAAAACAAGTGTAATTACTATAATTTCCAGTTTTTTAAAATCAACTATGTTCATTGAAACAGACATAGCATCAATAGACATACCAATTAAATAAGGACCGATAAGAGACAGTAAAGAATCCGCTAGCATTAAAATAAAAATAAGTATTAGCAGCTTACGTTCTTTATTCAGATAAAGCCATAACCGCCTAATAGTCCTTATAAAATTTTTAGGTTTAACGACAGGTTCTCCTTGACGGCTTCTGCCAAATCCTCGCCTTCCAATACCACTTGCTATTCGACTACTTTGTTCTTTGCCGTCCTTTGACTGAGACATATAACTACATCTCCTTACCTAATTGTGATTGGAATATTTCTCGATACACCTGACAAGTTTTTAGTAATTCATTATGTTTCCCTATGCTAATAATTTTCCCCTCTTCTAGCACTACTATTTTATCTGCATCAATAACTGAAGAAATTCGTTGTGCAATAATTACACAGGTGAGATCCTTTGCATATTTCTCTAATGATTTCTTAATTTTTCTTTCAGTAACTACATCGACAGCGCTTGTAGAATCATCTAGAATGAGAATTTCTGGTTTTCTCACCAAAGCCCGTGCAATAGATATTCGTTGCTTTTGTCCTCCAGAAAAATTAACTCCCCCTTGCCCTAATCGTGTTTGATAACCTTCCGGGGATGCAGAAATAAAATCATGTGCTTCAGCAATCATTGCCGCTTTTTGAATTTCTTCCATTGTAGCATCTTCTTTTCCCCATCTTATATTTTCCATAACAGTACCCGTAAATAAAACTGTTTTTTGGGGAACGACTGCTACTTTATCTCGTATTCTTTTTGGGTTTACACTCTTAACATCTTCGCCATCTACTCTGATACAACCCAAAGTAACATCATAAAAACGCGGGATAAGATTGATAAGACTACTTTTACCCGACCCAGTAGCTCCTATAATGCCAATAGTTTCTCCAGGCATACAAGTTAAGTTAATATCCTTAAGAATAAATTGCCCCAATACTCCTTCATAAGAAAAGAATACATTCTCAAAATCTATTCTCCCTTTTATATCGCTTTGTCTTTCATGGTGGATTTCCCCAATTATATTACTTTCTTGAGTAATCACTTCACTAATACGTTCTGCAGAGGCTTTGGCTTTTACAAACATATTGAAAATCATGGAAATAAGCAATAAGGAAAAAAGAATTTGTGTCATATAATTAATAAAAGCAATAATATGACCAGCTTGCATTTCGCCTATGTTAACCCTTATGCCCCCAAACCAAAGTACAGAAACGATGCCAAAGTTTACAGTCAACATAATACAAGGACCAAATAAAGCCATTACACGTAAGCCCTGTACAGATCTAGACTGAAACTCTTTATTCGCTTTATTAAATCTTTCTACTTCATAATCAAATCGATTAAATGCCTTTACCACTCTAACACCAGACAAATATTCTCGAATTACACTGTTTACTTTATCTAGAGCCTGTTGTACTTTTGTAAAAAAAGGAAACCCAATCTTCATATTAATTATAATTAACACTCCAACAATAGGAACAACCACAGCTAGCACCGTTGCTAAATTATAATTTAGGCGTGTAGCCATAATTAGACTCCCTATGCACAAAAAAGGCCCCTTAATGAAAATCCTCATAAGTCCGTTTACTAAGGCTTGTATTTGCAAAACGTCATTTGTTAATCTCGTTATTAACGAAGCCGTATCAAATTTATTAATCTGTTCAAATGAAAAACTTTGAATTTTTTTATATACATCTGTTCTAAGTTCTGCGCCGAATTTTTGTGAAACATTACTCGATATTACATTACGAACAGAAGCAGCAACAGCGCCTAATGCCGTGATAAAAATCATTAAAGTTCCCTTTGAAAATACGTAGTCCATATTTTTATCAGCTATACCGACATCAATAATTTGCGACATAATCGTCGGCAGCAGAAGATCACATACAGTTTCAAGCATTACAAAAAAAACTGCAATGAAAAAAGACTTACCATATTTGCCTATGTATTCTTTTAAAAATCCCATAATTTAAATACCCCTTGAAAATTTTATAATTCAAATGCACTCAATAAAAACAGTATATTTAAATTATATCACTACAAATACATACTCTTATACTCTTTAGAATTCCTGTATTTATTTTTGAGATTACTAAAAAAGGTATACAATTCCTCAACAGGAAATTGTATACCTTCTATTCTATAAATATGCCAACAACGATTAATTTGTTTTATCTTCTTACTCTGCAATTTTTACATACTCTTTATTCTTACCATCTCTACTATATAACTCTGCCCAAAACATTCTTATTCTAAACTTTGCTATCCCTTTACTTTTAGAGCACCTGAATAAATACTTCCATAGTACCACCACAAATCATGCCCTCATCAGCAGCCATTTCATCAAGCAAGGACAAATGATGAGTAAATGATAGATTTTCGTCGAGTGCCCTAAGAGCCTGCAAGCGAGCCTCTGATTCGGTACAGCCCCCGCCAATTGTTCCTAGCATTCTTCCATCAGGATACACAAGCATCTTGGTGCCAGCTTTACGAGGTGTTGAGCCGCGAGTCGCAATAATAGTTACTAATACAGCTGCACTCTTTTCTTCCTTAACTTTACAAATAGCCCTAAGAATCATTTCATCCACTTTCTCACCTCCGTATGCCACTAAGGGACAGGCATGTTCCATATCGTATTGTTGCTAACACCTCCGCAACAATGCTAAGAGCGATCTCGGCTGGTGTCTCGGCACCAATATCAAGACCGATAGGAGCTCTAAGTCGAGATAATGTTTCTTCTGCAATACCTTCCTTAGCTAATCTATCCATAATCCCACTAACCCTCCGCCGACTACCAATCATACCAAGGTACGGCACTTGATAATGAAGAACTGAATGTAAGCAATCCAGGTCATAGCGATGCCCTCTAGTTACAATAATAATTGCCGAATATACTCGGCAGTCGATTTGATTCAAAGCTACATTAAAGTTTTCGCAGATCACTCTTTCCGCTTTAGGAAAAAAAGCTATATTGGCAAAATCAGGGCGATCATCTATGACAGTTACAGCATAATCTATTTGATGTAGCAATTCAACCAAGGGTTGGCTGATATGCCCCGCGCCAAGTACCAAGGCCCTTCGACGGGTGCTTAATCGATCCCAAAATAGACGATACTGCCCAAAATACTCTGTTTCTATGATCTTTGGATGCTGCCAATTTAAGCTTGCTATTTCATTGACAATCTGGCTAGTAAATTCCATATTGACAAGCATTCCATCGATCTCACCGCTATTCGATATAGCCAGCATTTGCCCTAACTGATCTTCTTTTGGTGAATCAACTATTGTTATAATATCCGCTGACTGAAACTGTTCGATCTGTTTCAATAATTTTGTAAAAATATCCATATCGTTACCTTACTCTCCTTTGCCTAGGCCAGGTTTAATTAGATATGTAAAATAAAGTCCCCTATAACAGCAAAGGGGAATAAAACTAATCTACAGCACGATCTACCCAAAGCTTACATAAGGATTGATAGTCTTCCCAAGAATCTGCGTCATAAAAGGGATTACCATCAGGCCACTCTACAGGAATTACATAACGAGGATTTTCTCGAATAAAACTACGTCCACCACAGTCGCCAGATAAAGCTGCTAAATGAGGCCGCCACCAAGATCCAAATAAAACGGGACTATATAGCTGTCCCTTATGCCGGGGTACAATAATAGATTTATTACTACCTATAGATGCAAAACTATCAAATAGAGCCTGCAATAATGCTTGTGTAATTAACGGTTGATCCCCTAGTAAAAATAAAATTCCATCTAAATCCAATTGTAATTTATTAAGTCCTAAAACAATAGAGGATGCCTGTCCTGTATGCCGTTCTGAATTATAGGCCCAATCACTATGTAACTGAGTGCACAACTTTGCCAGTTTATCTTTTGGTTCACCGATGACAGTGATACAGTCGGCAAAACCTGTGCTCATAGCAGTAGAAATTACATGCATTAATATTGGTTTTTCTCCTAAAGGTAGTAATAGCTTCTGCTTACCCATACGACTAGCAAAACCTGCCGCCAAAATAATAACACCTATATTTTTCATCATAAATCATGCACCTCAATTGGCTGCAAAAGTGCCCCGTGTCCTTCAGTTACAATGCATTTATCTATTCCTGATTTATAGGTCGTCAAATGATTGACAATCTGCTTCACATTATTTGTTTGCTCCGCACTACCTCCAGCTAATAACAAAATCTTTTTTCCCTGGCTATATTGAAAAATTCCACGATTATGAAGAGCTAGTGTTGCTATATCCTGCCATCTAGTAATTGCACCCTTCTGTCTTTGCAATAGTGCTAATACTAAATCTAAACGGTGAACTATATCACTGGTAAGCGGCTGTCCTATAGCCTTTAGATTTAATATACCAATCGTTATGTTAGTACAATCAGGTATTACTGGTTCATGGCCCTCCGAAGCTTTGAGCCATAATCCTCTGGCACCATCAGCCTCAACAATGATATAGGAACTGGGTTTTTGCTTTGCTATTCGATCAAGCCATTTTGGCGGTAATCCAATTACTTTATCGCCTTCCATTCTACGAAACCAGGCAGCAATCCCACCACGACATAAATGAGAGGCAACAAAAGCTGCCCCCGCATCAAATTCACCAGTGAAAATAGGATTGAGATCTACTACCTGGCTATAAAACATTTTTGTTGTTGTAGAAACTAAAGCAGGAAAATTACGTTGGCGGGCCCCATTAACAAGTGATAGTATAACCGATGTTTTTCCACCAGCTCCAGTACAAGCAATGAGGGAAGGTTCCTTAAAATCAATCGCATCCCATAAATCCATTACTACCACCTCATCAATCTGGTAAAGCTATATCATTCGGGAACTTGGACTAAAAAACGTAACGTTGGCCCAATTTTTTGCGGACATTCTAACATTTTATATCCTGCTTTATTAACCTCTTCAGGCACCGCTATAAAACTTTGCGGGCAATCCGCAAGGATTTCTACAATGCTTCCCTTCTCTAGCTTACCTAACGTATCTAATGAAAAGACAACAGGATAAGGGCAAGGTTCACCTCTAAGATCTAATAAGTATAATTTATCACTTTGCTTGTTCACGAGCTGGCCTCCTCACGAGTATTCCTTTTTTTGATACCTCACGCCAATCAGCCCAAATATATAAAGACAATAACATGGTCATCGTAAGAAGAATAGCTCCAACATAACCAAAATTAGTTACCAAATTAATTTTTGGGAAAGGTTCTACTAACCAAGTATATACACCAGAATCCCAGGCAAGAATTAAAATTGTTGCTCCAATAACATTACCAAGACCGACAAACCAAAACTGTATCTGACCTTCCACTGAACGATACATCCATCCTGTTTCACAACCGCCTGCAATCACGATGCCTAATCCAAATAGAATTCCTCCTAGTAATGCACCAGGTCCAGCCCACCAAATGACCTTAGGAGGCATGCCATTTGCTAGAAATACGGCAGTAATTATCGTTTGAACAACCATCCCCCATACTAATGCTTTCGTCATGGTAGAACGACCAATAAGCCAGAGATCTCGAAAAGCTGAGGTAAAACAAATTTGACCTTTCTGTATCAGAAAACCAAATCCAAAACCAAAACAAGTCGCAAGCAATAAATTTAGTGCATAATTAGCATTTACTTTTTGCAGTAAGTAGTAAATAAAAATAATAAGTCCCGTTACCCCTATATAGGGTTGAATACGGTAATACCACTGATTCTCAATCGTATTTTCCACTGTTTTTACAGAAACCAGTTTTGGTGTTCCCATCATCCATGGGCGCATACTTAGTTTTAAACCATAATAGGTACCAAATATCGTACCAAGGGTAAAAAGCCAAGTATGAAAGGAAAACTGTGGAATTCCAGTAAACAATGCAGCTAAGTTGCATCCCATTGCCAGTCTTGTTCCAAATCCCGCAATGATTCCTCCAATTAAAGCTTGCAATATGCGTCTTCCTGATGGAACCCGCAACTTTACATTTTGTCCGAAAAGAGCACTAATAAAAGCGCCAATAAACATACCCATGACCATTACACCGTCAATCCTACTTAAGGGGGTTCCAGTAAAGTTTATAAGTTTTAAATAAGTATATTGACTTGTATCTAAGCCGATAAGCTGTAAAAAATGCCCTCCCCACCGGGTAAATTCTCCAGTTACCGCCCAGGCCAGACCTATGGAACCAAAGTAAAGAGCGCTTAATACACCTAACGAAACTACAGAAAAGGTCTGCCCCCAGAAATTTGCTACAACTCGCGAATAATACTTACTACATAATGATATCATTAATGACTCCTTCTCCTAATCCTTTATGTATTTTTATACAATTATAACCTATCACGATAATGGTATCAAATTATCCTTTTTTTACTGTACGCAGTATCCTCCAATGGTAAAGAGTTTCTAATTTTTCCATCTCGCCTATAATAAGCACATGCGACTGCAGGGGCACCAGGAATAGATACAATTTCTCCTACCCCTTTCGCTCCATAAGCAAGAGATGATGGATTTTTTTCCACAAGAATACACTCAATATCAGGAACCTGATTAGAACGGAATAAACCCAAGGTTCCAAACTTTGCCGTAGGTACGCCACTCTCTAGAGGGAAATCCTCTGTTAGGGCATATCCTAAACTCATTACTATTCCACCCTCGATTTGTCCTTCTACCGATGTTGGGTTAATTGCTTTTCCTACATCATGTGCAGCAACTATTTTTTTAATTTTATCATTTTCATCTAAAATTACGATTTGTGTCGCATAGCCATAAGCAACGTGACTAACCGGATTCAGCTTATCTGAATTCATAGGATCTGTAACACCACAGTATTCCTTATAATATTCCTTCCCCTCTAGCTGCGACAGCTCATTCACTCCAAGATCAGCTTTAAGAGCTAGGGCAGCCTGCCGAGCAGCTTCCCCATTAAACACGGTTTGTCTAGAGGCTGTTGAAGTACCTCCATTTGGGGTCATCATTGTATCAGCAGGATGGGTTTCTATAAAATGAGCATGTAATCCAGTTGCTTCCGAAACAATTTGGATTAATGTTGTCGCCAGACCTTGCCCCATACAGGCTGCACTAGTAAAAATAATAATTTTACCTTGCTCCACCTTGATTCTGACTCGCCCTACATCGGGTACACCTACTCCAAGCCCACTATTTTTCATAGCGCAGGCAATTCCAGCATCAGGATATTCATTAAAAATATCTCGTACCGCCAACAAAGTTTCTTTTAAAGCAGTACCTTCATCAGCAATTTGCCCATTAGTCAGCACCTTACCAGGCTCAATGGCATTTAGGTAACGAATTTCCCAAGGAGATATTCCTACTTGTTCTGCCAGCAAATTCAGATTTGATTCCATAGCAAAACAAGACTGCGTTACACCAAATCCACGAAAAGCTCCAGCCGGTGGATTATTTGTGTATACTCCCATACCTGTAATATCTACATTTTCAATTTGATAAGGTCCTGCAGCATGGGTACAAGCACGTTGCAGCACTGGTCCGCCTAAAGAGGCATACGCACCAGTATCCGCTAGCAAAAAGGCTTTTACCGCTGTAAGTTTTCCATTTTCATCACAAGCCGTCGTAAATTCCATTTCCATGGCATGACGTTTGGGATGTGTCCTAATACTTTCCTGGCGACTTAATGTCAGCTTAACGGGTTTACTAGTATGCCAAGCCAGAAGGGCTGCATGGTGTTGTACTGACAAATCTTCTTTTCCGCCAAATCCACCACCCACCAATTTACTAATTACTCGTACTTTATCATCTGCTACACCAAGTACTGCCACAATGCCATGATGATCGTCATACACGCTTTGTGTTCCTGTATATACTGTTAATGTTCCCTCTTTAGACGGAACAGCCAAAGCGCTTTCTGGTTCTAAAAAGGCATGTTCTGTCGGAGGAGTCGTATATCTTTGTGTTATAACGTATTTTGCTTTAGCAATGGCTTCTTCTGCATTGCCCCGTTTAAGAATTGTTTTATTTAGCAGGTTGCCCTTCGAATGAATCTGAGGTGCCCCCGCCTCCAGTGCTTGTTTTGGGCTAAGTATTGGATCTAGTTTCTGATACACTACTACAATCAACCGTAACGCTTCCTCGGCAATCTTTTTTGAGGTAGCTGCCACTAAAACTAAAGCATCCCCTACATAGCGGGTTTCTTCCCCTTCAGCAATCAATGCTGGCCAGTCTGGAACGATATGACCTAAAAATCGCTGGCCTGGTACATCCTTAGCGGTCAACACTGTTTTTACTCCAGGGTATAACTTTGCAGCCGAAATATCGATTTCTTGTACCAAAGCTCTTGGGTATTCGGATCTTAATACAGCCCCATATAACATATCTTCCACTTTCATATCGTCAACATAAATGCCAGTACCTAATACTTTCTCAGCAGCGTCAACACGTTGCATATTTTCCCCGACTCGATAGTTAGCCTTCACTTGTGGAATAGTATCCTCTCGCAAAGCCTTAGCTACCATAGCAACAGCTTTTTCAATCTTTATATAACCTGTACAGCGGCATATATTCCCTTGCAAGGCTCTTTTAATTTCGACTTTTGTTGGATTGGGATTTCCATCTAGTAATGCTTTCGCACTTATCACCATTCCCGGAATACAAAAACCGCACTGTACTGCTCCAGCTTGAGCAAAAGCCCAACTATATATATCTTTTTCACGCTGGGATAGACCTTCTACAGTAATAACCTTTTTTTCCTCTAGTTTTGCAATACGTAAAAGACAGGCACGAAAAGCTTTGCCATCAACTAAAACCATGCAAGCACCACATGCCCCTTCGCCACACCCATTTTTAACAGATGTCAGAGAAGCTTCATCTCGCAGAAAATTTAATAAGTTCATGTCTTCCTTTACAGAATAAATTTTATTGTTAATATTTATTCTGAACATACTCCACGACCTTTCAAGTTTTATAGACGGACCTATCCTTATCCAATCGGGGTACGTGGCAAATAAATTCCCTGAGGATCTATATCACATAACGTAGCATCTCTTACAATATGCCGCCCTCTTAGAAATACATGTACAGCCTTACCTTTTTGCTGAAAACCTTCATAAGGCGTGTAATCGACTTTATGATACTGTTTTTCTGCTCTAATGAGGGAGGTATCATTCACATCCCATACCACAATGTCGGCATCACTGCCTACTGCAATTGTACCCTTGCGAGGAAATAGCCCAAAGATTTTAGCGGGCTGAGTCGCCGTTACGTTGACAAATGTATGCAAATCAATTTTACCCGTTAGAACACCATAGGTGTACAGTAATCCTAAGCGATTCTGTGCTCCAGGGATACCATTTGGAATCTTACTAAAATCATGTAAACCTACATCTTTCTGTCCAATGAAATTGAAAGAACAATGATCTGTAGCAACAACATCTATCATTCTATTCTGCAAACTTTGCCACAGGAATTTCTGATTCGCTTTTTTTCGCAAGGGAGGAGACATTACATATTTAGCACTTTCAAAACCAGTTCTAGTATAATATTCTTCGTCTAACACTAAATATTGAGGACAGGTTTCAGCATAAACTTGATTTCCTTTAACCTTTGCTTTCATTACAACTTGCAGCGCATCGCTAGAGCTGATATGTACAATATAAACTGAAGATTTAGTTACTTGGGCTAACGCAATTATTCTGGTTACAGCTTCTTCTTCTGCGATTATAGGATGAGATACAGGATGATAATTCGGTGTTACAAATCCTTGTCTACGGTATTGATTTATCAAATTGTAAATCATATCTCCGTTTTCACAATGGACGCATACAAGTACCCCATACTGCCTACTCCTAGCTAACGCCTGAAATAAGATATCATCATCTACTTGTAGAACATTTTTATACGCCATATATAATTTAATTGAAGTAACACCAGCACTTTGTGACAGCCAGCTTATTTCTTCAGCTACCCTATCATTCCAATCCGTTATAGCCATGTGAAATCCATAATCCCCATAACAATTGCCCTTAGCTTTTAAGTGCCAATTCTCTAGTGCTTCTTTAAGGGTTTCACCTTTACATTGGGTTGCATAATCAATAATCGTCGTTGTTCCACCGATAATTGCACCTTTTGTGCCACTAGCAAAATCATCAGCAGTGACAGTATCCCCTACTGGAAGATCAAAATGTGTATGAACATCAACACCTCCTGGAAAGAGAAGGCACCCCCTTACATCTACGATTATATCTTCAGGTAAAGCAATTTTTTTACCGATAGCAACAACCTTTTCACCTTCAATGCGAACATCCGCTTGATAATAATCCGTAGCTGTTACAATGGTTCCACCGCACAAAATAATTCCCATAGTAACTCCTCCAGTAAAACTACAGAGATACTTAAACCTAGAAGTATCTCTGTAGTCTTAAAATTGATTAAATTCATGAGGCTTAAGCCAGTGCACTCTCATATCATATTATTTAAACTTATGGAAAAATATGAGTACCCGCCGTTCCGGCTATGGCTGCTTTCAATGACTCAGGATTCGTAATAATTGCTTTTTCCCCACCCTTTTCTAAGAAATTGATTACAGCTTGAATTTTCGGCAACATACTGCCAGGAGCAAAATGTTTTTCCTTTACGTATTGCTTTAATTCCGCTAAGCGAACTTTCTCCAATGCTTTTTCGTCATCCTTACCATAATTCAAATACACCATAGGTACGCCTGTTGAAATAATAAGTACATCAGCATGAACTTGTGTTGCAAGTAAACTAGAGGCAAAATCCTTATCTATCACCGCATCTATACCTTTTAATGTCCCTTCCACTTCCTTTGTAACAGGGATGCCACCGCCACCAGCTGCTACAAGACAATATCCTTCCCCAACTAGTTTTCTGATAATGGCACCTTCTACAATTTCTTGCGGGAGAGGGGAAGCAACCATGCGGCGATATCCTCTACCAGCATCATTATCCATTACCCAATTGGGTTTTTCAGCCTTGATCTTTTGCATCTGTTCTTCTGTATAAAAGGAACCAATTGGTTTTGTCGGTTTTTCAAACGCTGGATCTTGCGGATCAACAACAACCTGGGTAACAAGCGCAACAGCTAATTTATCAATACCTCTTTTTTTAAACTCATTGTCCATAGCTTGTTGTATCTGATAACCAATCGCACCTTGCGTATCTGCCCCACAACTTACCAAAGGCACAGGGTGCATTCCTGCCCATTCTGTGGCAATCTCCGATCTTCGTAAAATAAAGCCAACTTGAGGACCATTACCATGAGTAATAATTACGTCATAATCCTGTTCTATCATATCTGTAATACTTTTTGCAGTTTCACAAACAGCACCATATTGATCCTCTACTGTTTGATGGGCATTGTCGCGTATTAAAGAATTGCCTCCAATAGCGATAACAACCAACTTATTCATAGTTATCTTCCACCCATTAACAGGGTCATAACGGCTTTTGCTGTATGAAGACGATTTTCAGCTTCATCATATACAATCGAATGAGGGCCATCGATCACTGAATCCTCCACCTCATTATTTCTATCAGCAGGTAGAGCATGCATATATAAAACATCTTTGTGGGCTGTTGCCATTTTAGCTTCTGTACATTTCCAAGATTTTTGCGCCATAAGTTTATCATCAACAACAGCTACAGCTCCTGAAGCAGCAAGGCCCGTCTGATCATTTACCCAGTTTCCCCAATTCTTTGGAATTACAATTTGGGCACCTTCATAGGCATCAGCTTCATTATTCGTAATTGTTACTGTACCGCCGTACTTTGCAGCATTTTCCCTCGCTTGTTCAATAACCCATTCAGGAAGTTCCCATCCTTTTGGATGGGCTAACCAAACATCCATACCATAACGCGGGAAAACAAGAAGTTGTGATACGGGTACAGAAATTGGTTTTTTATGGCTTTCTGCATAGGCCCAAATAATTGCAATTTTAACACGTTTTAAATCACCAAGTTTTTCTTTCATAGTCATTAAGTCTGCCAAGGCTTGGAATGGATGATAGAGGTCGCATTGAAGATTCATGATAGGGGCTTTTGACCATTTTGCCATTTCATTAAGATATTTGTTACCATATCCCCAGTTACAGTAGCGACAAGCTATCGCATGACCAAAACGAGAAAGGATAATTGCTGTATCTTTAGCACTTTCGCCATGAGCAATTTGCATGCTGCTAGAATCAAGAAAACCTGCGTGACCACCCAGTTGAGCAAAACCAGCTTCCATAGAATTTCTCGTACGAGTCGATTGTTCAAAAAACATTAAAAACATGGATTGGTTTGGTAAATAATTAGTAGGAACACCCATTGCAAATTTTTTCTTAAGATCAAGAGAAACCTCAAGCATAGTATCTACTTCTTCTTTTGTGAAATCTTCCAAGTTAATGAAATGTCTTCCGCGAAAAATTGTTTGCATATTAGTATCCTCCAATAATTTTATATTTTTTGTTACTACAGATTATTTACTGTGTTTTTCGTATAAACGGGCATCTTATTAACATATTGCGTAACATACATCATAGGAATCACTGCATATACAGCAGCACAGTTAACCAATTCTTTCTTCCAAGTACGTTCATTTGGTGCATGGGCCTGATCTTCGTGCCCTGGACCAAATCCAACACAGGGAATGCCATACCGTCCCATAATCGAAACACCATTGGTAGAAAAGATCCATTTATCCACCTTAGGATCTTCTCTGAATAATGTTTTATAAGAATCGACTAGGGTGCAACAAACAGGATGTTCTTCTTCAATAAGCCATGTTGGAAAATAACAATCTGTAGGATACACTAAGTCGGTATAAGAAGGTCTTTCATATTTATACATTGTCACATCTGCCTTAGCAGCTTTTACTGCCGGAAGATTTTTAATTTGCTGGATTGCATATTCGCCAGTTTCTCCAACCGTTAATCTTCGATCAATAGAAATCCAACAACTATCAGCAACTGCACATCTAGAAGGAGAAGTATGGAAAATTTCTGATACGGTTAAACTACCCTTACCCAAGAAATTATGATCTACTAAATTTTCATGAAGAGCCCTTAATTCTGTAAGTATATTAGCCATTTTATAAATGGCATTATCCCCTCTCTCAGGAGCTGAGCCATGGCAGCTTATCCCTTGAGTCGTTACCTTTATTTCCATTCTTCCTCTTTGCCCTCTGTAAATCTTACCATCCGTTGGCTCTGTAATGACAACAAATTGGGGGGTTAACTTATCTTCATTAATGATATACTGCCAGCAAAGACCATCACAATCTTCTTCTTGTACTGAGCCGACTACAACTAAGGTATAGTCATCTTCTAATCCAAGTTCCTTTATGATTTTTCCAGCATAAACCATAGAAGCCATGCCACCTTCTTGATCACTACCACCTCGACCAATGATAATCTCATCATCTTCATATCCCTGATAAGGATCATATTTCCAGTTTGCTGGATTACCAACACCGACTGTATCAATATGGGCATCCATTGCAATGACATGCTTCCCATGACCAATATAACCAAGAATATTCCCCATGGGATCGATATACACTTTGTCGAAACCAACCTTTTCCATTTCTTCTTTAATGCGTAATATTACTTTTTCTTCCTGACAGCTCTCACTGGGAATAGCTATCATATCTCTAAGGAATTTAGTCATTTCTGGCTCATATTTTTTTGCTAATTCTAATACTTTATCAAAATCGACTTTCATAATTTAAAGCCTCCTTCAAACATTTTCAGCTAACAACCAGCGCGCTTGTCTGCCGATATTGGGCGCCCTATTTATTTATCAATTACAATTGATTTAACACAAAAGGCAGTGATGTAGTAACACCTTGAAAAATCAATGCCATATGGACTACTTCTTGCATGGAGAATGTCCTCGTAAAATCTACTCTTGGTCCCATCTCCTTAATTGCAAAGTCAGGAGATAAATGAATAGTCACTAAAGGGTTTTCAAAGAAAAAGCCATCTTCCTCTACCATAAGCTTAGATTCTACTCCATCTAGGCGTTGACGAATGGTATTACCCTCAATATAGAATGCATTGCTATCTTCCTGTATAAAATCACGTTCTCTAAGGAATAACCTCGGCTTATCTCTGTAGGGCTTGCCAAAATGAACGCAAAAAGTAGCGCAATTACCACACTCATTACAGAAATCATCTATATGGATAATTTGTCGGTTTTGATTTATCTGGAATTTTCGCTCCCCTATCACTTTTAGCTTCCCATCTTGATAAGCAATTGTAGGCAACGTTATGCTCATTGGCGAAATCATATAGGTGTAGTTCGCTCGATTAGGGCAAACCTCAACACACTTATCACAAAATTCCGAGCATTGCATGCAGCGACTAGCTTCTTTGCGTGCCGCCTCTTCCGAAAAGGTTTGTTCAACAAGTTTGAAATCGGTACGCTCAGCGACTGAAAGCATCTCCAGTTTCTGCTGTACTTGTTTTCTAACTCGAATTTGTTTTACTTTTAAAATATCTTCCTCAGAAAGCGATGTCGAAGGACAATCTCCGGGTTTAAGTAAAACACCAAATTCTTGACAAATAGCTTCGGCCGCGCGGCGCCCATCGGCACAAGCCTGCACTACAATAGCTGGCCCTCGAGTTACATCGCCTCCTGCATAAATTCTGTCCTTATCTGTTATACCAGTCTTAACATCAACAGCAATTGCACCGTTTCTACGTAAAGATACAGCACTTCCAGTAAGAAAAGAAACATCTGAACTCTGGCCGATTGCTATGATTATAGAGTCAGCCTTAATTTCAAACTCGCTACCTGGTATCCCCACTGGATTTCTTCGACCATCTCCATCATGCTCTCCTAACACATTCCTTATGCACTTAAGGGCTGCTACCCGACCATCTTGTAAAATAATTTCAGTTGGCGTGGTTAGCTCTATTAAATCATTGCCTTCTTCTAACAGGTCTTTCTTTTCTTCATCCGTAGCAGGCATCTCTTTTTTTGTCCGGCGATAAACAACTTTTACTGGTTTACCAATAAGTTGTTGCGCAGTACGGGCCGCATCCATCGCGGTATTTCCTCCGCCAATGACCAAAACATTTGAGCCTAAATCTGGCTTATCGCCTTTAGCTATACGCTCCAATAAAGCGAGTGCCCCATAAACGCCCTTTCCTTCAGCCCCTGGAATATCTAAAGGAGTATCTCTTGAGAAACCACACGCAACATAAACAGCATCAAAACCATTCTTTAATAACTCTTCAGGTTGCGTAATAATGGGATGAGAAAGTTCTATTTTCACTCCCATATTTTTTATACGAGCAATATCCTCTTGCACAACCTTCTGAGGAATTCTAAACTCAGGAGCAATGGCAGGCATCCCACCCGCCTTATCTTTTGCTTCATAAATAGTGACGTCAATACCATTGGCTGCCAAGATGGAAGCTGCAGCTAGCCCAGAAGGCCCTCCGCCAATTATTGCAACTTTTTTCCCTAGCTTGCCTTTTACCTCTATCTGAGCCTTACCTTTTTCCACAGCAAATCGCTTTAAGGCTCTAATTGCGATTGGTTCATCATAATTATTTCTTGTGCAACGCGTCTGGCAGAGATGTGTACAGATATAGCCATTTATTGCTGGAAGAGGGTTACGAGCTAAAATTACTTCTAGCGCCTTATCATACTCTCCATTCGCAATTAGCCAAAGATATTCTGGAACATCCTGCCCCAGACTGCACTGTTCTTTACAAGGAGCTGTTATACAATCAAACATTTCAAGTTCAGATGGAACTTTAGGCAAATCATAAGGATGATAGTCCTTTTTGTAACGCGGATTACTAAGTGCCTCCTTAGCTGCAATCTCTACATTCTTTACTTTATTGCTGGCCAATTCTCCAAGAGTTTTCACATTACGCTTTGTCATTTCATTTTCTAGGTTTTCTAGATACTGGAGAAGTCTAGAGTACCCTCCAGGTTTCAGTAAGTCAGACGCAACGGTTACCGTTTTTGCCCCAGATGCCAAAATATCAGTCAAATTAAAAGCATCAGCACCAGCAGAATATGAAATTTGTAGATCACCCTGAAACTCTTTAAGAATTTTTTGATATAGATTCATTGCGATGGGATACAAGGCCCGCCCGGACATATACATCTCGTCACCAGGCAGATTAGTTTTATAATTTGTCATAGCTAATGTATTTGTTAATTTTATTCCAAAAATCAGTTTTTGTTCTGCAGCAACTTTTTTAAACATTTTTATCAGCTGTATAGCAAGTTCATATTGTAAGTCATGAGAAAATACGGAATCAGGAATTTGAATATTCTGATAACCTAAATTATCATGGATAATATGCAGTAAACCTTCTCTTCCTAAGAGAGTTGGATTGAGTTTTACTGTAGTATGCAATTTCCGCTCTTCTAGTAAATAACAGACAATTTTGCCGATTTCATCAGGAGGACAACCATGCATCGTTGAAAGAGTCACATTATTGGTAAGTCGATTTGGAATTTCAACATCTGCAAATTCGGGAAATTGTTCGTTAAGTATTGCCTGTATTTGAGCAATTTCTTCTCTGGCATCAGCCATACGATTCATGAAGCGGGTCATTTCCAGGCTTTTTATGCCTTCTAAATTGTACCCTACACTCATATTAAAGATTGTACCAACAGGACCTATTTTAGAAAAACCCAATAATCTATGTAAGATGTGAATTAATGCCCAAGCCTTTATGTATTCATTTGCAGATTGATCTAATTTCAGTTCCTGAGACCATTCAACATTATAGCCCTCATCTTCCATATCAATACAAGGCCTAGATAGTTCTAGTTCATCCATAATTTGAACGGTTTTGAGTTCGATAAACCGACCGCCAGACAACCAAGTACAAATAATATTTTGAGCTAATTGGGTATGCGGTCCCGCCGCTGTACCAATAGGGGTTGCCAGATAACTCCCATATAAATCTTCAATTGCATAAGGACTATTTTTCTTAGGTACATAAAATAAGGAGCGATGTATCCCAAAGATAGACTGCCTTTCTTCATATTCTCTTAAAATCCAAGTAAGCATAACATCAAAAGGTTGAATTTTCATTATATGAGACATGAAACTAGCCTCCTCCAACAGCATAATACTACATCATTAAGCTTAATTTCTAACGCTCTTTTTTATAATAACACTGTTATTTTGTGTTCCATTTAACACTAAGTTTAATACTATGGCTGCAATGCTACCTGTAGTAATTCCACTATGTAAAATTACCTGCAGCCAACTGGGAAAATTATGATAAAAATTAGGAACTGCTAACGTAATCATACCCAGTCCAAGGCTGATGCCGACTACCATAATATTATGCGTTCCATTAAAATCAATTTTGGCAAGTGTTCTTATACCACTTGCAGCAACCATGCCAAACATGGCAACTCCTGCGCCACCTAACACGGGATTGGGAATTGCCGCAATAACGGCTGCTAATTTAGGGAACATCCCTAATATTATTAAAATAACGCCAGCAGCAGCCACAACAAAACGACTCCTAACCCGTGTCAACCCTACCAACCCCACGTTTTGGGCAAAAGCTGTGTATGGAAAACTATTTAATATGCCGCCTAACATGGTAGAAAAACCATCTGCCCGTAAACATCTTGTAAGATCATTTTCACTAATCGGTTTATCAACAATTTCACCAATAGCAATACAGTCACCTGTTGTTTCCGTCATAACTACTAGCATAACCAATACCATTGCAGCAATAGAAGCTAAATCAAAAGTGGGTACTCCAAACCAAAAGGGCGTAGTAACACTGATCCAGCCAGATTGAGAGACTTGCTCCAGATTAACCATTCCCATGAAAAATGCTATTACTGTACCTGCAATTAGCCCTAATAACACTGCAATATTACTCATAAATCCCTTAAAATAACGGTAAAATGCTAACACTAACAACAAAACAAAAAGTGCAAGACCAATATACTCCATACTAGCAAAATCCTTAGCTGCTGGGTTACCCCCTCCTGCCCATCTTACTGCTACCGGCATGAGACTAATACCAATGATGGTTATGATACTTCCAGTTACTACTGGTGGAAAGAAACGAATTAGGCGACTAAAGTAAGGACTAATAAAATACGTGACAGCACCTGCTACAATTATGGAGCCATAAATTGCTGGTATTCCATGAGTTTGACCAATAATAATCATCGGGGTGACAGCAGCAAATGTTACCCCTTGCACCATTGGAATACGAATACCCATGTTCCAAAAACCGATTGTTTGAATGAGAGTAGCAATTCCACAAGTAAATAAGTCAGCATTAATCAGAAAAATAAGTTGTTCTTTGCTTAATCCTAAAGCATTGGCAATAATAAGAGGAACAGCTACAGCACCAGCATACATTGCTAAAACATGCTGCAAACCATAGGTAAATAGTTGGCCCACCGGCAACATTTCATCTACTGGATGACATCGGTCTTGCGCCATTTTTATCACTCCATTATTTTCGTCTGTACATACTTACTGTTATAGAAAAAGCATTTTATAAACGATTCCATAACTTAGAACTTAACTCTCGTGCTTTAACACATATTTCTTTCTCATCAAGATTCACTAACTTCCGATCCTTCATTAAAACCTGACCATTGATTATCGTTGTTACTACCCCTCGACCAGACATGCCAAATAAAATATGCCCATTAACGTTTGTCTCATTTAAATCTGTAGGGGGATCATAATCTACTACAATAACGTCTCCGTAACAGCCAGCAGCTAATTTACCAATGGGCCGTGAAAAATAACCCATAGCAATCTTTGGATTATTTTCAAATAGCATGTTTGGAACTTCACCCCAAGCTACACTTGGGTTTTTTCGATCATGTTTATGTAAAAGATTAGCGACCTTGTAAGATTCAAACATATCAGTGGTATAGCCATCTGTACCTAAGCCTACAACAATGCCCTTTTCCATTAAAGTAAGGATAGGAGCACAGCCTACTGCATTACCCATGTTCGATTCTGGATTATGAACCACATTCGCATCTTTGGTTTTTAAAATATCGATTTCTTTTTCATCGATATGAACACAATGAACTGCGATGGATTTTTCTCCAACCATATCATACTCAGCCAATCTTTCTATTACCCTTCTTCCATACTTCTTTTCCGCATCGACTTGATCAGCAGCATCTTCTGCTACATGCACATGAAAACCTGCTTCTAACCCTGAAACAGCCTTGGAGCATTTATTAAGAGTATCATTACTCAACGTCATAGAAGCATGCAGCCCAAACATACCTCGCAGTAAATCATCCCGACCTTTGGCAAATTTAATAAATTCAATGTTTTCTTGTATTCCCTCTTCCATAATTTTGCTGCCATCACGATCAGATACTTCATAACATAGTGAACTACGAATCCCAGCTGCCTTAGTTGCTTTTGCCATTTCAAATAAACTCCCCCGCACGGCACCCGGGCTAGCATGGTGGTCAAAAATAGTCGTCGTACCATTTTTAATACAATCAATTAGTACAACCATAGCACTATAATAGATATCTTCTAGGGTTAATGCTTTATCTAATCTCCACCATAATCTCTCTAAAATTTGCACAAAATTTTGTGGTGGCGCCTCTTTTGAGGACATCCCCCGCGCAAAAGTGCTATATAAATGCATATGAGTATTAATCATACCAGGCATGATAACTTTACCTTGAACATCAATAAACTCGGCACCAGGATATTGTTCACGCATTTTTTGCGTCGGGCCAATTTCGATAATTATAGTATCCTTAATTACAACGCAGCCATCTCCTAGATAAGGCTGATGTCTATCGCGAGTTATTACTCGCCCATTGCCAATCAACAGCATATTATCACCTCACTAGCTTTTCCACTCAATTACAGGACATTCGCCATCCCAAACAACGCTACGATATTTCTCGGGATCAGTGTCTCCTTCTGTACTAAAAAGGAGTATTCTTGCGTTCTCATCAAGACCTAGCTTATTTTTCATTTCTTTTAGCTTATCACTTGTCATTATAGTTGCTAACAATCCTGCGGTAACGGCGCCTGATTCTCCTGAGATAAGACGACTATCTTCTTTCAGCGGATTTGCTAACATACGCATTCCTTTTGCCGCCACCCAATCAGGACAAGAAACAAACATGTCACTATAATCTCTTAAAACATTCCAGCTAATGGTGTTAGGTTCGCCACAGGCCAAACCAGCCATAATCGTAAAAAGATCTCCTGTAACAATATGCGGCTGACCATCATTTGCCAAAACTGACTGGTATAAACAATCCGCTTGGTTTGACTCAACAATGATAGTTTTAGGACGTTCTTCACCAAATACAGAAGCAAAGTATCCTTGTACAGCACCAGCTAGTGAACCAACGCCAGCTTGAATAAAAATATGTGTCGGTTTATAGACTTTCATTGCCTGCAACTGTTCTAAAGCCTCGACTGCCATAGTGCCATATCCTTGCATTATCCAAGCAGGTATTTTCTCATACCCCTCCCAGGCAGTATCTTGAACAACTACCCAGCCAAATTTTTTGGCATTTTCTGATGTCATTCGTACAGCGTCATCGTAATTTAATTCAGTTATGTAGGCCTCTGCACCCTCAGACTTAATATTGTTGAGACGTGTGATGGATGATCCTTTCGGCATATATACTACTGACTTTTGTTTTAATCGATTCGCTGTCCAAGCTACACCTCGACCATGATTTCCATCCGTCGTTGTAGCAAAAGTAATATCTCCCAACTGATACCGTATTTCATTAGATACCAATGTTTCATAATTTAATTGGCTAATGTCTTGCCCCAACTGCTCAGCTAAATAGTTTGCCATGGCAAACGATCCACCAAGTACTTTAAATGCATTTAACCCAAAGCGAAAGGATTCGTCTTTTACATATATCCCTGCCACTCCTAAATGATTTGCCAACTTTTCTAAACTACACAGTGGCGTAGGACTGTATTCAGGAAAACTGGCATGAAAACATCTAGCCTTTTGGATTTCTTCTTGATTTAAAAAATCAATTGAAACTTTCGCTTTTTGATTTACCATTTGATTGATAGTCCATTTAATGCTCTGCTCCATGTTTGCACCTCTACTCCACTATTCTCTTATACTTATATATTGCAATTAGCGTGCCAATTACCAACTATTTTTTACAAGAGAATTAATACTTGATTGCCTGTATTATTCCTAGATTTTCAAGTGAATCAAAGGCAAAAACAGAATAAATAAGACCTTAATTTTTATAATCCCAATGCTCTTTTTATCAAAATGATATTGTTTATCAAATTGATAAAACATGAAATTCTTAATAGTATAAATAAACCCTAGAGCATTTTATCATTTTAATAACACTTTCTCTGGATTAATGAATCTCATTTTGAGTAAAAAATAAGGGCGGGTAATCCGCTCTTATTTTTATTACATTTTTAAACTGACACTGGGACAACTGCAAACTTATTTACATCCACTAATCCTTTATCCGTTAATTTTAACGATGGTATCACAGGTAAACTCATGAAGGCTAACGTCATAAAAGGATCATAATTAGGATTTACGCCAAGACCACGGACAATATTGTGTAAATCAGTTAACTTTGTATGAACAGCATAAATATCTTCTTCTGACATTAATCCAGCTAAAGGTAAGGCTAATGTTCCTAACACCTTTCCCTCATTTACAATAGCGATACCACCCTGCATTTTTTCAACTTCTTGCACCGCCCTAATCATGTCATCATCATCACTGCCAATAACTACTACATTATGTGAATCGTGGGCCACAGTAGAGGCAATCGCTCCTACTGACATCCCTAACCCCTTAACTAGGCCCACACCAACATTTCCTGTACCATGATGGCGCTCAAATACAGCCAATTTTAAAATATCATTATCCCTATCAGAAACAAATTCCCCATTAATCACCGGCACCTCTATTTCAAGAGAAGCAGTAATGAGTTGATGTGGAACTAAACCAATTACTCTAGCTACTCTTGAACTAGCCTTTATCTTTAATTGCCCAGAACTAATATTTCCTAAGTGCATTGTATTGCGTATTTTCTTATCATTGGTTTTTAAAACATTAAAAACACTTTTACCCTTAGTGGCTACTATTTGTCCTTGTTTATAAACCTGAGTAGGAACCCAGGATATTAAATCGTCAAACACTAGTAGATCAGCATAATAACCAGGCGCAATGGCTCCTATATCCTTCAGGTTAAAATAGGTTGCTGGATTAATAGTGGCCATTTGTAATACGGTTGCCAACTCAATTCCTGCATCGATGGACATTCTTACCATATGGTTGATATGACCCTGGTTAATGAGATCAGCAGGGTGCCGATCATCTGTCGCAAACATACAGCGCCTAGCAGTATAACCATTAACCATCGGTAATAGATTCAGAAGATTTTTAGCAGCTGAACCTTCACGCAGCATAATATGCATTCCCTGTCTTACTCTTTCTATTGCTTCTTCAGGAGTTACACACTCATGATCTGACCCAATGCCAGCAGCAATATAAGCAGTCAGTCTTTTCCCTAAAAGCCCTGGTCCATGACCATCAATTAATTTGCCTTCAGCCAGCCTTATCTTAGCAAGTATGTCTTTATCTCGACTTAGAACTCCGGGGAAATCCATTAATTCTCCAAGTCCTAATACTCTGGAGTGATTTATAAACCGAGTCAACTCTTGTACAGTTAAATTTGCACCTGAGGTTTCTAGGTTAGTCGCAGGTACACAAGAGGGAAGCATTATAAAAATATGTACAGGAAGTTCCTCGGCAACATCCAAAACATACTCAATACCTTTCTCCCCAACAACATTTGCAATTTCATGAGGATCGACAATAAGGGTAGTCGTCCCCATCGCAACGACTACCTTAGCAAATTCTCTAGGACTAACCATCGAGCTTTCCATATGAACATGTCCATCAATAAAGCCAGGTGTTATGAACTTTCCAGTCATGTCTATCTCTATTTGACCCTCATATTGACCAATACCAGCAATGTAGCCGCCTACGACGGCTACATCACCCCTATCAAATTTTCCAGTAAACACATTGAAGACTTGTGCATTCTTTAACACTACATCAGCAGGAACATGGCCTTGAGCTACAGAGATTAATTGTTCTATTGGTTTCATCGTTATCACCTTATTCCCCTTAATGAAGACGCATATAAAAGTTAACTAAAAATGCAATACTAACTGCCCACATAATCCAACTAACATCTTTTACCCGCCCCGTCAATGCTTTGACAAAAGTATAACTGATAAAGCCAAACGCAAAACCGTTAGCAATACTAAAAGTCAACGGCATCATAATAATTGTCATGAAAGCTGGGAAGCCATCGGTAAAGTCTTCAAAACTAACCTGGTTAATTTCTGCCATCATTAAAGCTCCTACTAGTATTAGGGCTGGAGCTGTTGCAAAGCCTGGTACTAAGCCGATTAAGGGTGCAAATAATAGTGATACAACAAATAATATGGCTACAGTTATGGCTGTCAGTCCTGTTTTGCCCCCTTCAGCAATACCGGCAGCACTTTCTACATAAGAAGTAACAGTGGAAGTACCAAAAATAGCACTACCAATTGTGCCGACAGCATCAGTAGTCAATGCCTTATCTAAATTCTCAATTTCTCCCTTATTATTCATTAGTTTTGCTTTGCGAGTTAAGCCAATTAAAGTTCCCATATTATCAAACAATTCCACGATAGTAAAAGTAAATATAATTGAAAAAATACCATATTCCCAGGCACCCGCAATATCCATGTGCATAAAAGTTGCGCCCATACTAGGGAATTGGAAACTCATAATATCTCCTATAGCCTTTGGGGTAGGAACTACACCAAAAAACATTCCCAGAATAGTAGTCGTAAGAATACCAATTAGCATGGAACCTTTTACACTCCGAGCCATCAAGACTGCTGTCAAAATTAAACCTATGCAGGATAATAAAGGCTCTATTGTTGTTAATTTCCCAACTGTAACAAAAGTTGCTTTATCGGCAATAATGATACCGGAGTTTTTTAAGCCGATAAAAGCAATAAATAAACCGATACCAACACCGATAGCACATTTTAAATTCATTGGTACCGCCTTAATAATAGCTTGGCGGATTCCACCCATCGTCAATATTAAAAATAATAGACCGGAAAAGAATACTGCTCCTAAAGCGACTTGCCAAGGAAGATGTAACACACCAACTACATAATAAGCAAAAAAAGCATTAAGCCCCATACCAGGTGCTACTGCAATAGGATAATTAGCCCATAAGCCCATGAGTAAAGTAGCCATAGCCGTTGCATAAATCGTAGAAGCAATCGCTGCTTCTTTAGGAATTCCAGCATCAGCCAGAATATTGGGATTTACAAAAATAATATAAGCTAATGCGACAAAAGTAGTTATACCAGCTAGTATCTCTGTTTTAATGTCCGTCTTTTTCTGACTAAGTTTAAAAAACTGATCTAGAAAACTCTGTTTGGTTACCATACTGGTGGGTATCATCATAAAACCTCCCCAAGTATACTTTTCGAACCAACTAATACGAGCTTCTAAGAAAGTAGTCTTTCAATGTCTTTTCTTTCTCCCTCCCTTTTAGGTACCCTCTATATAAAATGTTTTTCGCCTGCATATAGATGGTATCTAGTTTACTTATGACATTTTCCAGTACACTCCGAACCGTGCTCCTTTGCGGGTTGTAAAGCCTTTTCTGCTGCAAGCATAATATTATGATAGCCTGTGCATCGGCACATATGGCCTGACAACTCTTTTTTTATTTGCTCCTTTGAAAACACTTTTCCGCTTTCAAGCATTTCTGTAGTAGACATGACAAATCCCGGTGTACAAAACCCACATTGTACAGCTGCTTCATCAAGGAAACTCTGCTGTACCTTAGACAATTTTCCTTCTTTCGCTTCTCCCTCTATGGTTCTAATTTCCTTGCCATCCGCCCAAACTGCAAGATAGATGCAAGTATCAAAGGCCACATTATCAATAAGTACAGTACAAGCACCGCACTCACCAACAGAACATCCCTTTTTTACACCCGTCATATGAAGTTTGTTTCTCAAAACATCTAACAAGGATTCTCTTACATCTACTTCAATAGTGATTTCTTTACTATTAATTTTAAATGTAATTTTTTTTAATTGCATTATTGTTCACCTCCGGCGTTTTTAAAAGCCTGCCTGAAGGCTCTTTTGCTCAACTCTTCTACTAACTGTAATCTAAAATCCTTAGAGGCACGCCAAGAAGTTCTTGGATTAACTTCTTTTAGAGCAGTTTTCCCTACTTTTTCTATTAATTCTTCCGTAAAATTTTCACCTTTTATTAGCTGTTCCGTCTCAGTACAGCGCATAGGAATAGGAGCTGCTACACCTAAAGCCAACCTAAAGTCTTCAATTTGATTTATGCCCTTTACTTTACAAAGAGCAACACAACCTAATGTTGCAATATCCATCGCATTACGCATTGCATATTTTATATAATGTCCACCATATCCTCGATAATTGTCAGGTGTAATAAAAATAGTTGTTAGTATTTCTTCATGCTGTAAATCAACTTTACCTGGTCCTTTATAGAACTCCTTAATCAAAACAGTACGTACACCATCCGGCCCTTGAATCTCTAATCTTGCATTAAAAGCAAATAAGGTAGAAGCACTATCAGCAGAAGTAACCCCATTACAAATATTACCGCCAATGGTCCCAATGTTACGAATCTGTGGGCCGCCAATCATATCTACAGCCTCACCTAAAACAGGGATAAATTGCTGAACTATAGGATGTTTTGAGATTTTGCTAAAACTAGTACCTGAACCAATAACAATAGTTTCATCTTCTAACATAGAGACACCACTTAGTTCTTTTATGCCATGAATACTAATTAAATGAGCATCCTGCATTCGACCTTCATGTAGCTTAATTAACACATCACTGCCACCCGAGATTAGCGTTGCATTCGGGTTAGCTACTAGCAATTTTATAGCCTCCTCAATACAAGAAGCTTCTTCGTATGCTATTATGTCATACATTCTCTAATTACCTCCTACAGTAAGCCTGTAGACTTAAATTTTTCAAACAAGCGCTGTGGATTCATCGGAACTTCATATAATTTCACACCTGTGGCATCATAGATAGCATTACGAATGGCAGGAGCTGGTGATATAGCAGGCGGTTCCCCAAGAGCCTTATTACCATATGGCCCTGTAGGTTCATAAGTTTCTATAAAAGCCGTACCAATTTCAGGTGTATCTAAGGTCGTCATCAGTTTATAGTCAAGAAGATTACTATTTAATGGTTTTCCTGTTTTAGAGTCAAATAACATTTGTTCATACAACGCGTACCCTAGCGCCATACTCACTCCCCCATGAACTTGAGCATGGGCTAATTTAGGGTTAATGAGTTTTCCTGCATCATGGACATTATAGATTGCAAGAACCTCTACCTTTGCTATCGGAATATCAACTTCTACTTCAACAAAGGTACAACCAAAGGCTAAAGCGTTCGTTCGAGCATTATTCGTGACATCCGCAGTAATGGGTGCGGCAAATACAGCGTCATAATAACTATCTAATGCCACGTCGGCAATCGACATAACTTTTTCTCCGTTATGTATATAAACAACCCAGCCATCTACAAGAGTGAGCGCACTTGCTGGTATATCCGTCATTCCCCAAGCATAATTCAATACTTTCATTTTTATTTCTTCCGACGCTTTCTTAACAGCCATACCAGAAACATAGGTCTGCCTTGACGCATAGGAGCCTGTATCGAATGGTGTAATATCTGTGTCTTGAGTAGAAACCACACTAACCATATCCATTGGTATTCCGATAGTTTGGGCTGCCATTTGAGCAAAAATTGTATCACTACCCTGACCAATTTCAGTGGCACCTATCTGTAACTGAATAGAACCATCTTGATTTAGAATAATTCTGGCACCTGCAATTTCTAACCCAAAAGGATAGGTCCCAGTTTTGTAACAAAAACATGCCATCCCTAAACCACGCCGTTTTGATCCTGTTTGTTTCAGCGCATTCGTCTTTTTTTCATCCCAGCCAATTAGTTTTTTACCCAAAGCAATACATTCATCAAGTCCATTACTACGGGCAGAAATACCAGTTAGAGGGTCTACGTATCCTTCCTTGTTACTATTTTTTAAACGAAACTCTATAGGATCTATCTTAAGTTCTCTAGCAATATCCTCCATGTGGGATTCCAACCCAAAGGTAACCTGAGGAATTCCATATCCCCTCATAGCACCCGCAGCAGGGAGATTGGTATATACAGTAGTTGCTTCTCCTCTAATTGCTTTTTGACTATAGAGGTGCCTAAATTTAGTAAGACAATTAGAAACAATCGAGTGTCCGTGAGAAGCATAAGAGCCATTATTCGAAATCGCCTTTAGTTCTCGAGCGAGGATGGTACCGTCTTTCGTTACGCCTGTTCTAAATTTAAATGTAATAGGATGGCGCACCCTAGAAGCTATAAAGGTTTCCTCGCGAGAAAACTCAAGTTTTACGGGTCTTCCATGCACAACTGTTGTTAAAAAGGCGACCAGAGGCTCAACAACTACATCCTGTTTGCTACCAAATCCTCCACCAATGTAAGGTTTAATAACACGCGCTCTTCCCCAGGGGATTCCTAGCGCTTGGCCGATAATCCTTCGACAAATATGAGGGATTTGTGTCGAGGAAACTACGACAATTTTGCCGTTCTCATCGATATAAGAATAGGCACTATGATTTTCCATAGCGCAATGTTGTACCATACTTGTTACAAATTCATCTTCAAAAACATAATCAGATTCTAAAAAAGCTTCTTCCAGCTCTCCTAGGCAAAAGTCAGTTTTTTTTATGATATTTTTAGTTCCTTCATGAATTTCAACAGCACCTTCTTCTAACGCATCTGCGGCAGTTAAAATAGGTGTGTATTCCTCATATTCAATTTCGATAAGACGTAAGGCTTTTTCAGCTGTCAACTCATCTACGGCAATTACGGCTGCAATTTCATCTCCGTATAGACGTATCCGCTGGGTTAAAAGATGACGATCAGCCACATCCTGATGTTTTGGATCTTTACTATAGGGATGACCGGCTGTCGGGAATGTATGTTTGGGAACATCTGCAAAAGTTATAACCGCCTCCACACCAGACATTGCTTTTGCTTTACTTACATCAATCCTTTTTACCCATCCATTAGCAATTGTGCTACGAAAAATTTTCGCATGGAGCATATCCCTTTCAAAAAAATCATCTACATATTTTGCTTTACCGCATACTTTAGCAAATCCATCAATTCTAGGAAAATCTTTTCCCACACTTTGCATGGGTCATCACTCCTTTTTCGTAACAAAAAAGTATCTAACCATCGGAAATGAAGATTTTTCTATTTTAGTTAAATATAATGCAATAAGTATGCCAGCATTTATAGACTTGAGATTTCTCTCTTTATATAGTTAAACATTGACTCAATAGGCTAAAACGCTAGGATAAAAAAGTGTTAGACTCGAATAATAATGAACTCATGCCACCACAAAAGTTGCGTCCATAATTTACTTCATAAAGTCCATTACCAAAATGATATTTTTTATCATAATGATAAAAAATATCATTTTACACGTTTCAGTCCTTTATCTATTACAAAGCCCTTTAGAATTAGCTGTGGCAATTGTAATTAGGTGTTATCATTTTGAGATTATCTAGATAAACTAGGAACTTAACTAGGAAAATAGTACCATCTTTAGCATAGTATTAATTCTACCGATAGAATATACCAGTTATAATCTTTCATTTAACTTACGATATAAAGTAGCTATACCAATCCCTAACTGTCTTGCAGCGACTTGCTTTCCTTTCGTATTATCACCGTAAAAAGCAATTGCCTTCATGATGTGTTCTTGCTCAACTTCTCGTAAAAGACGAATAGCCCCCTCATTACCTTTTTCCCTAGTACTTTTGTATTCTCGAATATTACGCGGCAAAGTTTCCTTTGTAAGGACCCCTAAATCATCTGCCATATTAATCATAAATTCAATGGTGTTTTCTAATTCTCGTACATTACCAGGCCAAGGATACCGTATTAAGATATCCATGGTGGCCTGGTCAATTTTTCTTACTTTCTTATGAAATAAACCACAGTATTTTGCCATAGTATTTGTCACAAGCATATGGATGTCTTCTATTCGCTGGGAAAGAGATGGTACTTCAAGAGGTATGACATTCAATCGATAGAACAAATCCTCACGGAATTTATTCTCTTTAATTAACGCTTTCAAGTCCTTGTTTGTAGCGGCAATAACACGAACATCAAAGGAAATTAACTGATTCGATCCAATACGCACTAATT
Organism: Pelosinus sp. IPA-1; assembly: GCF_030269905.1. NCBI lineage: Bacteria > Bacillati > Bacillota > Negativicutes > Selenomonadales > Sporomusaceae > Pelosinus > Pelosinus sp. IPA-1. The sequence continues at coordinate 363,399 of NZ_BSVC01000006.1, read as the reverse complement.
TCCGTTCTTGTAAGACCCGTAGCAACTTAACCTGTAAGTATATTGGCATATCACCAACTTCATCCAGGAAGATAACGCCTTTATTAGCGAGTTCAAACTTACCAATTTTCCCACGAGGATCTGCTCCTGTAAATGCACCTTTGATATAACCAAAAAGCTCGCTTTCCAATAAAGTATCTGGGATAGCTCCACAGTTTACAGCAATAAATGGCTTAGTACTTCGATTACTTTCAGCATGAATTGCCCTTGCTACTAGCTCCTTTCCCGTACCGCTTTGACCAGAAACTAATACTGTAGAATTAGAATCAGCTACTTTGCGAATTTTATTTTTCAATTGTTTAATTGCCTCAGATTCGCCGATAATGTTTTCTAAGCTAACAGACTTAGCCACATTTGTTAAGCCATATATATCTGATTTTACACTTTTCATTTCATTAAAAATAAAAATTTTATCATACACTGCAAAACCAGGAGAAACTGTCAGTAAATCCCCCATTAATTTAAACTTCTTTTGGGCAATAGTAACCTTATATTCTTCTGCACCTAACATAGAGTCTCCAGTAGGCTCTATGGCTACCTTCTCGTTGATACAAGTTGAAGTTAGTTGTAGTTGCTTTACTGCACTGTTATTGATTTGAATAATTTGGTTATTTTGATTTAAGATAAGAACACCTTTGTCGACATTATTAATCACATGCATTAATAATGTCGTAATGACCTGATCCCGTTCTCTTTCACGCTGTTCATATGCTTTAGCACTTATAAATTCGGCAATCTGCATTATAAATAATTGATAAAAGTCTATATCATCTAATAGCTTTTGTTTTTGTTCTTCATTAAAGCAAATCAAACCAATAACACCGATAATTTCATCATTTAACTTAATCGGAGTACATAGCTCCATCTTCTCCTCGCAACGTCCTTGCTTGGGACACAAGGTACAGAAAATATGCTCTCCAGGTTTTTCAATCAACTGGGTTTTTCCTGTAGCGAGAACTTGCTTATAGACAAAGCCTTCTTTAGACATATCTATGTTGATCTGGTTATTATAAATTCCAGTGCCAGAGATTCGAAATAAATTAGCATCAACAATCTCCACATCCATTTTTATAACATGGGAGATAACTTTTCCATACTGAATGACGACATCCTGAATTTCTTGCAAAATTGTTTTTTTCACAACAGCCTGCCCCCATTATTCATTTCTCTACCCCTTTTATCACTACATCTTTTTTTCTAATTCTAGTCGTTGCATCAAAGCTTCTAGGACGCCACCGCCAATTGCTCGCGCTTTATCCGAAATAGAAAAACAATGTTGTTGTACACATCTCGCATCAATATCTCCAATTTTCATACCTGCTTTAACAGTAAGACCATCTTGTAGAAGTCCCCTTAAAATGCCAGAAATCTCTGCAATAACTGGTTCTTTATTCACATGAGCCACAATTTCTCCTGCTACTACACTATCTCCAATTCTGCTAATACCTTTAAAAACCCCTTGGCAAGGAGCGCGTAAAATTCGTTCCCGGGTATAACCTCCGATTTCCCCAGGTATTCCCGTATCAGGCAAAGCCTTTCCTTCTATAATAACTCTACCTAAATCATGACCTCGCATACTTTCCACGACAGCATGTACATCAAGGCCAGCAGTAAATCCAGGCCCTATTCCTACTACAGCAGGGGCATCAGTTATTTGAGTACCAAGATTTTTTTTTGCCAATATAGCATCGACAATTCCCCACGGTTTAAGTACATTCATAATGCGACCTTGTGGATCAACCACTACAGGGATTTGTCCTTGTTTAACTACTTCTAAAGAATTTTCCATTGAGGTGTTTACAGCCACAACATTTTCTACAATAACCTGACCTGAGAAAATAACTTGCGCAAAAGCAACGGTTCTTCGAATGACCGTAGGCTGCGCTAATTCAGTCATAATTATAGGAAACCCACTACGAAATAAGCGACAAGCTATACCTGTCGCTATGTCACCAGCCCCCTTGATTACTATAAGCCTTTTCATAACAAAACCTCCTACGTTGATTATTAACCTAATATAAAAATACTTGTATAAAATCTCAAATGATAAAAATACTAACTCTTATGAGAATGTCACTAAATAAATAGCTGCTATAACTCTTATTCCACATATTACCTTTTTTCCCTTCATATGATCTCTATTCATAATTATGTTGTTCCCTTTCTAATAAAGAAAAGCCATATCCAAAGGATATGACTTCTTCCTAAATGAATTTATGTAAACTAGAAAATTCCAGCCCTCTCACTAACTCGTTTTATAGCAATATTTGATTTTTGAATAACTTGCGCCTCATCCATTGTCATCAAACAACCTTTTTCATATACAATTTTGCCGTCTACCATCGTCAATGTTACATCGTTTGCTTTGGCCTGATAAACTAATTGTGCATATATATTACTACCTTCCCAAGGGGAACAATGTAATTTACATAGATCAATTATAGCTATATCAGCTTTTTTGCCTATTTCTAAAGAGCCAACTTCTTTTTCTAGTCCCATAGCTTTAGCGCCTGCCACAGTAGCCATTTCGAATGTTTGCCATGCTGGCATAGCAGTAGGACCATAAATAGGTTTTTGAATTAAAGCAGCTGTGCGCATTTCGATAAATTGATCCAAATTATTATTACACGGAGCACCATCTGCCCCTAATGATACATGTATTCCTCTCTTTAGCATTTCTGGAATGCGTGCAATACCTGATCCAAGTTTAAGATTGCATGTTGGGCAATGAACTACCTTTACCTTCTGCCTTTCAAGGATAGTAAATTCTTCATCATCTAACCAAATACAGTGGGCCAAAATTAAATCCTCATTCGCCAGGCCTAAATGATTTAGATACACGATATTGCGCATATTGCGTTCCGCTTGAACAAGAGCAATTTCCCCTTTGTTTTCTGAAGCATGGGTATGTATTTTAACCTTATATTGTTTCGCTAACTTAGCAACCTCTACTAATAATTCTTCCGTACAAGACACTACAAATCGAGGTGCAAACGCATACTGCAATCGTCCATCACCTTTTCTATGCCATTTTTCTAGTAAATCAACACTTTGTTGCAAGGAATCATTACTTTTCTCCATTAAGCTTTGAGGCACAGAGTTACCACTATCCATCATACACTTACCACTTACTGCTCTTATTCCTGAATCTAAAATAGCCTGAAAAGCTGATTCCGTATGGTGTACTGTCTCCATATCAATGATCGCTGTCGTCCCACCGCGAAATAATTCACCAATACCAAGTAAAGCAGACCAATAAACAGATTCGGAATCATGTGCACCTTCCAAGGGCCATATTCGCAGTTTTAACCAATCCATTAGTTCTAAATCATCCGCCTGGCCTCGAAATAGAGTTTGACACAAGTGAACATGAGTTTGAATTAGTCCAGGAATAATAATTTGGCCGCCAACATCTATAATCCGATCTGCATTTACATCAAGTTGTCCAATGTCTTTAATATAAGTATCTTCAATTAATATGTCACCCTGTACAATTTCACGATTAGAATTCATTGTCACAATCACAGCATTTTTTAACAACGTGGTTGTCATACAATTCCCTCCTTAGTAAAATCTAATACCATCCCTAAGTATACCAGTGAATCATACTAAAATAAACTAGCTAAAAATTTTGACTCCATTCTATTGGAATTTGTGATAGTATAATACCTGTACACTATAATTGAATGCTAAGGTGGTAGATAAAATGACTACGAAAAACGCTTACTGGTTTTTATTTTATAATGATGACCTTCTTATTAAAGAAGAACAAGGAATAACAACTATTCTAACCACATCGGATCTTACAACAGTACAGTTACAGCCCACTAACGCCCAATGCATAGGTAAGCTTCACGAAATGGAATGCTATGTTGCAACTTTAGATAGCGAAAGCATACCTGTTGGGTTTTCATTTAAAAAAATAAGACAGCTTTACGGAAATATGGAAGAAGAATGTTTTTGGTTTGCTTGTCGGGCTTTTCACATTACTAATTGGATGAGAACAAGTAAATTTTGTGGTTGTTGTGGGAGCACAATGACGGTATCAACCGATGAACTTGCTATGAAATGTGTACAATGCGGTCATATTGTATATCCTCGTATTTCTCCAGCCATTATCGTTGCTGTCATTAAGGATAATCAAATTCTCCTAGCACGCTCCAATCGATTCCCACCTAATCGTTACAGCGTTATTGCCGGATTTGTTGAGCCAGGAGAATCACTAGAAGACTGCGTACAACGAGAACTAAAAGAGGAAGTTGGCGTAGAAGTACATTCTATTAGCTATTTTGGTAACCAACCATGGCCTTTCCCTGACTCTCTTATGATTGCGTTTACCGCTCAATGTTCAACCGAAGAAATAACCATTGATAATCAAGAAATCGTTGATGCTGGTTGGTTTTCGGCACATAACCTCCCAGATATCCCCGACAAACTTAGCGTAGCGAGAAAATTAATTGACTGGTTCGTAGAAAACCATCAACATAATCCAGCTTAAAGAGAGTACAAAAATACCCAAGTTAAAATAACTTGGGTATTTTTGTATTCTCTTCTAAATCAAATGTACTTCCGCTGGGTCAAATACTAATTTAATTTTATCGTGTGTATGAAGATTGCTCGTAATATGACTTCGGGGCAGCCGGGCTATCACATTACCTTTGCCTATTTTGACAATAACCTGATAGACTCCTAATCCTGGTACGATTCGTTCCACTATTCCTTCTAATTTAATCCACTGCTCCTGCTGCCCCGAATTTCCTTCGCAAATATAAAGAGAATCCCCAGGCAGGCAGCACACTGTGACAGAATCCTTTACTTCCCCATAAAGAGTGAAACTAGTTCCATTAGTCAATTTTATTAATCTGTTTTGGTCATTTATTTCTATGTGACAAGGAATAATATTGTCCATACCTACCAATTTTGCTACTTGTTGATTAATCGGCCTACGAAGTATAACCTCTGGTTTGTTATCTTGTACAATACTACCAGCAAACATTACAATTGCCCGTTCAGCAAACTGCAAAACATCTGTAAAATCATGACTAACCAATAGTACGGATATTCCTTTTCGCTGCGCTAGCCGTCTTATCTCTCCTATCATCTCTTCACGTGTGGCTTTATCTAAAGAAGCAAAGGGTTCATCTAATAGTAAAAGTTTTGGAAGAGTTACTAAGGCACGGGCAATAGAAACTCGCTGGGCTTCCCCTCCAGACAAAGAACGAGCTGGCCGATCTGCCAAATGATCACAACGAAAATCGGCCAATGCCTGATAGACCCTTTGCCTTATTTCACTTGTCGCCATTCCACGAAATTTTAGCGGTAAGGCTACATTGTTAAATACAGTATCATTTAAGAGCAATGCATCTTGAAATACCATGGCACATTGACGACGTAAAGTAGTTTTATCCACCTTACTACTATCTTCCCCAAATAAAAGTATTTTCCCTTGATAAGAATGCAATAGATTAATAACTTGTAAAAGAGTACTCTTTCCAGCACCATTTGGCCCAACTACAGCGACTAATTCACCATGCTTCATACGGAAATTGTTAATATTTAGTACGTTCTTGCGTGTTTTTCGATCTACATTTACGTGCTGCATGTCCAATATACACTCATTCATCCTTAGTCACTCTTTCCTTTATGCTGCAAATAAGTCAACATAACTACAATACTATACGCAATCAATAATAGAATCATACTAATTGCTAAAGCCAAATCATAGTTACCCTTACCTACTTCCATAACAGTCGCTGTCGTCAACACTCTTGTTTGCCCCTTAATATTGCCCCCTACCATCATAGAGGCCCCTACTTCCGAAATCACGCGACCAAATCCAGCAATTACAGCGGCCATTAAGCCTAGACGTGCCTCTTTAATCAAGAGCCAGCTTGCTTGCCAGCGAGTAGCCCCTAGCGATATAAGTTGCCAACGAAGTTTTGGATTAAGACTAACAATAGCAGCAAAGCTCAAACCAATCACAATAGGAGTCGCAATAATGGCTTGGGCTATAACCATCGCTAATGGTGTATACATGAGACTTAGTTCTCCCAAAGGTCCATAGCGCCATAAAAATAAGCTAACAACTAAACCAACTACTACAGGCGGGAACCCCATCCCAAAATTAACGATACTATTGACGGCCTGCTTGCCATAGAAATCTTTTAAAGCTAACCACAAACCTATAGGAATTCCTATTAGTACACTTATGGCTGTTGCTATTCCTGATACTCTAATCGTAAGAATTGCAACCTCTAGGACTTCACTATCACCACTGAGCAGAAGTTGCAATCCTTGGATCAATCCTTTGACAATCATATCCATAAAATTCCTCTATAGCCCAAAATCCTTTTCTGTTTTACCACCATCGGCAAAAAATAATGGTTGTCCAAATTTCTCTTTCCCAAATCCTGCAATCAACCCTTGACCTTCACTTGATAATAAAAATTCACTAAATGCCTTAGCACCTGCATTATTTACTTTAGAAAATTTCTCAGGATTTACTTCCATTACGTGATAAATATTAAGCAATGTGGCATCGCCTTCTACAAGAATTTGCAAAGAAAGATTTTTCTTTTGTGCCAAATAAGTAGCCCGATCACTTAAGGTATAGCCTTGTTTTTCATCTGCAATTTTTAGAGTTTGCCCCATTCCTGAACCGGCTTCTTGATACCAGGCTCCAGATGGTTTGATCCCTACTAATTTCCATAAGCTCTTTTCCATTTTATCTGTTCCAGAATCATCACCACGAGATATAAATACAGCTTCTTTATTACCAATTCCGGTCAAGGCATCCTTAGCCGATTTCCCTTTCGTTTGCGCCATATCATTCGTTGGCCCCACGATGATAAAGTCATTATGCATTACCAAAATACGATGAATAGCTGCGCCACTATCTACTACCTTTTTTTCTGCAGCTGGCGCATGGACCAATAATACATCAGCCTCGCCTTTTTCCCCCATGGCTAACGCTTGTCCAGTGCCAACAGCAATTGTTTTTATTTTGTACCCCGTTTTCTTCTCAAAAGCAGGAATTAGAATATCCAGCAACCCACTATCTTGTGTACTTGTTGTAGTGGCCAATATTACATCCTTATTTACAATTGTTTTCCCAGCATTCGTCTCTGTCTTTGATGGAGCATTTCCACACCCGATAAAAAAAATAGTAGTAACAATAAGTAAACAAACACCGATAAACTTACGCATCATATTCCTCCTACTTTGTATATTCATTATTTAGCCCTTGAATAAGTGCATAACGAGCAGATGAAGCTATTTCGCTATACTAAGTTTAATTTTCTTTAGAAAAGTGAATTAGCTTTCCTGCATCGCGTAGATCATAGCCACCTAAGGATTCCACCTCATAGCGAAATTCTGGAGACTGTAAAATATCTATGATGATGTTCATATGTTCATCATCAGTAGAAAAATTCAAAATCAAATCATATTGTTCTTGTGATACAGGTATAAAATCTAGTCCTAAAGCATGCGCTGCTGCCTGAACACCAAGACCAGTATCTGCTGCTCCTGCTATCACCGAAGCTGCTACAGCCATATGGGTTCCCACCTCTTTTTCGTATCCACGTATTTGACTAGAATGAATTGTACTTTTTTTGAGTTCATAGTCAAGTAACATTCTTGTACCCGAACCACGTTGCCGATTGATATAAGTAATTTCAGGCCTTGTCAAATCTTTTAATCCTTCTATCTCTTTAGGATTATTCGGTAAAACCATGAGCCCTTGCTGCCGCATGGCAAAATGAACTAAATGCAAATTTTTGTTGGGCAAGTATTTTTCCATTTGAGCCTTATTGTATTGCCCAGTTTCTTCATCTAGTAAATGAATCCCTGCAATATGGGCTTCATTATTAGCGATTGCCATAATTCCCCCCATGCTGCCAACATTAGCGCATGATAAATATACATTTTCCCTACGTCTTCTCAAAAAAACACCTAATAATTCTAAGGCCAAATCATGACTGCCAACTGCTAGAATTGTATTGGCAGGTTTCGCTTTGTGCAATAGGTTTACCGGCAGCACTGTCCCTGCTGCTAGTCCTAAATTACCTCGTCCAACACGAATTATGCCTTGTGCTTTGGTCAATGAAGAAATTAAGCCTGCACCGCGGCTTAGGGGTGCAGCCACCATTTTGCCTTGTACATTTCCAACCGATACCCTTACGTATTCTTCCACACCAAGAGTAGAAGCTATTTGCTTAACTAATGCTGCCTCTATTTTATCCTCTTCGTATGGTGGCAGTTTTTGCCTTGCAACTAAAACATTCCGAATAAATAACTCAGCTGTTAACATGGCGGACACAGGATATCCCGGTAAACCAATCACTGGTTTTCCTTGACAGATTGCTAGGATAACTGGCTTTCCTGGCTTTATTGCCACACCATGCACTAACACTTCTCCTAGCTCGGATAGAACTGTCGAAGTATAGTCTTCCCTGCCTGCAGAGGTACCAGCATTTACAATAACCATATCATTAACTTGTAAGCTAGCGAAAATTGCTCTCTTAATTCCATGAATATTATCTTTAACAATATTCATTCGAACTGGCTCGCCTCCCCATTCGGCTACTGCCGCAGAAAGCATATGAGAATTAACATCTAAAATGACACCAGGTTTTAATTCTTTACACGTAGCAACAATTTCATCACCAGTTGGAATTACAGCTACTTTAGGTTTACTCAAAACTTCGATTTCTTCTACTCCTGCAGCTAATAGGGCTGCAATATCAACAGGCGAAATTACGTGGTGCTCAGGTAGTACCAATTCATTCGCAACTATATCCTCACCAATAATGCGTACATGCTGCCACGGTGCTACAGCTGCAATAATTTCCGCCCCACCATCTACAAAGTATACATCTTCCACCATTACCACTGCATTTGTACCTAGTGGCATTAGATCCCCAGTATCAACTACATAGCAACAGTCAGATGAAAAAGTTTGCTCTTCAGTAAGTAGCGTAAGACGTTTCGGTTCATTCTCCTGGGCACCAAAAGTATCTGACGCCCAAACAGCAATTCCATCCATAGCTGCACCATTATAATGAGGTACAGATTGTTTTGCGTAAATAGAACTAGCTGTTACTCTCCCTCTTGCGTCTCCAACCAATATAGTTTCCCTAGGAAGATTTTTGAAAAAACCACATTCAGTTAATTTTTGATACCACAATTCTTGCGCTTGCTCACGCTGCAAACAATTCAGATATGCTTTATTCTTATGCAAATTTTCCCTCCTCCTTTAATCTTCTTGTTTGTCGAGCAAAACTTCTACAATTTCTCCACTATAAATTCCACTTTTATCTGCGGGAATATGTATTGTACCATCAGCTTGTGCCATAATACGAATTAACCCTGATTTTCCTAAAATAGGGGTTGCTTTATACGTTCCGTTTTCTTTTGTTAACTTTACAGTAATAAAATCGTCCCGCCCTGGCGCAGAAGCGACATTTCGAGCTAGGCATGCTGGAATTCCAAAAGGCTCTACATTTTGTTCAAACCCCATTAGCTTTCTCACGGCTATCTTAACCAACTGTTTGCAAACCGTCATGGCAGCAGCTGGATGTCCTGGTAAGCCAAATACTGGCACATCATTTGTCATGCCAAAAATAGTAGGTTTGCCAGGTTTAACAGCGATACCATGTATTAATACCCCTGGAGTGCCAAGAGCATCAATTGCCTTAACCGTATAGTCTCTTGCTCCAACAGAGCTTCCTCCAGAAATAAGTACGAGTTGATAAGTATCTACCGCTTTTGATAAAACGGAAAGAAATTTTTCGTAACTATCCTTTACGATCCCCATTTGTGTTACTGCGCAGCCCATCTCCAATAACAAAGCACCTAATGCATAGGAATTGACATCTCTAATTTGACCAAATTTTATAGGCTCCTCAATACCAACTAATTCATCACCAGTCGAAATGATCCCTACTTCCAGTTTCTTATATACTGAAATGTTAGCATACCCACACGCAGCGAGCATCCCAATATGTTGCGGACCAATACTCTGTCCTTGCTTTATTATAGTAGCCCCTACTTGAACATCTTCCCCCTTTTCAATCACATTTTCTCCGGGGGCAACCATTCTTAATACCAATAAATTTTTAGAATCAGGTTGTTCAACATGCTCTACCATAACTACCGCATCTGCTCCCACTGGTAACATTCCTCCCGTAGGAATAGCCACCGCATTTCCGGGAAATATTTCCATTTTACTTTCTTCTCCCATGGAAACTTCGCCAATAATAGAAAAAAGTGATGAAGCAGCCTCGCTAGCACCAAAGGTATCGGCACTTTGTACTGCGAATCCGTCTACAGTGGAGCGACTAAAAGGTGGTAAATCATTTTTTGCCACAACATCCACTGCAGCTATTCTACCCAAAGCATTTATTAAATGTACTGTTTCACTAAATATAGTACGTTTTTTAAGACTTTCAACAATTACATGTTGTGCTTCTTTAAGTGACATACACTGAAAAAACTCCACAATCACTGCCCTCCTTTCATAAGAAAAAAACAGGCACCCCATTGATCCCTTCCCCTATACCAGTAGACCGGTTGAAGACTCGTCCATCTCTGAGTGCCTATTTACCTATTTAACTATTATCATCACATAGCTGATTCATAAAAGCAAGATCTCAATTTATTAATTTCTAAATTTATCCTTCTCCACTTTATACATAGCAGTAATGGCATATAGAACTAAGTGGCATGTAGATTAAGTCGTTACTCGGTCTTTATGAGTATATACAAAAAAAGATTCTCCTTTGGCTGCTCCAACAAGAGTAATACCAAGATCTTCTGCTAATCCAATAGCTAAGCTAGTTGGCACTGCACGTGCAATAATAAGTGGTATAGCCATTTTACTCACCTTAATAAGGATTTCCGATGAAATACGACCACTAAATACAATCACCTTATCGGTAGTTGGTATCTTCATCTCTAAACATTTTCCATAGAGTTTATCGAAAACATTATGACGTCCAATATCTTCCGAGTATAGCAAAAACTCTCCCTTTGTTGCTAGTGCCCCACAATGTACTCCATGTGTCATATGATAGGTAGCTGATAATTCTTCTAACATTACAGAATAACTAAGTATTTCAGCGGCACTTATTTTTAAATTACTTTCAATGCTTTTAATCGTACGAGCATCGTTTGCAAAATAGAATCCTGTCCGCCCCCGACCACAGCAAGCTGTTAAGCACCTTTTAAGATAGGTATTTGCTACATTCGGGAAAACTGTATCTGCTTCTACCCAAATAAACCCTCGTTCACTATCTATCGTTAAATCCGTTATGGCTTCTATATCATGAATCATTCCTTCCGTAACTAAAAAGCCTAATGTAATATATTTTTCTTCGTTAGGCGAACAGAGCATTGTTACTAGCTCTTTACCATTAAGGTAAATGGTTAATGGAGCTTCCTCAGAAACCAATTGCTCAACGGCAACCAAATTACCCTCTTCTAGCTTTACTGCCGGGTATTTTTGAATTCGGTAAGAATCTTGACTCATGGATACACCTCTTATATCTTTTTAAGAATTTCCAGTGTACTTACGTTTTGCAATTTCTTGAGCACTTGAAACTCGCTTATCATGGATATTCTTTCTAATAAAATCTGGATTTACTATTACAAATGCATCTGCTGGACAAACTTCTATGCATGCAGGCCCATTGGCACGTCCTTTACACAAATCACATTTCTGCATTACAACATAGGCCTTTTTCTGTTCACCTTGCAAAGATTCTACCTTTAGTCCTACCTGAAATTCAGCCTCTCCCTCTGTAAATTTAGGTTGCATATCGATCATACCAAATGGACAGGCAAGCATACATTCCTTACAGCCAATACATTTTTCTTCAAGAACTACATTGCAATTATCTTTATGCACAATAGCGCCAACGCTACACACATTTGCGCAAGGAGCATCTTCACACTGCCTGCACTGAATCGGCATAGTAACAGAAGAGGTTCTGACTAGATTTAAACGGGAAATAAAAGGAAGGTTCATTTCATTTGCTTTTACAACACTAGTGTCCAAATGAGCAACAGAACAGGCAATCTCACAAGCCTTACAGCCAATACATTTTCCAGGATTCCCTAAAATGAAGGTATTCATTTGCAATACCCCCTTTGTTTATACTCGGTATGCAAAAGATGATGAGATTTATGACCTAGAGGCTCGCCAAGAAAATTCTTATAAATCGCTTTTATTTCAGGATTTTCATGGGACTTTCGATAAGTTTGCTCCTCATCGTGACGATAGGTACTGCTTATTCGATTCTTATATGCGATCTCAGTATCTTTGGGTAATAACACTTTAGGTTGTCCGCCACCACTAACGCAGCCAACAGGGCACGTCATAACCTCCATGAAATGAAAATCAGCATTCCCTTTTTTGATTTCTTCAAGTATTGGTACAACGTTTTTTAGCCCTGAGACAACAACTGTTTTAACCTTTACATCGCCAGCATGCACAACACCTCTTCGTACCCCTTGGCTGCCCCTAACATATTGGATATTTACATTAGGGATCGGCTCATTTGTTATTAATTCATACGCAGTACGAATAGCAGCTTCCATAACTCCACCAGTTGCACAAAATAGGTGACCAGCACCAGAATACATACCCAGTGGCTTGTCAAAATCCTCTTCTGGCAAGCTGCTAAAATCAATTCCCGCTTCCTTAATTAAATAAGCAAGCTCTCTTGTTGTAAGAACTGCATCTACATTTTGGTAGCCATCTGTATTCATTTCTGGGCGCTGAGACTCAAACTTTTTACAAGTACAAGGCATAATGGCAACACTGTATATGTTGTCTGGTTCAACTCCATCGGCTTGTGCGCCATAGGTTTTAAACATAGTTCCTGCCATCTGTTGGGGTGATTTGCAACTTGATAAATGGGGTATGAGTTCTGGATATTCTTGTTCCACAAATTTTACCCAAGCAGGGCAACAGGAAGTAAACATAGGCAGAAGACCACCCTCTGTAATACGCTGAACCAGTTCACTTCCTTCTTCCATGATTGTCAAATCCGCAGCAAAATTAGTATCATATATCCGGTTAAAACCTAACTGCCGTAGAGCGGCTGCTAGCTTTCCTGGTGCAAGACTTCCTAATGGCATACCAAATTCCTCTGCAATCGCAACTCTTACTGCTGGTGCACACTGAACCATAGTAAAGGCTTCTGTATTGGTTAAAGCCTCTTTTACTTTTGGCAAGTCACCAATATTATATGCAGCAAATATTGGTTCTTCTAAGGTTACTGGCATATTACGTTCACGCAGTTTGTCTTCACGAGAAGTTCTATATTCCTCAAATATAGAAGCATAAGCGCTGCATATTTGTATGCATTGTCCACACATTACACATTTTTCAACATTAATGAACTGAGGAGTTCCTTGTTTTCCTTCAATAGCATCTACCGGACACACTTCAGCACACCGTCTGCACCCTGTACAAAGTTCTGCATCAATTTTAATAATGTCTGTATCTTTGTCTACCATGCTTAATCCTCCTATACGATAAGATTTTTGATATTTGCGCCCGTTTTACTTGCCGTTTCTGTACACCGACGTTGTTTTTCTTTTTTAACATTCACATAGGTAAGTGCTTGACGAGGGCAAGCTTCTATACAGGCAGGTCCATTTAACCTGTCATTACATAAATCGCATTTGCTAGCGACTGCTGCTTGTTTACTACTAAGCTCTTCTTCACTATCAAAAGTCAAAAGGCTTTGAAACACTGGTTTTCCATCTTTAAAAGCAGGAGCAAGTTCGATTGCGCCAAAAGGACAAGCAATCATACAAGTTTTACAACCGATACAACTTTCTTCATTAATAATGATTTTATTATCAATTTGCGTAATAGCAAAAACAGGGCAAATATTTGCACAAGGTGCATCCTCGCAATGTCGGCACTGTATTGGCATTGTAACATCAGCGGTTTTTACCAAATATAGTTTTGGCATAACAGGAATGTCCATATTGCCTACTGTTTTTATCTCTTCACTTCTATGCGCTACAGCACAAGCTACTTCACAAACCTTACAGCCGATACATTTTTTTGGATCTGCTAACACAAATGAATTCAAATGAATACTCAAGGAAACAGCCTCCTTCCTATATTTTAAAAAGACTTTTCAATATCAACTGAACACTTTTTAAATCTTCTGGGGTATTTACATTAATCAGTGACTGCCATGCAAAAGGGAATTCTGTAATTTCTACTTTATTAATATAACGCACATTGACTTCTGGGAAAAAGGAAATTATCTTTCCCTCATTCTGCTTCAACTTCTTTTCAATAAAATGGATACAGTTTTTACTGTATCTAGCATGCAGCGGATGGGTGTAACCATCTTCTGAGGGAATGACGATATCATAACGATCGTCTTGGTAGAGCATGTATTGAATAAATGCAGGATCTAATAAGGGAATATCACATCCTACAATAAAGGTCTGATAGGTCGATGAATAACTTAGACCAGCATGAATCCCAGCCAAAGGTCCTTTCTGTGGGAAAATATCCTTTTCTAGTCTAACGCCAAGGTAGGAGTACTCTATAAACGAATTTGTTATTACTATAGGAGGTAATGAAAATATGTTTGTAACCTTTTCCAATACGACTTCAATCATCGGTTTTGACATTAGCTGAACAAAAGACTTATTTTCCTTCATTCTAGTACTTTTTCCACCAGCTAGTATAATGGGTGTTACCGGCAGAAGTTCTTTTTTCATTTGAAAGTACTCTCCTTCATTGTCGCTGCTACTTCTAAACCTTTATAGTTTTTCAACTTTAACAGCACACACTTTAAATTCTGGAATTTGACAAACAGGATCTGAGGCACTATTGGTAAGCATATTACCAGGGCTTTCCGTAAAATGAAAGGTTATAAATGTTAGTCCCTCTGGAACTCTTTTCGTTACCTGAGCTTTGGTTGTTATTGTCCCCCTTCTCGAAGATACCCGAATTAATTCCTCATTTTCTATATTTAACCTTTTTGCGTCTAGAGGATTAATTTCTAAATATCCCTCAGGGTGGGTTCCATGTAGTCCCCAACTCCGACGAGTCATGGAACCAGTATGGTAGTGGGCTACTACCCTACCAGTTGTCAACATAAGCGGGAATTCTTGATCAGGTAGTTCTGCGGGATCTCGATAATCGACTGCAGTAAACTCTCCAATCCCTCGATTAAATACCCCGACATGCAAAATAGGTGTTCCAGGATGTTCTGTATCACTACAAGGCCACTGTATCCCGCCCTTTTCAATTCGTGAGTAGGTAATTCCAGCATAAGATGGCGTCACACTCTGCATTTCTTCGTAAATTTTTTGTGGCGAAGAATACTCTGTAGAATCTCCTAATGCATTCATTATGTCGCCAATAATCTTCCAGTCGGGACGACTGTTACCTCTTGGTTCAATCGCTTTGCGAATCCGTTGTACCCGTCTTTCCGTACTCGTAAAAGTACCATCTTTCTCAGCAAAGGTCGTTCCAGGTAGCACAACATCAGCTAATTCTGCTGTCTCAGTTAAGAAGATATCTTGTACAACTAAAAAATCCACCTGTTCTAAACAATGTTTTACATGATTAACATCAGGATCACTCCGCATGGGATTTTCGCCAAATACATAAAGTACCTTCACTCGATCTTCTTCAATTCCATGTAGTACTTCAGGAATCGTCAGACCAATTTCATCACTGAGTGATGTTTTCCAAGCTTCCTCAAATTTTGCCTTGATAATACTATCCTTAACAGACTGATATCCTGGATACACGTTAGGTAAAGCTCCCATATCACAAGATCCTTGCACATTGTTCTGTCCACGAAGAGGATTTACCCCTGTTTTTTCCTTACCCAGATTGCCTGTGATCATTGCAAGATTGGCAACAGACAGTACATTATCCACGCCACTAGTATGCTGGGTAATTCCCATTGTATAATAGGTTGCAGTATGATCTGCCTGCCCAATAATCTTAGCAGCTTTAATAATCTTTTCTGCGGGAACACCTGTAATTAATTCAGCATATTGAGGTGTATATCGTTTTACGGTTTCTTTAAAAGCTGCAAAGTTATTTGTACGATTTTTTATAAAAGCACGATCTTCTAGTCCTTCCTTAAGAATGACATGTGAAATTGCACTCAGTAGTGCTACATCCGTTCCGGGCTTATGCTGTAACCAGACGTCCGCATGTCTTGCTAAATCAATTTCGCGAGGATCAGCTACTACCAGTTTGGTACCACGTGCTTTGGCCTGCAACATGAAAACTCCCATAACTGGATGACATTCTGTTGTATTGGTTCCTATGGCAAAAATAGCATCTTTAGGCCCCATTGTTTCAATCTCATTAATTGAATTTGTCATGGCTCCACTCCCAAATGCCGTAGCTAGTCCAGCCACCGTAGGAGAATGGCAAAGACGAGCGCAATGATCGATATTATTGGTACCAACCACTGCGCGCATCAGTTTTTGCATTAGATAGTTTTCTTCATTCGTACACCTAGCTGAACTAAAAGCCGCTATACTATCAGAACCAAATTCCTGAATTGTATGTTTTAACTTAGTGGCAATAAGTGAAATAGCCTCTTCCCAAGTAGCTTCAACCAATACTCCATTTTTTCGAATCAAGGGTTGTTGTAATCGGTCACGATGATGCACGAAATCAAAGCCAAAATAGCCCTTAGAACAAAGTTTTCCTTTATTTACGGCATTCTCACGATTAGGGGTAACGCTAATAATTTCACCATGTTCCGTATTGAGATAAAAAGTACAGCCAGTACCACAATAAGGACAAGTAGTCAAAATACTTTCCATGCTAGATACTCCTTCCATAAGTAAAATAGGTTTTATTCCAACTAGCATCTATCCAGAATCAATTCAAAATTTGACTAGTAATAGTTCTTTAATTTACAATTATAACAGAGTTAGTCCCATACTAATAATACTAATATCATGTAATTTCCATACCTTTTAAGTATATATTCGCGAAGGAGCTGGCCACTATGATGAGTATTCGAGAAATGAAATATTTTCTTACCCTTGCTGAAGAAGGCAATATTACAACAGCTGCGAAGATTTTGCACATCGCTCAACCACCTCTTAGTCGCCAAATGAAGCAACTAGAGGATAATCTAGGGGCCAAGCTATTTGAACGAGGACACCGTAAGATTCAGTTAACAGAAGCAGGCCATCTCTTGCGAAAAAAGGCTGAGCAGTTACTCGAGCTAATGGATACTACCGTTAAGGAAATAAGAGAAATAGAGGCTGGTACCCACGGCACCTTGTCCATCGGCACAGCCTCTTCTTCTGTTGCAACAATTTTACCGCGAGTGGCTCGTATTTTTCGGAATCAATATCCTAGTCTGAAGTTTGAGTTAAGGGAAGGAGAGTCCAGCCAAATTATTGAACTCTTGAATGGTGGATTAATTGAAATAGGATTAGTTCGATTTTCTTTTGATGATGCACTCTATGAATCTATTAAGTTATCTAATGAACCTTTGGTTGCCGCACTTAATAAAAATAATCCTAATTCCTTAGGAGAACACTCAGATTCTATCCAGCTTTCAGAACTTGCCGGCAAACCCTTAAT
The DNA here is from genome assembly GCF_030269905.1 of Pelosinus sp. IPA-1. Taxonomy (NCBI): domain Bacteria; kingdom Bacillati; phylum Bacillota; class Negativicutes; order Selenomonadales; family Sporomusaceae; genus Pelosinus; species Pelosinus sp. IPA-1. The sequence continues at coordinate 345,749 of NZ_BSVC01000006.1, read as the reverse complement.
GATTCATCGTAAATTTGAAGCGATGATTACTGATCATTGTCTGCAAGCTGGGTTTGAGCCTTATTTTCTATGTAAAAGTGACGATGTTATGCCTATCTTAGCTTGGGCAGATGCAGATGTTGGTATCGCAGTAGTACCAAGAGCTGCTATTGATCTTATCCCAAATACGAATCTAGTATTTAAAACAATTATTAACCCAAGCATCGAGACAACTGCTGCTGTCATTTGGATGCGAAATCGCTATCTATCTACTGCCGCCCGCCATTTCTTGAATTTGTTTACAACAATACACAAGACTTCTATAGATAATACGCGACTGGAGTACAGTGACTAATTCTTTTATATAAGAAACGGCGTAGACAATATTGTCTACGCCGAATTATTTTACCACCCTAATTCCCCTATTTACTGTTGTAATATATACTTTTCAGCCATTAATGCAGCGATGGTTCCATCACTTGCAGCAGTTGTTAATTGCCTAACCTCTTTAGCCCTCACATCTCCCGCTGCAAAAACACCTTTTACATTTGTTTCACAAGTTTCACTGGCTTCAATATTACCATAGCTATCTATGTTTATATACTGTTTATACATAGCGGTTCTAGGAACCGAACCAATATTTACAAAGATTCCATCCAACTTTAACTCTGTATTTTCTTTTGTATTAACATTTTCTAAAAGTACAGATTCTAACAACTCATTACCCATAGCCTGTTTCACTTGTGTATTCCACAAAAAGTTTATCTTTTTGTTATTGAACAACTCTTCTTGACTTTTTTTATCTGCTCTTAAATACTCGGAACGATGAATTAGGGTAATTCTTTCTGCATATTTAGACAAAAAGATAGCCGCTCCAACACTTGAACTTCCACCGCCAACAACCGCAATATGTTTTCCTTCATATAAATGTCCATCACATATTTCACAATAATGGATACCATTTCCACGAAATTTTTTTTCTTCCGGTATAGGTAATTCCTTGCGTTTGGCACCAGCCGCAATAATCACAGCTTTTGGCTTATATATATTTTTTTCACTTTCAATGATTTTTTCATTGTCCGTTAATTTTACTGATACTACACTATCAAACTCATCAATCGTTGCCCCTGAATTAATTGCCTGTTCTTGCATTTTATCAATTAAATCACTGCCACTAATACTGCTAAACCCAGGATAATTTTCAATAATATAAGCGTCCCGGATTTGCCCGCCAATGATTTCATCTTCGATAATTAAAGTATTAAGCTTGAGCCTACCAGCATAAATACCAGCTGTTAATCCAGCTACACCTGCACCAATAATTAATAAATCTACCTGTTTTATCTTCTTACTCATAGTTTCACATCCTAGCATTACGAGTTACAATTATTGTATTTCTATTACAAATTTACATCGTTTACAACTATATTGTATGCAATTTAAATTATTATGTCAATATATTTTTATTATCTGCGTTTAGCAATTACTCATTATACACTGTCATAGAAAAAAAGGCCTAGCTGTAGATATGAAGGTTCTAATCTACAGCTAGGTCGTTTTATTCTCACGATCCAATTTAAAATTCAATTTACATAATGAGGACGCTTGATAGTAGCATCACCCAAATCGACCTCTTGTTTATTGACACGAATACAAATCAATTCTTTGCGTTTTTGACTTGTTAAAACTAAGCCTGTTAATACCATTGCCCCACCCCATAATTGGGTTGCAGAAACTTGTTCTCCGATAATAATAGCAATAGCAGCCGTATAAACAGGGATTAAATTGACTGTAAGATTTGCTTTACTAGCACCGACTATGCGAAGGGACATATTCCATAAGATAAACGCAAACACCGAGGCAAAAACACCGATATAAAGAACCCCATTTATTCCGGTACGAGTTACTTGATGAAAATCAATAGGCTGCAGAATGATAAAGGGAATCATAATGAATATTGCAATTAATGAAGAAATCGCTATCGCAGTAATCGGCGGTACAGTAGCTGATTTCTTACATGAAAAAGCATATATCATCCAACAAAGATCCGCTCCTATCATTAGTAAATCCCCTCTATTAAAATCCATTTGAAACACGTGCAGTATATTCCCACTTGTCAATAAAACTACCACACCCAAAAAGGAAATACTTAACCCTGCCATCTGCATTATCGAAACTTTTTCCTTCCAAATAAGATAAGAAAAAATCATTGTGATAGCAGGTGTTAAGGAAAAAACTAACGATCCATTCGTTGGAGAAGTATATTGCAAGGCTGAATAAGTAAATACATTGAATAAGATTCCTCCCGATATCCCCATGCAAGTTAACGCCGGCCAAGATTCTTTCAGTATACTTCTCATCTTTGCATAGTTCAAATTGTCATGTACTACTGCAACAGGAAATAGAATGCTGACTGCAATCATCCAACGCAGAAAAGTAATCCAGAGTGGAGAGAACTCTTGAATAACAAATTTGCCAAATATAAAATTTCCTGCCCATAATAAGTTACATATTAAAAGAAATACAAATTCTTTATATTTCATAACAATCATCCTCCGCAACTAAATTCTATTGGTTGCTCTTATTATATGCAACAGTCTATAATTGATCAATCTAATAATTTTTAGTATAATCATAGTTATAAACTATGATTGGGTGTGAACACAATGGAGCTCAGGCATTTGGAGTATTTTATGGCAATGTATAAAGAACTTCACTTTACAAAAGCTGCTGAAAAGCTTGGCATATCTCAGCCTACTTTGAGTCAACAAATTAGAATTTTAGAAAGTGAGGTAGATGCCCTTCTTTTTGACAGAGTAGGCAAAAAGGTTCTTGTCACCCAGGCGGGAGAAATTCTATATCAACATTGTCTGCAAATTTTTGGTGAATTGAAACAAGCTCATACTGCCATCGGAGAATTGCAAGGTCTTGAAAGGGGCAGCCTTGCTGTAGGATGTTCCGGAAGCCATCTGCTGATCTCTTCAATCGTAAAATTTCATACTCGTTATCCAGGTATTAATCTTTCCATTATCCAACTATCAACAGAAGAAATAAAAGAAAAGCTACTTAAAAATGAGTTAGATATTGGAATTGCTTTTTTACCATTAGACGACCTGCAGCTAGCAAGTCTTTATTTATACGCGGAAGAATTATGTCTTGCCGTATGCAAAAAAAATGAACTTAGCAAACAAAAATCAGTGAACCTTGATATGCTTAAATCAATCTCCATTGTGCTCCCCCCTCCCAAGTACATTATCCGACAATTTATTGACCACGCTACAGAAGAACTTGGCTTTTTGTTTAATCCAATAATCGAAATGATGCCCTTTGAACACTTGCTTGAGATCGTAGGCCGTAATATTGCAGTCACGATTCTCCCTCGATCCTACATTAATAGTTATGCAGATGAACGCATTCAAACTGTTTCAATAGCAAACCCTGCTATGAAAAAAGAAATGGGACTTATCTATCGAAAAGACAGATTTTTATCAGCAGCTACTGATAAATTTATTGAGGAATTAGTCCTAGGCTTTAAAGATTTTCATTTTTAAAACAGATTTTCCTCGCCATTTTATTACCATGAAACAACGATACAAGAAATTATACTTTTCCTTTCTAACATGCTGTGATAAGATAAGGAATTATAATTTGTATCGGAGTGACGAAATTTGACAAAGGTAAATGATAATCGGCATGTATTCTTCCTGCTGATTCTAGTTGTAATTCTATGGGGACTCAATGTAGTCGCAATTAAATATCTCACTAGTTTTTTCCCGCCATTGGCGTTGGCTCCTATTCGTTTATGTCTAGCGAGCGCCTTACTCTTACCTCTCGTCTTTAAAAAACATGGATACAAAAAGCTTTCTCACAAAGAATGGCTTCCTATTATTGGGGTTTCCACGTTTTGTATTTTTCTCCACCAAATTGCACTTAACATAGGGTTAACTGCTACCAGCGGAATGCATGCTGTTCTTATTTTGGGCTTAAATCCATTGTTTACAACTACTTCTGCTGGCTATCTCCTAAAAGAAGAATTTACCTGGGAAAAAGGAATTGCTATTCTTTTGGGATTTGGCGGGTTGCTGCTGGTCGTCTCAGGTAAATCACAAGGCGGTGCCACACTTTTTGGTGATGGAGTTGTGTTAATTGCAACCATTACCTTTGTAATCGGTTCTTTATTTGTTAAAAAAGCTACTGTATCCGTTTCTCCCTTAGTAGTAACAGCTTATAGCCATACCTTAGCTTCTATTGGATTATTGATATTAGGGCTATCTGTCAACCCTGAATGGAGCTACCCCGGTAGTTTCGGTTTTTGGCCAATTGTTGTGCTACTGTCTTCGAGCTTTTTGAGTACGGCATTAGGAGCTTTGTGGTGGAATACAGCCATACAAAAAGTGGGAGCTTCCACAGCCTCTCTTTTCCAAAATGCTTCTCCCATAGTAGGTGTTCTTGCCTCGGCTTTCTTCTTAGGAGAACAATTAAGCTGGTATCATTTTGTTGCTCTTCTTCTTGTTCTCTTAGGTGTCAGCTTGGGTACAGGTGTTATTAAAATTCCAGCTCGCTTAGTGATTTTAAAGAATCGCTTACAACAGTAACTACTTTAAAACGTAAATTCACTTAATTGAAATGAGAAAAACGCGGAAGAAATCGCACACGATTTTTCCGCGTTTTTTCATTTTAAATAAATAAGAAGCAAACATTTAAAGTGTACCCATATACTTTATGCACAAAATATTCTTTAACATTTTTTCATCTTAATCATACAATACAGCGTAAGTACTACATATGCATTAAAAGGAGGGTTTATTATGGGCTTTGGATGCGGCGGCGGACATAATAACAGTAGAGGAGTCGTGATTATAATAATCATCCTCTTGCTGTTGTGCTGCTTTAATGATAATGATAGTTCTTCTTGCTAAATAAAACTTTTACCTCCAATAGTAGCCAAACTTGCCATGTGAGAAAACAACTACTTTTCAGTAGTTGTTTTCTTTTTATTCCAATTTACAAAAAGAATTGTTCGTCCAGTATATTTGAATCAATTACTAGCCCAGATACTCTGTTACCTTATTTTTAGTATTCTTACTCATATACAGCGCTTTATCGGCAAATTTTAGTAATTCATCAATAGAAACAGCATTTTTAGGGTAAGTTGCAATACCGATACTCACTGTACAAGACTTTAATTTTTCTGCAGACTGCAGACGTATTTGTTCTGCATATAACTTAAACGTTGTATCTGGGATATTGCGTAAGATAATCGCAAATTCATCTCCACCGAACCGAAATATGGCACGATTTCCTACAACAGACTGCGCTATATCTGTAAACCTTTTCAAAATATCATCACCAGCTACATGACCACTTGTATCATTTTGACGTTTAAAGTTATCCAAGTCTAATAACATAATTCCTAATGTGGCAAGAGATCCTGATTGTAGTTCACCTTTAATTAATTCTAATGTTTTATCAAAAGATCTACGATTATAGGCCCCAGTCAAGCCATCACTATCAGCCGCTCCCACCAATGAAATATGAACTTCCTCAAGCTTACTAATGGTATCGTTATATACTTGAATCATTTCATCAAATTCCGTAGCGTAACCATATGGTGCAATTCTTTTGTATTTTCCTTGTTTGACAAAGCGAAATGCCTCAACTAGTTTTTCAAGTGGCCGCATATATCGCCGCACAGTATAAGTACCAATTACAATAACCAGAAGAATCGTAAAAAGCGTCACCATAAGAATTTCATACAGCATAATGTTACGAAGCTCTGCTAACTCGGCTGTCGGGGTACTCACAATAACATGCCAATCTAATTCTGGAACCTTATTATATCCAATATGACGCTCATTTCCAGAATAATTCTTCATTATAATTGAGCCTGTCAAGCCTTGCAATTTATCGACTACCCACCCCTTTTTCCCAACGCGCTCTTGATCCGAATGGTATACTATAACCCCTCGTTGGTCAGTAATGGCAATATATCCGCTACGGCCAAAGGATTTATTATCGAACATGGATACCAATTTATTTTCATGCAGCCAAATCGTCCCAACAACCACACCTACTATATTATCATTTTCGATAATTGGAGTTGAAATTGCGACCACTTGGCGCCCAGTGATACTTGTATATACGCCACTGATATATGTTTCACCCTTAATAGCACGTTGAAAATAATCCCTATGAGACAAATTTAAACCTGCTATTTTTTCACTCCGGCTAGCAAGTAAAATATCTCCTTGTTTATCAAGTATAATAATCATATTGACTTCAGGCATAACTTCATTTATTTTATCAAGAAGTCTTTGATCGCTTCTTATATTAGGATCCGCTGCTATCATTTTTAAGGAATTTTCGGTATTTTTAAAGAATGTTAAAAGTTGCTCTCCAACATTCTTCGCAGCTTTTTCATTTGTAGCCAATAACAAAGAATTGGTATTGGCAAGGAAAAGCCTGTCGAAAGTAAAAAATTGAATTACACTGCTAACGATTATCAACGTGCTTAATAACAGTGTAAATTTATGCAAGAATCGCATTGAATCATCTCGCCTTTCAATAAGCATTCATTCTATTACATTATTCTACTTTATCCGACAAATACCTGCTATTGAAAAACGCCCATACCCTCAAATTTCGAGGATACAGGCGTTCATCCATTATAACTTCTTCTTAATATTTATTGTTTTTTGGCCCTTGCCGTCTTCTGATCCATGGGTGTATCCAATAACATCAAAATGTTCTCCAAGGCGTTTTGCTAAAATTTCATAATTCGCTGCTTTCCCGCGCATGCAGGAGGATAAATGCACCACATCCACACCGTTTTTAATCATCGTCTCAATTTTATGATCAATATCTCCATCGGCATGAGTAAAAGTGACGAGCTGAACTGCTTCTTCATATTTTTCAAAGGCATCCTTTTTCTGAAAGAAAGCGTTAAGACATCCCCTACCTGTACAACGTTGCATAGTTTCTTCCCTGACCAATATCGCTATTTTCACTTTCCACCTCATCATCTGAATACAAACTCTATATTCTATATTAGGTTACTTTCTACATTTTTTTGATTTGTTTGCTTCTTAACTGCCCACAAGCAGCATCAATATCTGTGCCATGCTCTAGTCGATTGCTACAATTAATACCTTGCTTTTTTAGTGTATCATAAAATGCCCGCATAGAATCTAGGTCGCTTCTTTGATATTGACTGTGCTCATCCACTGGATTATAAGGAATTAAGTTAACATTTGTAAGATGCTTTTTATCACCAATCAAATGGGCAAGCTCTAAGGCATGTTCTCTACGATCATTCACGTTTTTTAATAAAATATATTCCAACGTAATTCTACGATTCGTTTTCTTCAAATAGTAAGTAACGGCTTGCATTACTTTTTCAATTGAAAAGATACGATTGATCTTCATGATGCGGGTTCGAAGTTCTTCATTGGGTGCGTGCAATGAAATCGCCAGGTTTACCTGCAAGTTAGCATCGGCAAATTCTATAATTTTATCTGCAAGACCACTAGTAGATACGGTAATACGTCTTCCCGCAACAGCAAGTCCTTTATGGTCTTTAATAATCAGTAAAAAGTCTATTAGATTTTTAAAGTTATCAAATGGTTCTCCGATACCCATTACCACAACATGACTTACCTTTTCATCTTGGTTCCTTCCATCTAAATAATGCTGGACTTTCATAATTTGTTCTACAATTTCGCCACTGGATAAATCACGATTCTTTCTCAGTAGTCCGCTTGCACAAAAACTACATCCTATATTACACCCTACTTGGGTTGTAACACAAACAGACAAACCGAATTTGTGCCTCATTAATACAGTTTCAATCAGGTTATCATCCTGTAACTTGAACAAAAATTTAATCGTTCCATCTTCTGATTCTTGGCGTAAATGTTCACTTAAGGTTTGGATGACAAAATGATCGGCTAATAATTCAATACATTCTTTATTGACATCCATCATTTCTGAGAAACTTCTTACCCGCTTCCTATAAAGCCAATCCCATACTTGCAATGCCCTAGACCTTTTATGCTCACGCTCCCCAAGCCATGTTACCAGTTGATCTAATGTCAATCCATAAATGGATTCTTTAATCATTCATAATCCTCTTTTCCAAGCTTAAAATCAATCCTCTTCTCTTTCCTTATCAAGGTTAACAATCTTATTATTATCCCAAATATCCTAGGTTAAAACAAGGGGGTTAAAGATCGAATTTAATAAGTCTTTATTTGACGGTAAATAAGTAACATTCGCTAAAATTAGTGTCTATTCAGCGTTTCATGTAAATTGTAAGTATAATAGGCTGACAGAGCAAAAAGAGCAAAATAGGAAAAGCCCATTTTTAGACGAAACCCTGGATCAGTATCATAATACGGATTCTCTCGATCTTTCCAAACTTCCCATGCTTTTTTTACTGCCAATATAGAAATTAAAATTCCGATAGGGTTGAAGAAGTACAGAGAAAAAAAGAGCATTATAGGAATACCAACGAGCCAAAGCTTTAGGGATATAGCAGTTACAATACGTCCCCCATCAAGTGGATGGGCTGGAATCAAATTAAAAACAGTTAAAAAGAAGCCGAAATAAGCTAAAGCATATAGTAACATAGAGTCAAATATTTCTCCAATCCAAAGACAAACAAATGCTCCCAAGGCTCCGAAAATTGGACCAGCAATGCCAACGATAGATTCAGTCTTTGCATCTTTCGGTGCTTCTTTCATTTGGATGATTGCACCGAAAAAAGGAATAAACATTGGCAAGCTTGTATTAATACCTAACCTTCTAGACGCAACCAAATGTCCCATTTCATGTACAAACAACAATAATACAATCCCTACTGCATATTTCCAGCCATATATAAAAGTATATATAACAACGGTTAGCATCATCGACAAACCTGTAGTAAGGAATTTACCGAGTTTAAGGAGTATAAGCGCTCCCTTTATAATTGCCCATATCTTTGAGGCTTTTAAAAGCAGCAGAACCCCGCCGATGCTAGTAAACCAACCCCATCTACTTTTCTTCTTAGGAGGTTCTTGCTCAGAGTTAGCTTCTTCATTTGCTATAACTGTAACGTTATCTTTATTTTCATCCATAATTAGCATACCTCCTATTATTGATTAATCTCTGCCTTGACCTGTCCCTTTTCCTCTTGGCCACCCAAATCTGCTATCAATGATTAGAATAGTTTGTCCATCTATGTATTTTGTATAATCTCCATCATACAGAATAGTAAAATCATGACTGACGGGATGCCATCCATCTTTTCCTATAAAAATTTCATTAGGATTACTAGCTTCACTATCTAAGGATAAGCTAAATTTTATATAACTCCCATAAGAAAGCTGAAAATCGATTCCCTCTTCCTCTTCTGAAGTCGTAATATTGTATTTTATCTTATTTTGGCTTTTATTCACTTCAAGATAGTCATTATCGCCTTTATAGTTTTCTAAAACATTCTTAAATCGACCGTCGGTACGCACCGTTCCACTAAAATTATGGATGCCCCCATTGGATGTGGCTCGCAAATGAAAACCCTCTTTATCTTGCCATAGAAAATATCCCCTAATTTTGCCTTGATCAAACACAGTCGGTCTATCATTAAAACTAGGCGAATAGGATGCATATGAATAGCTGGTAAAACAAAATCCAACTAACAAAGCAAGAGCGAAAAATCTCCATTTCTTCATAGTTATCCCCCTAAAATTACGTTAACTTTATTATCATCTTTAATTTATAGTTAATATTCTCCACTTTCTTTTGATCCCCTTCTAAATTTATATTTACCCAGTGTCTGGTGGTAAAGTTTGAATAGGATTCTCTAGTATCCGACACAAAAATGCACCACACTATCCAGTGAGTGGTGCATTTTTATTCGGTTTTATGTTACTTTATGTCAAGTCTTGTAAAAAGCTAGTACCGTACTCTGGCATCTTTACATTAAAGTTCTCCGCTATAGTAGCACCAATATCCGCAAATGTTTTTCTTATAGGTAACTCCTTCCCTCCAGAAAAACAAGGGGAATAAATGAGTAAAGGCACGTATTCCCGTGTATGGTCTGTACCGTGATAAGTTGGATCATTTCCGTGATCGGCAGTAATAATTAATAAGTCTTCATTCTTCATTTTAGCCAGCATTTCTGGTAAACGAGCATCATATTCTTCCAGGGCTTGTCCATAACCACGAGGATCACGACGGTGTCCGAATGAGGCATCAAAATCTACTAAATTTAGAAAGCTAAGACCAGTAAATTTTTCATCAAAAACGGTTAGTAATTTGTCTATACCGTCCATATTAGAAATCGTATGAATGGATTTCGTAACCCCTTCACCAGCATAGATATCAGAAATTTTACCTAAAGCAATTACATCGTAGTCAGCATCTTTTAACTCGTTCATCACTGTACGGCCAAACGGTTTTAGCGCATAATCATGGCGATTGGCAGTACGAGTAAACTTACCTGGCTCTCCAATAAAAGGACGGGCGATAATACGTCCTACTTTGTAAGGCTCTTCCAGCGTAATTTTGCGACAAAACTCACAGATTTCATAGAGTTCTTTTATTGGAATTATTTCTTCATGTGCAGCAATTTGCAGAACAGAATCAGCAGAGGTATAAACAATGAGTGCTCCTGTTTTCATATGCTCTTCCCCTAGGGCCTCTATGATTTCGGTACCACTTGCTGGCCGATTAGCAATCACTTTCCGCCCCGTCTTCTCCTCAATTTGCTGGATTAATTCTTTGGGAAACCCTTGAGGGAATACGCGAAATGGTTTTTCCGTAAAAAGCCCCATAAATTCCCAATGACCTGCCATTGTATCCTTGCCATTCGATAACTCTTGCATTTTCGTATAATAACCAAGAGGATGTTTTGCAGGCTCGATTCCTTCAATATCCCGTATGTTTGAAATACCGAGTTTTCCCATATTAGGCATATGTAGACCACCGCATGCTTTAGCAATATGACCAAACGTATCTACATTAACATCATCAAACTTCGCCGCATCAGGTGCTTCTCCTATTCCTACGGAGTCCATCACCACTAAATGAATTCGTTTAAACTTTGTCGTTACCATCTTTTTTCCTCCTTAGCAATACACAACTATAAGAACATCCAACAATTGCTATAGAACACACTTATTAGACATTATGATCATCCCATAAATATTTTATTACACTTTTATTATTAATAAACCTTTCTTACTAACTACAAGATGCCCCATTGACTGTTCTTTAGTAATATATAGACTATATTTTCTTAGTATATCCAATATATAGGCAATAGTCCATCTCTCTTTACTTGCAAAAAACAGCTGTCCATATAAAGGACAGCTGCTGGGCCTGTAGCACTAATTATATTTAGTAGATTTATTGGCCTTTCGAAGTATTTTTTTTAATGGTGCCGATTTCTAAAAAACATATTATGAGCATTTTCGATCAAAGCACAGAAAAAGAAAAATGCACAAGTAACAGACGCCGTAAATCTTAATACTTCTAACGTTATAGAGCAAGACAAATGCCACGGCCCAACGATAGGTTGAATCAATAAAATACCCAAGAAGACTGCTACTGATAATATAAATAAGGAAGTTGATGGATAGTTCTTAAGCATATTATCATCTCCTTAGTATTATTATATCACTCATACTTTATATATTCTACAATTTTATTGAATATTTGGAAAATTAAATTGAATTGCTCATTATTTCTCCAACCCGATAATGAGCAATCCAATTTAAAGTTTTTTAATAATAAGAGTTACAAGCACTATTCTTTTGTTACTTTTAACTTATCCCCTGAAAAAACGGGGCACCAAGTAGCAACCGACTGTCCCTTACCAAAAAAGCCAATGGGTGGTGCCCATCTTTCTCCACGCGTATGCATTGCTACCAATTGTCCTACATCTACTCTACAGCAAAATTCTTTTACTCCAATTGCTCGATATTCTTCCAGCCGACTATCTACTGGAAAGAAGGCTATATCAAACTTTAAACCATCTAATTTATCCATTTCTTTTCTAAATAGATCTTTAGCCAACATAAGATTATATTTATCATCCCATTTCCAATGCCACCAATTAAGGTCGCCAGCATGAAATAGGCGCCAACCATCCACTTCCACAGCAAAAGAAACCCCTATATCGGTAGACCCATATGTTTGGACTTTTAAGTCATCTTGCACACTCGTCTCATAGGGACACATAAACACAATTTTTTCCTCATTAACGCCAGGTAAGTTGTCAATATCATCACTCAAAAAAAATTTTGCTACGTTATCTTGCCACGTACTAATGATCGGATTAAAATGATCATGATGCCTGTGAGAGGAAAAAACATGCAGCTTTTTTCCCTCTGCTATTAATTGGGCAACCGTACCTGCAGCATCTTGATAATAATCAAAAACCAAAATATGTTTATCTGTTTCTACGACAAAACCGCTATTTTCTAAATAAATTAATTCTAAATGTAATGACATCATAACTCCCTTTCTTATTGCAGCATGTGGATCCAAAGTTCAAATCTTACAGCTCAGTAGGTTCATAATGGATTTCCCAAGTAAGATACCCTTTACGATTGGAGTCCTGAAAAATACGCCTTTCCCGCATACTATATCCTACAACTGTTATCTGGGTTGCCCTTCTTTCAGGGGGTAAAACGCGATCCCTTGTGCCAGGATAAATTGTTTCGACCTCACCGTTCTCCCATAAAATAATAAGCTTTGATTTTTCAGCATGCTCACCTTTAGCTTGAAAATTGACAACATTTATTTTCTGAGCGAACTTTCCTGCAATGACTTGTTTCAATTCTATTTTACCTTCAAAAGGAACTTCCTTTCCACTAATAACTCTAAGTGGTGTGATCTTCACAGCATCAAAAGGAATCGGTGTTTCCACTACTGGACTAGGAGATGATTGTGAAGAATCCGGAACTCCATAAAAAAACAAATACACGCCTATAAAAGCAAGCACTACCATAGCACCAATAGTAAATGATCTCCAATGCATCATACCCCTCCTCTCCTAATACTATGTAAAATTAACAAATTTCATATCTATTTCGAATGAAGTATAATCTCATCCCTCACTTTTGTCAACAATTCCTATCGCAAACGAACGTATTAAAATACACCTATCCTATAAAGGAAAGGTGTAAAAAGTTTGAAAATAATTATATACTAAGCAGTTATCCAATAAGACTAGCCACAGGCTTTACTTTTGAAATTCCCTTCCAATTATCAAGTTGAATAATTTTCCCATCCGAACATTTGATGATTGGATTTGGATTAAGAAATTCTCCCAAATGCACAATTTCTCCCTCTTGTCCGTCCGCTAGCTGCACAGAGTTTCCTAAGATACTATAGCGAAACTGTTCAAGAAAAGTAGTACAGATTCCAACATCTAATTTGGCAATCATGCCTGAAGCTAATGCATCTGCCGCCAAAAAAGGAGTTACTTTATTATTATACGCTCTATCAGAAGTCATTGCGTCATAAATATCTGCAATTGCAATAATTCTAGCGTAAGGATGTATTTTTTCATGACTATAATTTCCAGGATAACCGCTACCGTCTAATCGTTCATGATGCTGTAAGATTCCAAAGACGACAGAGGGAGAAATTCCTGGTATATTGCTTAGCAAACGATAACTATGAGTGGCATGAAGTTGTGCTAACTGCATCTCATCTTTCGTTAGGGTACCTATCTTTCCTAATATTGATATGGGTATTTGAGTTTTTCCTACATCGTGTAATAATCCTGCGAGAATGAGTTGATTAATTGCCTCAGGACTATAATGTAACCACTTGCCAATAAGTCCTGATAGTAAGGCAACATTAATACTGTGACAATAAGTATAATCCGCGCGAGGACCCTCCAAATTTAAGTAATTAATTGCAAATTGAGAAGCAACAAGGGGAGCTACTTGGTTGCAAGCTATGTTTTGAAATTGACGCAATGGCACCTTCTTATCAACTATTATCGTTCTAAACAGATCTTTCACCTTGCTAACGGCATTCTGATAAATTTTAAGCTGTTCATTATCGAACAAGATTGATCCACTATCGACTAAGGACTGCTCTTTTATATCAATTTCAGATAAACCTAATCTTGATAAACGTTTCAAAAGGTTTTCATTTAGCATAGTCCCCTCGGTTAGTAAAACCATGCCATTTCGATCTAATATAGGTCGTCCTACTTCCATGCCTGGCAAGATTTGAGATAATTTATAGCGACTAATTGCAACAGCCATCCTTGACCAACCTCCACAATATCCATATTAAACTAATTATACCATATAAAGCTAATTCCTATATATGTATTTTCAAATTATTCTGTTAGTATTTATAATTTAACTAAACATGCCATAGAATATCATTTTTTGCTAATTATCAACCGCTAAAAGGAATTTAAGCGATTAAGAAGAATGTCTAGTAGTAAGGAATGATAGTAATACTTCATCCTAAGTCACTAATACGTAAGGCGGATGATCAAATATGAGATATGATTTTGACACGGTACTGGACCGATCCAGTAACTTTGCTGCTAAGTATGATGAATTGGGGAAAAAGTTTGGGAAGGACGATCTCATTGCCCTGTGGGTTGCTGATATGGATTTCAAAGTGGCTAATCCTATCATTGAAGCAATTCAATCTCGTGCAGCGCAAGGAATTTTCGGCTATACCTCAAGACCAGATTCTTATTTTCAAGCAATTCAACAATGGCTTAAAAATAAGCATGAATGGACTACAGATACGCAGTTGATGATCCACTGTCCTGGTGTTGTGCCATCATTAAGTTTATTGATTCAGCACTTTACACAACCAGGGGACAATATTATTATTCAGCCACCAGTCTATTATCCATTTTTTGATGTGGTAAAAAACAACGGACGAACGCTCCTAGAAAATCCATTAAAGCTAGTAAATGGGCAATATGAAATGGATTATGATCATTTGGAAAGCTTAGCTAAAAACGGCGCTAAAATGCTTCTTTTATGCAGTCCACATAACCCAATTGGTCGAGTGTGGAGAAAAGACGAGTTAGTTCGCTTAGGCGAGATCTGTCTAGCACATGGAATTGTTGTTATTGCTGATGAAATTCATTCTGACTTAGTATTTTCCGGACATAAGCATACACCTTTTGCCATGATTTCTGAGGAGTTCCGTAAGAACACATATACTTGTCTCGCTCCTAGTAAAACCTTTAATTTAGCAGGTCTACAGGCATCTATTACCATTTTCCCCAATGCTAGTGATCGTAATAAATTTGATGAAATATTAGGAAACTTAGATATAAGAAGAAATAACTGTTTTAGTTTAGTAGCATCGGAAGCAGCTTACCGTTATGGTGATGAATGGTTACAGCAAGTCAAGGAGTATATTGAAGGTAATTTTGCCTTTCTTCAAGATTTTTGCAAAAAAAATATACCCCAAATCCATCCCAACTTCCCAGAAGGCACTTATCTAGTCTGGATTGATTGCCGTGAGTTAGGAATGGATAAAGATGAACTTCACAACTTTATGATTAACGAAGCAAAACTTGCTCTGGATGACGGATATTGGTTTGGTGATGCCTATGCAGGCTATATGCGGTTGAATGCAGCTTGTCCTCGAAGCATCATAACTCAGGCACTAAAACGTTGGCAAAACGCAATAGAGAAAAGAATACGTTAATAGATACCTCTTGTCCCTTGCTAGATGCAAGGGCTTTTTTTTCGCGGAACAGAAAGTATAACACTTGATTGGCAATATTTCTTATGAAACATTGCCAATCTTTTTTTTAATTATTAATAAACACTCAATATCATAGTCTGTATGAAATAAGTAATGGAAAACGACCTACCATAAGGTAAGTCGTTTTCTTTTCTGATAAAATATAGCCCGCAATATCGTTTCTTTTACATGTCCAAACCTGCAACTCGCAAGTGGGCATCCTAGTATGCTTTTGCCATCCACTCAAAGGTGGCCCGACATCCACATAACATTAGATTCCCTAATATTAACAGTAGGTTGGACATATAAAAGATAGCGAATATCGCAGGCAAGAATTCCTTTTAACGAATGCTTTACGCTATATAGTATGGCATGAAAGAGAAATTCGATACCTGGTACTTTTTCCTAAATGATGTATACATCTTTGTTAACGTTTTGCAATTAGTCTATTTTATCCCTATGAGAACTCTGCTGGCTTACTACCACTACATTTCTTGTATAAATTCTTTTTATCTTTAGAGACAATTCATCAACTACACGATATACTATATATTGTTTCCATTTTTATCTATATTACATTTAACATTATTACAGGTAGGGGTGATTAATTTGTTATATCGAAAGTATGGCAAAACAAATGAAATGGTTTCCGTTTTAGGATTTGGCTGTATGAGACTTCCTATTATTGATGGTGATACGACTCATATTGATGAGGATAAGGCAATCAAGATGATTCGTCATGCTATAGATGAAGGCGTAAACTATATCGATACTGCCTATCCTTATCACGGCAAAGGCATGGAACATGGCGGAGAAAGTGAACCCTTTGTTGCAAAAGCACTAAGAAATGGCTATCGAGAGCGCGTGAAGTTAGCTACTAAACTCCCCAGCTGGTTAATAAAAACAAGAGCCGATATGGACAGATACTTAAATGAGCAATTAGAACGGCTCCAGACAGATACCATTGACTTTTATTTGGTGCATACACTGAATGCTACTACATGGCCTATATTAAAAGAAGCTGGCATCTCAGATTTTCTAGACCAAGCCATCAAGGATGGTAGAATTAAACATGCAGGATTTTCCTTCCATGAGAGAATTGGCCTGTTTAAAGAAATCGTAGACTATTATGATTGGTCCTTCTGCCAAATTCAATATAATTATCTGGATGAAACTTATCAAGCTGGCAAAGAAGGCCTAGAATATGCAGCAAAAAAAGGACTAGGTATTGCCATTATGGAACCACTTCGTGGAGGGAAAATTGCTGAAAATCTCCCAGAAGATGCTCTTACCTTTTTCAATCAGGCCGATAATAAACGAACTCCAGCGGAATGGGCCTTACGCTGGGTCTGGAACCACCCAGAAGTATCTGTTGCCTTAAGTGGGATGACAACTATGGATCATGTTACTGAAAACATAAAAATTGCCCAAGATGCCCAGGGAAATTCTTTAACAGAAAAGGAAATAGACATTATTAACCAAGTAAAAGCTCTTTTCAAAAAACGAATAAAAGTCAACTGTACAGCCTGTGCCTACTGTATGCCTTGTCCTGCAGGAGTAAACATTCCAGGTTGTTTTACAATTCTCAATGACTATTTGATCTCGGGTGGTACACCAGAGTTAAAGGATCGGTTTAAGCATTTATATAATTTCCGTGTAGGAGCTGCAGCCCATGCATCCAAATGCATAGACTGTGGCAAATGCGAAAGTCATTGCCCACAAGGCATCTTAATTCGTCAAGAATTGAATACGGTTAAAGAATTATTTGAATCCATTTAATACGTAGAAAACTCCTGCAAATTCCTCATTGGAAATTTTGCAGGAGTTTTTTTCGAACCTCTACCAAATTCAATCACTTCTTTTCAGTTCTCATCATGACGGCACCCTCTTCACTATCAACTATCCATATGGTGGCGTCAACTGGATGGTATATATTTTTATAGTAAAAAGTCTCTGTTTTTCCTTCCTGAGAGTGAACTACCTTTTGATAAACCTCGCCGCATGCAAATTCGACTGATAACTCGAATACTTGTACATGATCAACTTCAGTGCTTTCATTTTTCCAACACTCAAATAAACTCCATAAGACCCTTTGTATATCTAGTCCAATATCAGCAAGCAATGAATCCTTAGATTTTTCTTCATTACACATTAAACAGCACCCCCATGTTCCTAACATATGCAATGAGAAACAATTGTAGAATCATCGTTCATTTAATTACCAATTATATTTTTTTACTTCCCTAAACATACTATTAAAAGAAGTGATAAATTGGAAAAACAACGGAAAATCCAGAACAGCTTCAATCTGTTGCTAGTCAATCCCAACAAAGTTCTGTCTCTCAGTAATATATAAGCTAAAATTTATGCAGACAAACCGGGATCATTTCCGGTTTTTTTATTTCCGTTCTACAAACCATTTACCTTCGTTACAAAATAAATAAACTTGTTTATTATAGATCCGGCAAGTATACCGCATCCCTATGCCCCCACCTTTGAGTGATGCAGCTTGCCGAACATCAAGCAAACGGTCAATTTCAAAAACTCGTCCATCTTCCCACTTAATCGTTAAAGGACGAATTTTGCCATTCACGTCATGTTCTGCTGTGACTTGCACAAAAACCTTTCCCATTTTATCACCTACTTAAAATATGATATTGGATGTATAACATGATCTTCCTTAGGATTGAAACCAGTAAGCTGCCTATCAAGTAACATAGCACAACGCTGGACACTATAATGTCCAAAACGTTTATGTAGATTATCTATAGTAAACTCCAAGTTTTCTGCATCGAACTGACTATTTTTAAATAAACCAAGCTGCACATGCCCTTCAGCTGTTACTAGATCGCTCCCCCTAACTCCAAGACTACGAATCGGCTTATCCCATCGATAATTTGCTTGAAATAATTCCATCGCTTTTTTGGCTATCTCATTCGACAAAAACGTTGGATCGGGAACTTTGGCCTGTCTCTCAAAAGACAATAGTTCACAACTGCGTGTAGTGATTGAAACCGTTTTACATTTAAGACCGTGTTTTCGTAACCTAGCTGCCACACTCTCTGCCAGGACATAGATAATTAATTTAACATCTTGATTATTTACTAGATCTCTTGACGTTGTCGTGCTGTTACCTACCGATTTTATAAGAGTTTCCTCCCCTACTTGCTTGACTGGAGCTGAATCAAGGCCGTTTGCGAAATGCCACAAGGTCTCTCCCCAGACTCCTAACAATAGCTTTAAATCATTCCGATCCCGATTGGCTAGTTCTCCAATTGTATATATAGCACGATTTGCAAGTTTACGTTTGGTAGCGCGACCAACATATAAAAGTTCGCCAACTGGCAGAGGCCATACAACCTGCTGAAAATTCTCTTCTGCAATAACCGTTGTAGCATTTGGTTTTTTTAGATCACTGCCAAGCTTAGCAAAGATTTTATTCCATGATACGCCAACAGATCCTGTAACTCCAAGCTCATCCTGTAAGCGCTGTCTAATTTGATTTGCAATAGCAAAACCAGGTCCGAATATTTTTTTTGTACCAGAAACATCAAGCCAAGCTTCATCGATTCCAAATGGTTCAACTTGGTCTGTATAATCTGTGTATATTTTTCTCGCCATTCTAGAAATCTGCAGATATTTAGCAAAATCTGCTCGTACCATTACTAATTCTGGGCACTTTTGCTTTGCTTGCCAAATTGCCTCACCGGTCTTGATTCCTAGGGCCTTGGCAAGGTAGTTTTTTGCCAAAACGATGCCATGACGTGCCTCAACATCACCACATACAATAACAGGTTTGTTGCGTATTTCTGGCCTATACAAGCACTCTACACTGGCATAAAAATTATTAAGATCTACATGTAGGATGGTGCGATTCATCTATCTTACCTCACCTTTCAAAGTCGAACATATGTTCTAAATTATAGAATTACGAAATGAAAAAAGCAAGTGACAGTTGTTGGGAATAAAAAAAACGCCTACCTGTCGGTAGACGGTTAAAAGGAAAATTCATTTTTTCTTCTGTGCAGGAGCTGCTACGTTAAACATCCGTATAACCCATAACAGTATAATAGCTCCTACAGTAGCTGAAATTATCGATCCGATTGTACCATATGCGCCAATACCCAAAAGATTAAAGGCAAAGCTACCAATAAAAGAACCTACAACACCTGTTACCAAATCACCCCAAAGACCAAAACCTCCACCTCTGGAAATCATGCCAGCTAACCATCCAGAGATCAATCCAATTAATAAAAACCATAACATTTTTATCGCCTCCTGATAATAGCGTTCCCAATAATCTAATTTTAATTTGGCATAAATTTAAAATTAGAAAAAGCCATCGCCTAATTAAAGGTAACTGGCTAGTATTTCTACTATTCTTGGTATTTTGTAAGAAGTTTGGCACCAATTATAATTCCCGAAACCTTAACCAAGTCCATACTTGAAAACATAATTGTAGTCAGGTTTGAGGTCATTTCTGAAGATATGACCAAATCCATGCCTGAAACCAAAACTACAACCATAGCCGAAGCCATAACCGAGTCTTCCAAACTCATTCCCAACCACCTCAAATAATCTTTTACTACATACTATGTAATTAAGCCGAAAAAGATCACCATAAGATTATGTAAAGAACACTATAGCAGGAAAATATAAAAGCAAATAACATTTTCTTATAATCTTATAGCAAATGCGGAACATTAATCAGAGGTGTTAACATGAAATGTCCGATGTGCGGTATAAACACTACATTTGATTTTTTCCATTGTCCCCATTGCGGGTATAAAATGCCTTTAGCAACTGAGCAACCATTACCCAATTGGAGAAAATTACCGGGTTTTCGTTCTAAGACGCCATGGAAAATACTAGTTGCTATAGTTATTTATATATGGATATTACTCGCAATGATTGCGTCTTTATTTAGTGGCTTAGCGATTATTGAAAGTATAGCGGGAATTCCCTAGGCACACTAGCATAAACATTCAAACTTAATCTCACCTCAAAAACAGGACAAGCACCCGTCATCCCTTATATACCCTACCTATATAAAATGATTGCCGAAGAAAAACTCAATCCTAGCGACATTGTTACCCATAAGCTACCTCTCGACCAAGCAGAATATGTTTATAAAGCTTTCGATACTAAAACTGACGGATGTATTAAAGTCATTCTCAAACCACACCTACATTGATTGTACTTATCAGTAGGTTATCAAGAGTGCAACCTATAAGAATTAACCCCCTCTGGAATTGTCCAAAGGGGGTTAATTCTGTCTTGTATCTAGCATGACATATACTTAACTCTCATAGCTTAATAAAAATTTCTCAACAGTTTCCACTGAAGGCAATCCCTTTCTTCCGCCAAAGGATTGTGTATTAAGAGCAGCAACTGCACTAGCAAATTTGGATGTTTTTTTCAATGACATGTTATGGGTTAATCCATATAAGAATGCCCCATGATAACTATCGCCACACCCTGTTGTATCTACTACATTTTTGACCTTAAAGGCAGGTTGATGAAAACTACCAATGTCATTGCTAAAAACCCAACTGCCGTTTACTCCATCTGTAATTACGACAAGCTCTGGGCCGTTTTTCAGCAACATTTTCCCAGCATATTCAATTGAAGTTTCGTTAGTATAGGCAAGGGCAAAATCCTTGGCGACAATACAAATATCTACCTTTGGGACAATAAGTCGCAAACCAAGGTGATATCGGTTCGCACCACCATCAAATGATACCTTGATTCCTGCTTTTTTCGCCATATCAATGGCCTGCAGACTTGCATCTAAATGCCGACCATTGATATGCAGTACTTTAGCTGCTTGTATTACGGAGGAATACTTTGAAATATCTTTTAGCTCTGGAACCGATCCGGGATGGTAAATGATTGCTCTTATTCCCGTGCTCTTTTGCACCAATATATTGGCTACAGAAGAAGAATGTTCTGGGAAAATTTCTACACAATCTGTGTTAACATTATACTTTTTAAAGTCTTGTAAAATTAGTGAACCACTCCAATCTCCTCCCAGATTATCAATCATAACCGTATTAGCACCTAACTTCGCCAATGTCACCATTGCCGTAGCAACTGGGCCGCCGCCATCGAGAACCATAGTTACAGCTTTTTGCACTTCTCTAGTTTTCGGAAATGTATCAATCACTGTAAACATGTCCAGCGTTGAGACCCCGATTCCTACCACATCTACCATTTTAGTAACTTCATCAGACATATTTATCATTCTTTCCTTTACTTATTTTTAAGAGAAGTAGCGTGCGATTCTTCTAGAATGCACGCCTTCCCACTTATCAATTTGAGTTAGTAATGAACGGCAAGAGTTCATTAACCTTGCACATTATTTATCGCATGAGTTTTTGTTTTAATAAAGTTTGGAATCAGTAAAATAATAAGCAAAATCGCTACAATGACATAAATTCCTGCTGGGCCTATCGTATTAGATGCTTTACCTAACAAAATACCCAAGAAGCCAAAATCAGCATCACCAAAGGTAGTATTTTGAAAGCCTAATTGTCCAAGGACAGGAAGTAAAAATGCAGGTAGAAAAGTAATGGCTAAACCATTTACAAAGGCCCCTAATGCAGCCCCCTTTCGACCACCTGTAGCATTACCGTAAATCCCAGCGGTTGCACCACAAAAGAAATGTGGGACAAGTCCTGGTATAATAAGCACGCCTCCAGCGATACCCAAGAACAACATGCCTATAACTCCACCAATAAAGGAGCTAATAAAGCCAATTACTACTGCTGTTGGAGCATAAGTGAAAAATACAGCACAATCCACAGCAGGAATGGCATTAGGTATTATTTTTGTCGCAATTCCTTGGAAAGCAGGGATTAAATCACCAAGGATCATTCTGACCCCAGCATATACTATGGTAACGCCAACAGCAAATTTCAACGCCGCCATGATAGCAAATAAGAACGGTGACATCTCACCAGCTAAAGTGGCTACAAAGCTCGGTCCTGCGGCAAAGGCTGCTATTAAGTAAAATACCATCATTGTAAGTGCCGTGGATATGGTGGTATCTCTGAGAAATCCCCATTGCTCGGGAATTTGTATTTTCTCTGTACTTTCTTCTGCCTTCCCAGCGAATTTACCAACCCATGCGGATAAATAATAACCTAAACTACCGAAATGTCCCATGGCAATCTCATCACCATCGGTCACCTTTAATGTATATTTTTGCCCAATCGCTGGTGATATGGCACTCCATGCCCCAAGAATAAAACCACCAATAAGGATCAACTCGATCCCCTTCATCCCCGAAGCACCTAAAACTGCCGAAAGAAGACAAGCCATAAAGAAACTATGATGTCCAGTTAAAAATACATATTTGTATTTGGTAAATCTTGCAATCATAAGATTAATAACCAATCCAGCCAACAAGATCGACATGGTTTCAATTCCTAGTACTTTTTGCGCTACAGAAACAATCGCTTCATTGTTAGGAACTACACCTGTAATGTGAAAACCTTCTTCAATCATTTTCCCTAGAGGGGCCAAGTTCGCAACGATAAAATCCGCACCTGCACCCAACATCAAATAACCTAATATTGGTTTTAAGGTCCCTGTCATGACTTTGAACATAGGCCTTTTTAACGCAATCAACCCGATCAAAGCCATGATCCCCATTAATAAGGCGGGTTGTTTTAGAACGTCTCGAAAAAATTCTAGAATGATAGTCAATGTGGACATAAATCATACCCCCTACATTTTACTTTCATGTAATCTCAAAAGAATTTCAAGAATATCTTCCTCAATTTTTTTCTTATTTATATAGCTACGCACCACTGCCACTTCACGGCCCTCGAATTGAGAGGCCAACTCTTTTACCGTGATAATCAGGTCTGTCTTCTTTCCTTGTGCCGAATTGAAATCAGCTGATTCCACAGAAGCTTTGATATGATGGTCTTCACAAATTTCATCAATTTTCATCTTGAGCATAATACTGCTGCCAATACCATTTCCACACACGGTTAAAATTGTAAGCATGATACAATCACTCCTCTCCTCTCTTTTTGCTACTGATATATGCTATAAGTTCTTCTTTACTGCTAGCTTCATCTGCCATTCTTTTAAAATCATCGTCGTCTAGTAGTTGCATTAACTCCGCTAAAGCCTTTAAATGAGTAATATTATCTACCGCACATAAGAAGATCGCTACACTAACAGGATCATTTTCCTTACTCCCAAAGTTCACTGGATTTTTTAGGGTAAGCAATGCCATTCCCACTTTCTTGGCACCATCTTCCGGCCTTGCATGAGGCATGGCAATCCCCTTCGCGATAACAATATACGCCCCCATCTTCTTTACTGTATTTACCATGGCATCCACATACCTGTGTTCAATCAAATCATGAGCCTCTAAAATTTTTCCACCAGCATAAATCACTTCCTCCCAACTCTTTGCTTCAACCTTTAACTCTATCATATTTGCTGTCAATAACTCTCTCAACAATGGTTGTACAACTCCCTTCTGTTCCACTATCATGTCCGCTTTTAAGATCTTTGCCAGTCCTAAAAGTAACGCATCATAATTTTTTATATCGCAATGCTCTTCAATCAGTTTAATCGTTTCCACAAACACATTCTTTGGCTGAAAGTGATATTGTGTCAAATACTTCTTTAAATTTTCGATATCTTTGTCTAGAAGTAATGGATTCACCTGTACCCAAGGAACTAAGTCAAATTTCACTGGCAGTGTCGTAACGATCAGATCCACTTGCTGATACTTGAGAACTTGATTTACTTGACGATAAGCAATTGTGTCTACGATATTTACATTAAACAATTGTAACAATCTAGACGATAGCAACCTTGCGGTACCTACTCCTGTACTGCAGACCACTAAAATGTTCTTCTCTACCTCGTTCTTAGGCTTCAATTTTTCTAAAGCTGCGCCAAAGTGCAAGGTAAAATAGCCGATCTCTTCATCATCAAATAACTTTCCGACGTGACATTCCACGGGCGACATACTATTCTTTACAATGTTAAACAAATAATAGTATCTGTTTTTAATTTCCTCAAGTACCGGATTTTTTAACTTTAAACCATTTTTCAATCTGTATATTGCAGGTCGCAAATGCTCGAGCAAACCACTAAATAATTGATCATCATGAATCAAAGATTCTTGCTCAAGATTTTCGCTTACTTCACTTAGAATTTTCCCTGTTAATATTTGTAGGGTTGCCCAATCTTCACTTGATGAAGGATTGGCAACATATACGGTACTGCCTAACAAATGAATCGTGATATAGCCGATTTCATCATAAGGAATTTCAATTTGAAATTCTTTCTCTAACCTACTGGCGATATAAGAGGCCGCAGCAAATTCCTTCGTTGTTTCATAGTTTTTAAGTTCTTGGTAAGACATCACAATATCTCTGCCAAGCTTTAGCCTTTTAATGGCGATTGCGATATGGATGACTAAACTATAAAAAGCCTCATCAGAAAATGTGGTTTCTAATTGTTTCTCCGCCTCAATCAAACACCCCTCAATCACTTGTATACTCGCATTGGGAAACAGAGTAGCAATTTCAGATTGAGAAAATAAATTCACTCTTTTTAAACTAGGCAACATTTCTTCACTTAGTATCCCCTGGGTTTCTGTGCTTTTCATCAAAAGCTCAATGGACGCTCGTCGAAGATATTTTTCTTCACCCGTAATTTTAATCCCATGATTCGTTGAGGAAAGTAGCGCTAAGTGCTTGCTTATTAGTAACTCTCTTACTTTGTTCAAATCTTTGATTATTGTACTGCGACTACTATGTAGTTTTTCTGCAAAGTAATCAATGGTTATGTAATCTTGCTGTTGAAGTAAGATAGCCAAGATGCTATCAATTCTCTCTTCTTGAGAGGCATAATGATGAACTTCCCCTTCTTGCAGTTTTTCCAGTATTATCTTCACTATTTCTGGGGAGGCAACATAGGAAATTCCTGCATTTTGTTTGCGAATGAATTGGGGAAACCTATTATCTTTCAGAAATTCGTCCATCTTATCTAGCTTATAGCGAACTTGCCGTGAAGTACTATGCAAAGCTTCTGCCAATGCAGAAATCTTTACAGGATTATTGCTATTCGTGATTCTTTCAAATAATTGGGCTGACATTTCATTAGGCCTAATGAATATCACCTCTTTTCGTCTTCATTATATAACGTAAAAAGCTACTTATAAAAGAGTAAGATTTGTCTTACTAAATGTGACAAAATAAACCTAATCAGCTCTCCCTTTGAGAGCCTTTTTTTGCTTTAATCACTCTTATTTACCATCGATCATATTATGTATAGATAATGTTTCTATTTCACTGGGAGGGATACTTTATATGGACAATCGTAAATGGGAGGAGCCAGAAATTGAAGATTGGGAAAACAGATCCAATGATGAGCGTCAAGCACTCTTAGCGTTAGGCCTCGCGTTAGGTTTAGGATTAGGCTTCGGTTTTGCTTGTTCTCCTCGTAGATTTTGTAGCCCTAGAAAATATTGCTGGCCTAGACAAGGTTGCTGGCCAGTCTAGCTTCTTATCGTTTTTTACAGAAAAAGCTTTCGAGCTTTTTCTTTTTATTTAGATTTAACACATGTAATAAAAAACTTCGGGAAAACTAATCATGAGGTGATAGTATGGGTGAAAAGCATCCTGACCGTACTAATGAGTGGGATAAACAACAAGAAGTATTAAAAAGAATATATACTGGAACCACACCTCCTAATAAAACAAAAGAGGATAAAAAAACGACTCATTAGATGGTATAGGAATTTTTCCATGAATTATTACAAAAAAGCAGGCCAAATAGCCTGCTTTTTTGCTTTAATGATTGCCTCATAATTATGCAACTTTATTCCATGAAAAAAATTTCCTGTTATAGTACATATATCACTATTTGACCTTCACGTTCAACAGTTTGCTCTGAATTACTTGGAAGGCGCACTTTTCAAAAAGCAGCATAGAAATAGCTAGAATCCATAGACTAATTATGAGGTGATAAATATGACTTATAGAGATAATGGCTCCTATCTTAAATTTCCGGACAACATTAAAACAAGTAACAAACCTAACCTAATGTTAGTCAATAAAGAAATGGATGCAGCCATCATGAATGACAAAAAGAAATTACTCTTACGAGATGATCCCGCAGTTACATCAAACCAAAATGTTTATGATTCTTTATCTGAGTAGTTAGCAAGCTTACCCGCGTCCGCATTAAGGCTATCAGGTAGGTGGATCACTTTAAGTCACGCCTCCTGGTCCTGTGGATAACTCTGTTGGTAACACATGTATTTTGTGGATATCTTTACCATATTTGTAACTAATATTCCACTTTTCATCTTCAAAACAATCGCTAGTGCGCTTTACATTAATTTGCGATCTCCCACAATTCATTCGTCGGGCAATTTCTTTTAGTCCAGAACGTAATAATAAAATAGAGGCTATTAAGCCTCAGTTAAGTACCCTTATTTTTTCACCGTCGTAAAACAACTTCTCTACGCTTTCCACTTCGAATTCTTGCACATCAATGTCCTTGGGTTTTTCTCGTAAACACTGTAACACATGTACTTGAAAGCCATGTGCTGAGTCGTAATAGGTGCCAATATAAGCATACACTTTCACAAACTCACCTCTGATATAGTATATGAATGTTTATATTTATATAGTCATAAAAAAATAAGCACGACTAAGCTAGGCTTACAATCTTAAATAACATTGTAAGCCTTTTATTTACAAGTAATAAACAAACTCCTGCAAGGTTGATATACCTTCGCAGGAGCTTGTTATTTATTACTATTAATAGCTTTTTTAGACACTTTAGTCACAGGACAGAAGACTTTTAAAGCTTGAATTCCTGAACTGCAGTCTGAAGATTCTCTGCTAGCTTTGCAAGGGATTCGCTGGAAGCAGCGATTTCTTCCATAGATGCAGATTGTTCCTCCGCTGCTGCCGAGACTGTTTGGGTTTCCCCAGCAGTTTCTTTACTCACCTCATTTATCTCATAGATCGCATCGACGACGTGCTGACTCCCCTTCGCCATTTGCTGAGTAGATGCCGAAATATTTTGCATCTGATTAGTCACCTGGTTAACCAACGATACTATTTGATCAAATGACGAGCCTGCAAAATTAACTATTTCTGTACCAGATTTGACTTCGCGAGTTCCTTCATTGATAGACTGTACAGCGTTATCGGTTTCATCCTGTATTTCACTAATAAGAGTAGCAATTTGTTTCGCAGCTTTTTGTGATTGCTCAGCCAGCTTTCGCACTTCTTCCGCCACTACTGCAAATCCTCTTCCCTGTTCTCCAGCACGAGCCGCTTCAATTGCTGCATTTAGTGACAATAAATTAGTCTGTCCTGCAATGGCGGAAATCGTCTCAACGATCTGACCAATTTCTTTGGATCGCTCACCTAGTTTGGTGACTACCGTCGCTGAATTAGTTACAGACTTTTCGATACTTGTCATCTGCACTATGGCATTGCCTATAGCTAAAGCACCTTCTTTTGCAGCTGCCTCTGCTTTTTGAGATGCGTGGGCCACCTCAGTGGTATTGGAGGCAATTTTCTGTGCGTTTTCTGACATTTCCTCGACAAATACCGAACCTTTAGTAACCACCTCTGTCTGATGGTGCGCACCGCTGGCGACGCTCATGATGGAGGTTGCTACCTGGGTAGCAGCTTGAGCTGACTGTTCAGCATTTGCAGTTAACTCTTCTGATAAGGCAGCTACTTGGTGTGTCGATTGAGCCACTGTATTAACAAGAGTTCTCAGACTCTTAACAGTGTTATTAATCGCTAAACCTATCTCACCTATCTCATCATTACTTTTAATATGTATTTCCGCTATCCCAAGATTTCCAGCTGCAACTTCCCGTAGTGCCTCCACGTCAATCCGAAGACGAGTAGCTATTTGTCTGGCAAGTAATAGCGCGATCGTTGAACTCAAGATAAAACTGATAATAAAGATTAAGCCGGCACTCCACTTAGCTTTTGAACTTGCTGCCAACGAGCTATCCCAGTCTCGTTTCGTAATAACGTCAATATCTGCATCTATTTTTTCCTTTACTTCACGGGCCTTTGCAAATAGGGATTTCCCCTCTCCAAGACGCTTTCGGGCTTCTTCCAGTTTCCCCGACTTAACTAAGTTGATCTGGCTATCAAAGTAATTGTGAATCGCATCTATCGCAGGTATCGCTTCTTCTTTGATAATTTTATTCATACCTGGATGTTTGATGAGGTAGGGTTCTAGGTTTTTTAGTGAGACGGCAATGTTTTTTCGACCATTGTTAAAGGCCCCTAAAAAATTTTCGTCACCATTGCTCGCAATATACCCACGTACTCCAGTCTCCTGATTGAGAAGGTCCACAAACACTTGCTCTGTTATTCTGCCCATAGGAATGGCATCCTCTACAATATAATTTGTTGCTTGTGTCATTTCTCCTAAACAAAAGAACGTAATTCCCATACTAATTACCATCATGATTAGAACCAAAACAAATCCCAAAAGAATCTTCGTGCGAACTTTTGCATTTTTAAACATAATATCCACCTCTTTCTATTTAAATGCTATAATTCGACATTTTTCGTCTTTCCCCTTCCAAAAATCGTTCTCACGCTTTACCATTCTTAAAATATAAAAACTCCTTAAGTAATAAAACCTAGGGAGTTTCCATATTTGACTTGTATGAAGCTTTACTTAACACTCCAAGAGTTTACATTAATAGATCCTGACGAAGATTCTCCTCCAGGCATTTCTATTGATGATCGTTGACTATTAAAAATCGGAGAACCATCAATCTTCAAACTTCCATTGGTATAAGCTCCAGCAATACTTGTAGGAGGAGATGAAACCGTCTTAGGCCAAACAGTTCCTGAACTTCCAGTTATATAAGACTCTCCGCTGCTAGAAACAAAAAAAGTATTGGACGCTTGTACTTGGTTGTCTATTTTGAAAGCACCTTGCATTATAACTTCGCCACCACTATTTTGCATAGTAAAATTATTTGTCAGGTTGACACCGCCATTATTAGCGTATATATATGTATTGCCTGAGGTGATAATGCTACTAGTATTATCGCCTACCAAAGCATAACCAGCTAAACTAGTAGTTTGTATAGTTGCATCATTGGCTTTTATCGTAGCAGAATTTGTAAGATGTATTTTACCAGTTACATAAATCCTTAAATCAGATGCGCTAATAGAACTATTATTAGCCATATCAAAATCACCATCAACGTAAATACTGACTTTATCCCCAGTAATGCTAGCACTTGTATCTAATTTCAAGTCACCATGAATAGTAATAACTACAGGATTAGCACTAATTGCGTTAATCTTGCTAATCCCATTTACTAAATAAGAGCCATCGCAGATATAGTAATCTTTTTTAAGGTCGCATGTCTGATTATAATACTGACCTTTATCTGTAATAGGTAGTGCAGTAGGATTTGTTAAATTCGTAGAAGGAACTTTTGGTATAGAGATCTCCAAACTGCCTATTTTATCAGCCGTCTCCTGTACATACCAATCAGTACCACCGTTAGGATAATATGTATTAGAACCAGGTTGACTTTCTAAGCCATATACTTTACCAGAGAGAAATTTATTACCGCTATTTACTGTAGCTGTACCAGTAGTAGCAATATCATAAATTATCGGCGCTGACGAAGACCCTCCATATATAGAAAAATCTCCTCTTGAGAATACGGAATACCTGCTAAATAAATCATTTCCGCCTTTTTTTAAGGTTATGGTTGTAGTAACCGTTTTTGTAATATTACCGACTTTACCTATGGATTCTATGGTGTATATCCCCGATGTAATTGCTGATAGTGGATTAATTTGACTAGCAGCCATACTGGCATTCGCTTGATACGATATTTTAGTATGATATTGTGCCTTTGAGTCACCATTTAAGGTCTGCCAATTAATATTACTTATGGAATCAACCCAATTATCAATTTGAGTATTACCACTATTAAAAGATGAAATGATTCTCTTATTTCCTGCTTCTGCTGCATATTGGGCTTGTAGCACATCGTGATCTACGATACCTGTTTTTATTGCGCTAAAAGCCATAGAAGAAATACTAGATAATAAAATTAATCCAATTACCATAGTCATAAGTCCCAAAAGCGTTACAGATCCTCTTTGTGATTTCATAAGCACCATCCTATTTAGAAAATAACTTGATTTGTAATTTTATTTAAGGTTACTACCGATGATCTATATATATTTGTATCATTTTTAAACTTCAACGAGATATCGATTCGCCACCTTTCTTCAGTGGTGATGCTAGGTGTAAATATTAAATACTCAATCTTTTTCTGCCCTACACTTTTGATGGAACCATTTTTAGTGAAAGTAACAGCGCTATTATTTGTATCAAAAGCTATTTTGTAACTATCAGTGCCAATGGAAAACCGTATTTCTTGAAATGGACTACTTAGAGGATCAATATCTGTAGCGTTCTGTAGATTATTTGTTATATTAAGCAATATTTGACGGTTGTCTTGGACTTGTCCTATTTGGGCGTATGAATAATTATAGGATTTCATGGAAAATGCAAAGATATCTAAAACTGCGCCAATAAGAATTATAAATATTGCAATCCCCACTAACATTTCAATTAAAGTGAAGCCTTTATTATTCATAAATCACCTTCCTAATTAGAATTAGAGTAATAATACCTAACTAAAGACACTGAAGAACTTCCTCCAGAAACTGTTATTTTAACAGGCTGCAATCGTGTATTTGTATCTACAAACCCACTAGTTACAATTTCAACTTTATATTTTATTCCATTTATAGTTGGAGAATTTTGATAAGTTGGTGATTTTGTCAGATCAAACGGAGCACTTTTAGAACCATCATTAACTTTTAGCTCTTCTGAGATTTGTTGTGCTATTCTTACAGCATTATTATTATTCCTAGTTGTACTTGTTGTACTTACGAATTGAGTAAACGCTCCTAATATAGATATAAGCGCTACACCCAAGAAAATCATACCAATTAATGAATCTACTAATATCCAACCTTTTTGATTCCTGAGCATACAACATTCCCCTCCCCTGCCCAATTCTCATATTCCAGCCCTTTTAAATAACTAAAAATAATTTTTCATAATGCCGTGTAATAATTCCTGTCCAATCCCTTAAGAATTTATATATAAAACAACATTCTACCAAATCCATTAATTCCCTGTATATAAATATCTTTTTTGTCAAAAAAAGTGTACTATTGCAAAAAATGCCATAAAACAATTAACCAGGGAATTTCATACTAATAAGAGGATTATTAATAATCTCAAGCCCTACGCTTCTCCTATAGGTACAAAATCCAATCTGATGAATATATTATAAGTATCAACGAAAGCGGAGGCGAAGCTGATGAATTGCCATAAAAACCATGATTGTTTAGACACTTGTGGTGTTTTGAATCTTGAAGAATTAGAAAAAAAGGCGAATAGGACAATTGAATTTCCCCAATTAGCCCCGCTCACTGGTAATGCGATTGCATTATTCACTATGTTTGTATTACAAGAAATAGTCGAGCAACAGGCCGCTAACCCAATTGCCAATTTCGCTAATATCATTCAACTTTCAAATAGTATTGCTTCTTTAAACAGCAGTATAAAGACGATTCAATAGACACTACACGTAGCATTAATTTAACTAAAAAAAAGAAAGAGCCTTTTATGACTCTAACTTACATTTTTTTGATAATAATCGCTCATATTCATTTAACATCTTATTAAGATCTTGACTCGCTTTCACTACGTCAGGATCAGTAAGACATTTCCCTTTCGCTTGTCTATGTAATCGAGTACGTAATTCTTCAATTAGCTGCTCGATTTTTTGTACCTCATCCATTTACACCACCTCATATGTAGTGTAACCGAAAATCGTACAGAAAAGCGTTCCACAGGACGCTATTTTTCTATGCATGGAGTTTTTTGTATTTGAACACCCTTGTTTTTCTTCAGCCAATCATGTAAAAGATTCATTGCTTTTTCACTTTCATCCTCATGAACCTCTAGATGCAAATGATACAAGTTTTCTTCGGAACCACTCCTAATAGACATGTGAAGACTTTCGACATTCTCAAAAGTCTTTTCGCTAATAATGTTTTCTTTAGAAAAATACGATTTTAAGTCTTCCTTTATTTTTTCCTTTTTTCCCTTGACATAGATAGCAGCATAGACTTTAGCAGACACAAAGATCACTCCTTTACCATTTTTATAAGCATTTCGGTAAAAGGTAATATTATCCTGCAAGATATAAGTTTACTTATAGTATTTTGTTAATGTCTACATTGCCGCCAAAACGCCATAAGCTGATGCTATTTACCCCTTGTTCCTTAGAGATAGCTATCCAGTAGTTTAAAGTTTTCACATCAGCATACCATACTTGATATGTAACCCCCATATCTTTATAATCAAACACTACGCACTGGCTCTCTTCATCCCTTCTGGTTTCAACACCATATGTTACTGCAAGGGTTTTTGCTTCTACTTCCGTCAAGAATCTTTTTTCACCATTGTCGCCCCATAGGCAACCTCCTGTAGAAAATGCTACTGTTTTTTCACCAGGCAAAGTTTCCATCCGCTTTAACATTTTCTGGATAAACTCTTTATTGGCCTTCGGTCCTGGAGCACTATGCAATCCATAAAGATTATAAAGCATGACTACATATTCTGGTCCTTTGGAAAATTCGGAGGAAGAGAAAGGAGCACTTGGTTCCAGTACAAGCCTAAGTTTTAAATTATTTTTCAAGGCGGTTTCATAAAGTTTATCTGTAAATTTCAAGAAGGACTGTCCAACTTTTTCGTCTTTCCATATTTTTTCATAGTCAATTTCAATACCATCATATCCGCCTTGTAAGGTCAATGTAATGATTTCATCAATATGTTTCTCCATAGACGTTTCATCCGAAAATAGCCTGCGAAGAACTTCTATATCTTTCACTACAACCGATCCATCAAGATTTTGCTTGTCATTGACAAAAGTAAGATACGTCTCATATTTTTCTTTCTTCTTTTTAAGTTCCATTCTTTTATCACTAAGTTCTTTTGGTATGAATAGGCAATCGTTTTTGTCAAAATATGCGCCAAAATAAGAAAGTTTATTTAGTTTATCTCCCATCTTTTGCAAATCTTTCTCGCCGGCATCTAAATCCCAGTAAGCTAACCATGCAGATCTTTTTATTTGCTCGCTTGCAACTGCATTTACAGCAGATTTGCTACTATAATTACAGCCCATTAAGATAAGAAAGACAGATGCAACTATAGTTGCTTTTAAACATTTACAAAATATGCTGCCCACCCACTTACTTCCTCCTATTATTACAAGTTGACTATAAACCAATTTATAAGCGTTTGCCAGAACTTCTTAAGTTTAAATTCGACGGCATCAAATCCGTGCATACTACTGTCGAATAAAATCTTTTCTTTCTCGGCACCCGTATTTTCAGTGATAACTAGCTTTTCAAATACACCGTCATATACATCATCCGCCAAATTTCTTTGACTCCAGCCATAACCGCCCCATGCCGTTTCAAGGTAAACAGCACCCGCTTTGGTATTAGACACTTGTAAATCCTTTACAGCATCTTTACCATCTATCATAATACTTATCTTTTCTCCCTTGAGAGAGAGTGATACATTACGATCACCTTTTGCATGAACACTGAGGTCCGGTATATATTCCTCTGCGCCCTCTGTCACTGTGGCAGCGTTTTCTAGGTTTTTATCTTTTAATCGTTCTGAGTAAATCTTTGCCTTTTCAGTAGAATTAGCAGATTTCACGAAAGTTTCTAGCTCCCGCATTTCGGCTGCTTTTTTATCTTCAGGAATTGATCGGCTTTCTTTACCGTCATGCTTATCTAAATTTAATTTAAATAGTTCTTTTTCAGAATTACCAGCTTTTTGCGTAACATATAAAACATTATTGAAAATATGTACAGCTAAGAACCGATTCAAGTTTTCATCCGCTCTAAGATATATTTTCTGTAAACCAAGTTGATTTCCCTTCAACCTTACGGAAAGTTTCACGTCATCAAAATCACTGCTATTCTTTAAGCGTAATAAACCTTTGTCTTTTGGCAAAGAGGTCAAAATCAGGGTTTCCTCTTTGATTTCTAGTGCCCCTTTAAGAGTTTCCCATGCTTTTTTTTTGTTCAAATCACCTTTAACAAATTCTAAGTCCTGATTATTATCGTATTTTATACGCATTAGCAAATGGTTCGTGTACCAGTATGCCTGTGGCTGCATCCTTGTTAAGTCATAAATACTACTGTTTCTCTGATTGAAGGAAAAACCTTCTCTGTTGAAGTTCATTTTAAACAAATTTTTAATCCAATATTCGTTTACAGCACTTACCTTATCATTATTACCGAAACTCCCTGTATTGGAATGCATTAGAATGTACATTCCAGGTACATACCCGATTGATTTAGTATAAATATCTCGCAGAGCTTCATAGTCATAAGCAATACGGCTTTTCATCTTGGTATAGCTCTCTTTTGGAACACCATATTCATCACGAATATAATCCATTAGATAATGATTGTATTTGCGTCCTAAATAGGGCACAACTTTAGCGTATTCCAATGGATCCAACTCTCCTAGATAATTGTTGTATCGATCAAATACATTAATAAATGCAAGTCGGTATCCATTGGTCCCCATTTCCCAAAAAGTTGTCTTTTCAAGCTCGATTAGTTCCTCTGGCATTAAAAATTCATTATCTTTTTTCTCAAACTTTTCCGGATATGTCAGCATTGTTGCTTTAAAATTCATTTCCTCCAAAATCTTTTGCGAAAAAATTGCAGTATCTCTCCTACCATCTTCAAAAATCAAAAACAATGATTTTTCGGGCAGGTTTTTTCCTGATTGATAGTAATCTAAAACATCTTGTTGTGTGATAGTTACATAACCTAAATCTTTTAGTGCTTGCAAATGGTCATGTAAACGCTCCACTCCAATTAGGTTTTGATTGTCAATTCGTTCTACCCCAAAATAGGCAAGAGTAACAAAACCTTTATCTCCTGAAATCTTTGTATTCTGCGGTGTAAAAGCCTTATACGCTTTTAGGGTAAAAAAAGTTGTTATACAAATAGCAATCACTGCAAGAATGATCGTAATTTGTATCACGACACGTATAAATTTTCTTCTGTCTTTTTGGGCAGTGAATTTTTCATTTGATATCGTCATCATCTATGCCCTCTCTTGCTTTCTACTATTTTTCTTTAACAGTTCTGCAAGATCTGCTGGAGTCATGCGTGTTCCCCATGTGGTTTTCCAAAAAGTAAACCAAGCAATGGGCATCTGCCATAAAAGTACAGCTTCGTAGTATAAGCAAAACCATAATCCGTAAATCCAAGTTGAACTTTTTCTAAGAAACAATTGTGCCATACTCATAAGCAAAGCCATTAAGCAAATACCGATGATAAAGGTTAACGGAAACACTCTGTGTGTAAGTGGAATGTAAATCAAGTTATAAAGAACAATAAGGGGTGCTAAGAACGGCACGAGCACGCCCATATAAAAAGATAACGCCATAAAAGGTTCTTTCTTCCACATAAATACAGCTGCAATTAGCGATTCTCTAAGCCACGAACGTTTCCAGCGCATCTGTTGCTTCAAAAAGATACCATATGTATTCGGTACAATCGTATTACATATGGCAGTATCTTGGTAACCTGTACGATTCTCTCTTAATATAAAGTTGGTCATACTTCGATCATCACCAAAAGTGGCTTTTGCTCCCCAAAATGTCTGATTTAGCCACGCATCCATGTTTTTTACAATCAAATCTTTTCTATAACAAGATAGAGGGCCAGATAAACATGTGACGGCATCAAAATAGCTTTCTGCCGCTTTATTAATACGAAAAGCGATAAAATATCGTACAGCCTGCATCTTTGTGAGTGCATTGGTATACGTGTTGGCAACGTCGGTTCGACCAGAAACGCCACCCATTTTCGTATCTTTGAATGGCTGAACAATATTACGAATTGCAAAAGGATCTAAAAAACTATCCGAATCAACGAACACAATTAATTCATGTTTTGCCATTAAAGTCCCTTTTGCTAAGGCCTCCCGCTTACCTGCATTTACTTCCTGGCGAATATAATGAACCCTGTTTTCGATATCGTAACGTTGTTCTTTGATTTTTAGTTCTTCGACGATTTCTTTAATCTTTTCAAAAGACTGGTCATTAGAGCAATCATCTACAACAATAACTTCTAATTTGTCAATTGGGTAATCTTGATTAATACAACTTGAAATCGTTCTTTGTATCCATTGCTCCTCATTGAAGCAAGGAACAATGATCGTAACACCTGGTGTAAAGTCTTTATCAATGGGAACAGGTCGATAAAAAGAACCGAACAAATATCTAGTGAGCAAAAAGGTCGCCGCAACAATGCTGTACATATACAAAATTTTGTTAAACTTAAAATAAAGTATACTTTCCGCCCTCATCAAAAGAATACAAGCACTAATAAAAAATAGGAAAAATGCGGCTACCGATAACATATACCAATTTTTCTTCTTGGTTGCATACTGGGCTAGTGATTCTAAAAATGCTACTCCACATAAGGTTTTCCCGTCCGCGTTTTTGTCAAAGCGAATATATTTAGCAGCAATATTGACTTTCATTTCATATCCTTCCGGCATACTGCCGGGTGTTATGATAAACCTTAACTTGATTTGCGATGCGTGACTCAAATCTTGAGCAACCTCATGGGGGACTTCAATTAACATACCGGTAGTCGATATATCAGTACCTTTCCCGTGACAAGTTACTTTTTTGTCAGCAGAAACATATTCGATTGAAACATCATAATCCACTAGATAACGTCTGCCCATTTTTTCATGTTCTATAAGATTTGAAATATCGCTAGAACCCTCATTATCTTTTACTTGGCGCCTATCTACATTTGTACGCACCCCTTCCTTATCAGGCACTTTTGAAAGTATCCTGCGGTCAGGTTTAGCAACAAGTAAAACATCTTTTTCTTCTTTTGTCTGTTGTTGAAATAATTTATTCATAGTTCACTTCCTTGCCATTTCCACGCTGCACCAGCATAAAATAAATCACTCTCGCCATTTCACCATAGATTTTCTTTTCCTGATTTTTTTTAATCCTTATCATGGCTAGTTAATTTCAGTGACTTTTTTCGATTTATTTGCGAATAGCCATCAATTAAATAGTCAGATAGCCTGCCAACTTTAAACTTGGAAGGATCAGTATCAGATTTTCCTTCATTTGCAGTCAGTAATATATCTAACGCTGTTGGAGTGTAGATACAGCTGTCCCCCATATGCATAGTTAAAATAGCACCCTTTTTCACACTACCATTTTTTGCATATACTCCTTCTTTGATAGTTTCTACAAGCTCAGGAATACTCTGGGCCTTATAATCGTATGTGCTACACGAACCAGAAATAATATACTCGTAACCGGTTTCAAACAATGTTTCAGCCCCCATCTTGCTGATTGCCAGCGTTGGTGGACGGAAGAATCTGGTCAAGGCAGTTTTGCCGTTAATTGTTACATCACCTGTAACATCTCGCAATTTTTGATATGCTGTGGCAAGATCCTTCGTATATTCTTCTTTATTCTGGGTTATGACTTGCTTACCTGTTTTCGGATCACGAACTGCCATTGGCTTATGTTTGTCAGAATGACTACCGATATTATGACCTTGCGTGGCAATTGTTCGAAGCAAATTCGGGTTATTCAATACATTATTTGTAAGAACAAAGAATGTCCCTGGGACATTATGCTTATGCAGGACATATAAAATTTTATTAATTGCCGCATCCGTCCCCCAGTCATCGAAGGTTAAGAAAATAACATTATCTTCTGTTTGTATTAAACCACTCTTATCAAGATGACGAGTTTCCATTTTTGAAAAACCGAGCATACGATCTTCATAAGTAACATCCTCGTTGCCGATATAGCGTTTGGAAACTTCGTCAAGGAAATTGTGTTGATCAATCGTTAACCTATGAACATCATTTCTTAATCGTACTGGAATGTTTTTCGGATCGACTGGGTATTGATAAGTAAATTTTGTATTACTAAGAATTTCTCCGACTGGTTTAATCATATACTGAGAATAATTTGCAGGATTATTTGCAGGATTATCATAAGATGTTGCATAGGCAATGTTATCCACTTTGCGTTGTTTAATTGTTTCCATCAAATCACCAACCAATCGATCATTGGTATAGTAATCCATTCTAAAATGTATGATCTGTCCGCGGGCTAATGAAAATATAGATTTACCGAAAATTTCTACCATAACCTGATCTGCGGAGGTATAATCTTTATGTTTGCTTTGCACAACATTGATTGACTGACCAATTAATTTGCATTCTAAGCTAAAAACAGCTTCTTTTGTGTTATCTAATACGGCACCCCATGGTTGTTTAACCAAATTGGTTTTCACACCAAACTGTTCTTGCAAGATATTACGGGAACGTATAATAGTATTGCGAGTTTCTTCGATTGTTTCCCCCTCTTTTGGTCTTATTGCAACACCAATTTCGTGCCCGTTTGCAATAATTCTCCGTAGTGTTTCGGGATATTTTTTCATTTCTATTTCCGCTACAAAGAAGGTTGCTTTAATGCCAAGGCTATTCAATCTTCCGAGTACGTCATTCACTACTGCTTCTTTGGACAATCCACCGAATGTATAGGAAAGAGCTGGTTCTGTGGTTGAAACTATCTTAATTTCTTTAGCATTGTTATCTACAATCTCTGCTGCATAAGCTGTCCGACAGGTAAACAAAGCCACGATCTGTTCTCGTAAAAAATCAGTGATTTTAGGCATAAAGGAAAAAGCGTTATTTACTTTAACCTCATTGCGATTCTGCAATTGGGTGGTGTTTACTGGTTTTAGGGTAGAATTGGTTATTGAGAAATCCTCCACATAGACTGTAGTATAATTTGCTTTATTCAGCGCAATTAACAGTTTTTCTACCGCATCAATAATTTCTTTTTCTCCCAAGTCTGTTGATTGTGGCAACACCTTTAAACCTGGCTGTTTGTCTATAGCTGGTTTTAAGTTTGTTTTTCCTGGTTCATTAACAACCGGCTCGGGGTTAGCTTTTAGTTTAATAGAAACGATACTCCCCGGTTTGATATTACCAACGAAATTGTCTGCTGTAGGAAGAGAGTTTATTTGTTTCACATTTAAGAAAACATCGCTTTTTACAACACTGTTAAACCCAGTGGCTTTCACTACTTGAAGCAATTGATCCGTATATTTAGTTTCATTGCATTTTAAAAGATTTGCCCCTTGATCGGTGGTCACCTTAATAATTTTTTGCGCACGACAAAAATCTTTAACTACCCTTTCCACAGGTAGATTTTCCATTTTAACCATGCCTAAGAGTGTATAATTTTCGACTCTTTGTCCTTCTTTTTTAATGTTTATAACAGTTTGAGGGTCTTCGGCAGTCTGCATCCCATCAACGAAAAAAGTCGCTTTTGCATTGTATTTTTTTAATAAGTCCAAAATTTGTTGTACACTTGTGCGATCTGTTAATCCATCAAAAGTCAATGCAATATGGCGCTGTCCACTATTGCTATGTGTAATAACCGTTGCTTTCTCCTGACTTGTTTTAAGCTGCGCTAAAGCTTGTGCAGCTTCTGCATCGGCATTATAGGAATTTTCTAAATCGGTAATATTGCGATAGTCGCCGGCTGTCTGCGTTGTAAAGAAGTCTTTGGAGAAAAGCACCCCCATTAGACAAATACCTATAAGCAGAACCAGTGATGATACAATTTTCTTATTTTTCACGTATATCATCCCCTTATCATTAAAGACTCCAATAAGAGTAGCCCTTCTCTTCTATGTTCTTTTTATCAAATATATTCTTGATATCAATAATTACATGCTTTGTTTGTTGCTTTTGTTGCTTTAACATACTTTCTAAGTCTTCTATCTGTAAGTCTTTAAATTGCTGATGTGCTACTAAGAACACCAGACAATCAGCATTTCGAACATCCTTTATATCTACAAGTTCCATATTGAATTCTTTCTTGAACTCAGCCTTATCTGCGACCGGGTCTACTACCTTTACCTTGATTCCATATGAAGCAAGGTATTTAAAAACATCAACGGCTTTTGAATTGCGCATATCCGGACAATTTTCTTTGAAGGTAATCCCCATAATATAAACATTCGATTTCTTGACATTGATATCAGATTGAATCATTTTCTTTATTACGTTGTCAGTTACAAAAAGACCCATATTATCATTAACTTTCCTACCGGCCGCAATAATTTGGGAATGATAACCTAGCACTTCTGCTTGATAGATGAAATAATACGGATCGACACCGATACAATGTCCGCCTACCAATCCTGGATAAAAACCTAAAGCATTCCATTTGGTATTCATAGCATCGATAACCTCTTTGGTATTAATGCCCATTCGATTAAATGCCATTGCCAATTCATTCATAAAAGCAATATTAATATCTCTTTGGGCATTTTCAACCAACTTTGTTGCTTCCGCAACTTTAATGCTGGGTGCTTTATAAACACCTGCCTGTATAATCAACTCATAGGCAGCCGCAATATTTTCTACAGTTTCTTCATCCATACCAGATACGATCTTCTGAATATTTTCAAGTTTATGTACTCGATCTCCAGGATTAATTCTTTCCGGAGAATAACCAATCTTGAAATCTTTTCCGCATACCAGATTTGATTCTTTCTCTAAAATAGGTACACAAACGTCTTCTGTAACGCCCGGATATACTGTAGATTCAAAAACAACAATACTGTCTTTTGATAAATTTTGCCCTACTATTTTACTAGCATTAACAATCGGCGCCAAATCTGGTGTTTTATCTCCATTGACAGGCGTTGGAACAGCAACAATGATGAACTTGGCTTCTCTTAACCTAGTTGGATCCGTAGTAAAATTCAATGCCGTACTTTGAATTTTCTCATCACCAATTTCCTTAGTAGGGTCAATTCCCTTTTTGTAGACATTGATTTTTTCTTGATTGGTATCAAATCCCAGAGTTTTAACTTTTTCAGCAAATGCAATAGCAACAGGTAGCCCTACATAGCCAAGTCCTACAACTGCCAAAAAATCTTTTTTCATTCGAATTCTTTCAAATATTTCCATCCCTATCTCATTTCACCTACCTATTAATTTAGAAATAATGAGTTAAGTGGCTCCACCATGTGTCGCCTTGTTCTCCACTGATTTTGTCTTTTAGTCCATAATATTCGATACCTGTAACAACATTTTCTGTCAAGGTATAGTTGATTCCTAAGCCATAGCCTTTAAATCCTTGCATAGAGTTACCTATGCCATTCATTCCATGAGCAATATACGTGCCCTGGGGTTGGTTATAATATTTGGCAAATACTCCATAGGTACCCGGCCTCCATGTTTTTAATTCTCCATAGGTAGCACTAAGCACATAACCTTTGCTGTCTGTCAAAGTAGATCCCAAAGCCATGGCCCCTAAACCAAAATTACTGAAATTATAATTTCCACCAAGAGTCCAGATTGTGTTTTGACTGTGATCGCCGTCATCCTTTTGGTAGTGATGAGCACCGACTTCAAGATTGTAATCAATATCGTTATACCGTGCAGTTGCTATGAATGTTCTTTTCGTATAGTCGGTTTCGCCATAACTTACTGTGTATTTTATCGGATCTCCAAACTCAACTTTTACGCCTTTAAAGTCACTATCATAAATATTACCGTCCGCCATAAGGTAACCAAAGGAACCGGCTGTCACCATTGATTCGCCGCTTTTTCCCGCCACATATAGATGTGAAAGCTTGAAATCATTATTATAATTTACTACATTCTTT
This sequence comes from Pelosinus sp. IPA-1, assembly GCF_030269905.1. Classification (NCBI taxonomy): domain Bacteria; kingdom Bacillati; phylum Bacillota; class Negativicutes; order Selenomonadales; family Sporomusaceae; genus Pelosinus; species Pelosinus sp. IPA-1. Next base: position 303,171 of record NZ_BSVC01000006.1, on the reverse strand, counting down.
TGACCTTCCAACATACCATAGGCACGCCAATCCTGATTCACTGCACTATTAAAACCAATACGGGCACGAATTCCAGATGAATCCCGATCTAATTGCCCAGGACCACTATTCAAAGCGTAATGATAACGAATTTCTCCGTCAATCTTTACTTTGTTGTCCAATTGACTGCTCCGGTCACCTACATGACTCAAATCATCTATAAGGCCTGTATACGTTTCCGGTGAGATATAATTTGTATTACTTTTTGCTTTTTCTTTAATTTCCGTATTGTTCATCTGAACTACTGTTTTAGGTTCGATATCTGCATTATTCCTAAGCATTGTTTTCGGATCAACATAGTCATTAGTTATTGTAAGCATTGTGTTTTTATCAGTAGTGAGTTTATCTGGATTCGTTATAAATCTCGTTGTTATTTGCGCAATTTCATATGCAAAATCAGCTTTAGCCTTTTCAACATCTAGGTTTGGGTCACTAATTATTTTTGTTGTGATTTGTGCCATTTTATATGCGAATTCATTTTTCTGGTCGTTGGGCAAAATTGGCATTATTTTTGCTGTGACCCTAGCAATTGAATACGCAAACTCAACTTTAAAGTTTTCGACATTAGTAGTTGGGGTAGATAATATTTTACCTGTAATTTGTGCCATTTCATATGCAAATTCAGCTTTAAATTTTTCTGTATTTCCTGGTATTACAGAAAGTTTATTGCCACCCTCGATTTTTACTTCATTTGAAGCATATACCACGTTTCCCCCGTGCTCATTTATTGGTATACCGACTATCGTTGCAACCGAAAACAGTAATATAAAAACCTTTTTCACTTAAAAAACTCACCGTCCTGATAAGATGTATTTTTCATAGTCACGTCTGGTTGTCCCATTACATACGTTTCATTCACCTGAAAGCTTGCTACAGTACTTATACAGGTTAATTCCTTTTGATGAAAACTGGCAACAAACATCAATTTTTACACAAAAAAATTGCCAGGTTGCATTTCAAGAAATGCAACCTGGCAATCATAGACTTAATCGTCCTTAGACCCATAGCTTTGCGTCCCTTCTTTTCAGAAGGTTTGCCATTTATATACTTTTAATTGATTTTCGCTCAATATTGTTAAATTCCTGCAGGATTATGTTATATTCTTGAAATTTAAGATACATAATATATAACTTATATAGTCGGTTAAATCACTAAAATAGATCATCACCGCTTTTAAATTCAAAACCTGGGTGATTATCAAATCTTACTACACCAACTATTGCTTTTCCTTTTACTGCTGCTTTAATCTTCGCAACTCCCTCAATTCCGAAACCTGCACAGAGTTCAATAGCTTCGATACCTTGTTCAACCATTCTTCTAGCGACTAGCTCACCTTCCTGATAATTTTCCACACCTACAACATGTAATTGTACAACCGGAGCATTAATAATTGCATTATGAATTTTCTCATCATTCTCCGGAGCAATAAATATAAATGCCGCTTTTAAACTCAAAATAGTTCCTCCTAATAAAAAAAATGGCGAGCACAAGATGCAAAACCTTCATTGGGATACGCGACCCTAAACTCACTCGTTCCTAATACTATATCAATCAAACAATTTTCTATTGTAAAAATGCGACATAAAGTTTTCCTCGTGTAAAAATAAAGATGGATATTCTCCTACATACGTCTTAAACTCTTTAATAAAATGGGATTGATCATAATATCCGTGTTCCAGTGCACTCGTTAGATAATCTGTTTCTTTGTTAAGTAGTAAATGCTTTAATACCGTTTCAAAACGACAATTTCGTTGAAAAGTTTTCGGACTAACACCAACTGCTTCCCTAAATTTTCTTTGAAGTTGCCTATCACTAATAAATAATTCACTACTTATTTCTTTCAGTACTACATCACTGCAGCCATAAAACACCTTTTTTACCGCTGCATCTAACCATGAATTTGGACGACGATACATTTCGAGGAACCTCATAAGAAAATATTCGATTATAATAATCCTTTCCTGGAGACTTTTTGCATCTAGTACCCGTTGTCCAAATTCTTGCCCTTTTTTTCCCCATATTTCATTAATATCAATAAAGCGGTCTATTAAATCATTACCTGATTCTCTAGAAAAGTGGCGAAAAGCACCTGCACGAAACCTCACAGAAATAAAACCGCTATACCTTGCTGGATTTATATGATAACACCCATAACGCGGAGATATAATATGACAATTAGGCGCTACAAAAATTTCATTCTTCTGATTTCTACCAGCGAATGGTTCATAATAATGAAACATTAATTCAGTTCCTGTACCGGGCATAATTTGAGGTAAATTCGGTTCATTCTCCCACAACCAATAACGACTAACATATGGTTGTAAGTGTCGATTTGGTTTCAAATTGCATAATTTCATACTCAGCCTCTTATCTCATGCATGACAAGCTGCACTTATATCATACTTTCTATTCCATATTCGTCCTCTTCTTTATTACACTTTAATTCACCTTCTATTTTCCAAAGAAATACATTATTAATTTCCATTTTCTTTTAAATATTCAATTAGAATAAATGTAAATACTTTACATTTATTCTAATTGTTGGTATAGTTAAACTCTATTTTATTTTTAGAGGAGATTTTTATAATGGATTTAACGACTGCCTGTACTTTATTATCCAATGCTTCGCATTATTTTCCTTGGGTTGTACTAATTATAATTACCTATGAATTAATAATAGTTGATTAATCAACTTTAAGTCGGGCTTCTAACTACTTGAAACTAAAAACACTACAAGGTTCACAAAAGCCTTGCAGTGCCTGTAGTTGCGATGCTTTTAAGCACGATCCGAATGTTTTAGCCAAAAGATACATATAACAGCTATTACAATTAAAATAACTCCTACTTCAAGCACATCAGGCCCATCGAACCACATTTCTCCCCCTCCAATTATGTATGTTTTTGAACAGTCTTACTATATACATACTTTATTTATCATTTTTTATAACACAATCTTCAAAATAAAAAACACCGCCCTACCAATTAAGGTACGACGTATATCCAATACCAATTGCATAGCTCAATCACTATGCGTAAATAATATGGTCAGGAGGTGATCACATGACACAAGAACAAGCTAGTAACTCGCAGCAAGCCAGTAACTCGCAACAAGCCAATAACTCGCAACAACAA